>NZ_JBFAON010000023.1:0-88651 GCF_040659795.1 Pseudonocardia sp. NPDC049635
CACCGAGGGTGTTGGTGATGCTGATGCAGGCGGCCTGCATCCACTCCCGGTTGATCGCCGAGTCCACGTTGGAGATCAGCTCGATCGGTCCGTCGCGCCCGGCGCGGAGAACATCGCCGCCGGGCAGCCGGACGCGGCCACCGTGGTCGCGGACTGGATGGCCTCAGGTGCATCTCGGCGCACGGGGAAGATGTGCCGCGGCGGAGGCAAATCGGTGGCGGGGCGGGGCGCGGCAGTCCGGCGGCGCGGTGCGGCAGGACGGCGCGGGGCGGCAGGGCGCGGCGGGGCAGGGCGGTGCGGTGCGGCGGGGCGAGCCGGTGGCGCGGCGGGGCGCGGCGGGGCCGTCGCGGCTGCGCTCTACCCTGGGCCAATGGCTTTCCCGGCGCAGCGTCCCCGCCGCCTGCGGACCACCCCCGCGATGCGGCGGCTGGTCTCCGAGACCGAGGTGCGGCCGCGCCAGCTGGTGCTGCCGATGTTCGTCCGCGAGGGCGCCACCGACCCGGTGCCGATCTCGTCGATGCCCGGTGTCGTGCAGCACACCCGGGACAGCCTGCGCAAGGCGGTCGCGCAGGCGGCGTCGGCGGGCGTCGGTGGGGTGATGCTGTTCGGCGTCCCGCAGGTGCACGATGCGACCGGCTCCGGCGCCGTCGACCCGGAGGGGATCCTGAACGTCGCGCTGCGCGACGTGCGCGCCGAGGTCGGCGACGAGATCGTCGTGATGTCGGACCTGTGCCTGGACGAGTTCACCGACCACGGGCACTGCGGCGTGCTGGACGCCGACGGCCGGGTCGACAACGACGCCACCCTCGACGTGTACGCGCGGATGGGGGTCGAGCAGGCCCGGGCGGGGGCCCACCTGGTCGGTCCGAGCGGCATGATGGACGGTCAGGTCGGTGTCATCCGGAAGGCGCTGGACGACGCGGGGTTCGCCGACACCGGGATCCTCGCTTACACGGCGAAGTACGCCTCGGCGTTCTACGGGCCGTTCCGGGAGGCGGTGAACTCCCAGTTGCGCGGTGACCGCAAGACCTACCAGCAGGACGGCGGCAACGCCCGGGAGGCGCTGCGCGAGCTGGCACTGGACCTCGACGAGGGCGCCGACATGGTGATGGTCAAGCCGGCGCTGGCCTACCTCGACGTGCTGGCCCGGGTGGCCGACGCCGCCGACGTGCCGGTCGCGGCGTACCAGATCTCCGGCGAGTACGCGATGATCGAGGCCGCGGTGGCGCAGGGCTGGCTGGAGCGGGAGCGCACCGTCCTGGAGACGGTCACGTCGATCCGCCGGGCCGGTGCCGACGTGATCCTCACCTACTGGGCGACCGAGGTCGCCGGCTGGCTGGACCGCTGACGGCGCGACACCACCTGCCCGCGGTACCGCCGAACGTGGCAAACCGGACACCCGTCCGGCTACCGTGGTGGACGTGAGCAGCAACCCCGGCGAGCAGGGCGCACCCCAGTACTACCGGCCCGGCCCGTCGACCGGGCACTACCCCCAGTACCCGCAGAACCCGTATCCGAACGGCTGGACGCCCGCCGCCCCGGCCCCGGCGCAGCAGCCCGGCCCGCAGTGGAACACCGGGAGCGCCCCGCAGGGCTGGGGCCAGCCCCCGGCGGGACTCGCCCCGGGCGGGACGGCGCCGGTCGCCCGGCCGCGGCAGGTGGTCACCGCACTGATCCTGTTGATCGCCGCGGCGCTGCCGTTCGTGCTGATGGGCGCCACCGCGATGGCCGCGGAGATCGACCAGGCCGCCCTGGACCAGGCCGGCGTCCCGCGCGCCGAGCTCGAGTCGGTGATGGCCCAGGCCGGGGTGACGATGGACCAGCTGACCCAGCTGGTCCGGGTGATGGGCGGGGTCTTCCTGGTCCTGGCGCTGGTCTACGCCGCGCTCGCGGTGGTCGCGTTCCTCGGCCGGCCGGGGGCGCGGCTCGCGCTGGCCGTGCTGACCGCGGTCTACGGGCTGCCCCTGCTGCTGCTGATGGCGCCGAGCATCCCGGTGTTCGCGGTCGCGATCCTGGCGATCGCCTCGACCGGCGTCGTGCTGCTGTACGGCCGGGCCGCCAAGGAGTGGTATGCGTCGCGCAAGGTCGGGGCCGCACGGCGCGCCGGGTGAGGGCTGCGAGACTGGCCCGGTGAGCAGTGCGCAGAATCCCGACCCGAAGGAGTCCGCCCGCCTCTTCGAGCGGGCGGCCGAACTGATCCCGGGCGGGGTGAACTCCCCGGTCAGGGCGTTCAACTCGGTCGGTGGCACGCCGCGGTTCATGGTCTCGGCGCAGGGTTACGAGCTGACCGACGCCGACGGCGCGAGCTATGTGGACCTGGTGTCGTCCTGGGGGCCGATGATCCTCGGGCACGCGCACCCGGCCGTTGTCGAGGCGGTGCGGGCGGCAGCGTCGAACGGGCTGTCGTTCGGCACCCCGACCCCCGGCGAGGTGGACCTGGCCGCCGAGATCGTCGACCGCACCCCGGTCGAGCAGGTCCGACTGGTCAACTCCGGCACCGAGGCGACGATGAGCGCGATCCGGCTGGCCCGCGGCATCACCGGCCGCCCGGTGATCGTGAAGTTCGCCGGCTGCTACCACGGCCACGTCGACGCCCTGCTCGCCGAGGCGGGCTCGGGGGTGGCCACGCTCGGGCTGCCGACCAGCCCCGGCGTCACCGGCGCGCAGGCGGCGGACACGGTGGTGGTGCCCTACAACGACCTGGACGCGGTGCGCGCGGTGTTCGCCGAGCGCGGCGCCGACATCGCCTGCGTGATCACCGAGGGCGCACCGGGGAACATGGGCGTCGTCCCGCCGGTCGAGGGGTTCAACGCCGCGTTGCGCGACCTCTGCCACGCGCACGGCGCGCTGCTGGTGATCGACGAGGTGATGACCGGGTTCCGCGCGTCGCGCCAGGGCTGGTTCGGCTGCGACGGCGTCGCGGGTGACCTCTACACCTTCGGCAAGGTGATGTCGGGCGGGCTGCCGGCCGCCGCGTTCGGCGGCTCGGTCGAGCACATGTCGTTCCTCGCGCCGGCCGGTCCGGTCTACCAGGCGGGCACCCTCGCCGGGAACCCGGTGGCCGTCGCCGCCGGCCTCACCACGCTGCGCCACGCCGACGAGGCCGCCTACGCCACGCTGCAGGCCAACGCCGACCGGCTCGGTTCGCTGATCACCGCCGCGCTGGACCGGGAGGGCGTCGGGCACACCGTGCAGTACGCGGGGACCATGCTCTCGCCGTTCTTCACCGACGCCCCGGTCACCGGTTACGCCGACGCGAGGTCGGCCGAGACGTGGCGCTACCCCGCGTTCTTCCATGCCCTGCTCGACCACGGGATCTACCCGCCGCCCTCGGCGTTCGAGGCGTGGTTCGTCTCCACCGCGCTGGACGACGACGCGTTCGCCCGGATCGAGGTCGGCCTGGCCGCCGGGGCGAGGGCGGCGGCCGCCGCCACCCGCCCGGACGGGGCCTGAGCCGTGGGCGACCGGACCAGCCCGGCGCCGACCGGCCCGGTGACCGTGGTGCACCTGCTCCGCCACGGCGAGGTGCACAATCCCGAGCGGGTGCTCTACGGCCGCAGGTCCGGCTACCGGCTCTCCGACCACGGCGAGGCACAGGCCAAGACGGTCGCGCAGTACCTCGGGGCCAACGACGTCGCCGCCGTCGTCGCCTCCCCGTTGCAGCGGGCCCAGCAGACCGCGGGCCCGATCGCCGAGGCGCACGACGTGCCGATCGGCACCGACGAGAACCTGATCGAGGCCGGGAACCTGTTCGAGGGCAAGCGGTTCGCCGTCGGCGACGGCGCGCTGCGGCGCCCGCAGGCGTGGCGGCTGTTGCGCGACCCGTTCACCCCGTCGTGGGGGGAGCCCTACCTCGACATCGCCCACCGGATGCTCGGTGCGCTGCACGCGGCCCGGCAGCTCGCACCGGGCCGGGAGATCGTCTGCGTGTCCCACCAGCTGCCGATCTGGACGCTGCGTCGCTACCTGCTCGGGCAGCGGCTCTGGCACGACCCGCGCCGCCGGCAGTGCGCGCTGGCGTCGCTGACCAGTGTCGAGTTCACCGGGGCCCGGATGACCGGCCTGCGCTACGCCGAGCCCGCCGGTTCCAGCGGGGCGATGGTGACGGGCGCATGAGGCGGTTGCTGTTCGGCCTGCTCGCCGCGCTGACCCTGCTGGCGGGCTGCGGGGTCGGGACCGACGCCGTGGCGGGGTCCGGCGAGTTCCAGTTCGTCGCGCCGGGTGGTGAGACCCGGATCGTCTACGACCCGCCGGAGAGCCGTGGGCCGGTCACCGACCTGCGTGGGGAGAGCCTGATGAACCCGGGCTCCGAGGTCGGCATCGCCGACTTCCCCGGCACCGTCCGGGTGATCAACATCTGGGGTTCCTGGTGCGGCCCGTGCCGGACCGAGGCACCCGAGCTGCAGGCGGTCGCCGACGCCGCCGCGGGTGACGCGGTGGTGCTCGGCATCGACGTCCGCGACGATCGCCAGGCCGCGCTGGACTTCAAGACCGACCGCGGGCTGAGCTACGACTCGATCTACGACCCGGCCGGGCGGACCCTGGCCCGGCTCGACGGCTACCCGCGCAACGTCGTCCCGTCGACGATCGTGCTGGACCGCGAGCAGCGGGTCGCCGCGGTGTTCCTGACCCCGGTCGGGAGCTCGGACCTGATGCCGCTGATCACCCGGCTGGCCGACGAGCCCGCCCCGGCCGGGGCTCCGGGAGCGGACTGACGCGGGCGCTACCGACCGTTGCACTACACGTTGTAGAACCCGCTGACGGGTGCGGTCGGAGGCCCTTCTACCCTGGGGTGCGATGGACCCGACGACCGCCCTCGCGATTTCGGGGCCGCTGCTGCTGGCGGTCCTGATATCGGTGCTCGCCGGGCTGGTCAGCTTCGCCTCGCCGTGCGTCGTCCCGCTGGTCCCCGGTTACCTCGCCTACCTGGCCGGTCTGGTCGGGGCGCAGCCGCCGCCGGTCACCGAGGCGGAGGCCCGCGAGCGTGAGACGGCTCGCCGCAGCGGGACCGTCGTCGAGCAGCGGACCCGCCGGGACGGCCGCTGGCGGGTCGCCGGCGCGGCGCTGCTGTTCGTGGCCGGGTTCACCGTCGTCTTCGGGGCGATCATGGTCGGCGTCGTGTGGCTGTCCGACGTGCTGATCGAGAACGAGGCCGTGCTGCAGCGGATCGGCGGCGTGGTCATGATCGTGATGGGGCTGGCGTTCGCCGGCCTGATCCCGGCCCTGCAGCGCGAGTACCGGTCGCACTGGACGCCGCGGGCGGGGCTGGCCGGTGCGCCGCTGCTCGGCGCGGTGTTCGGGCTGGGCTGGGTCCCCTGCATCGGTCCGACGCTGGCCGGTGTCGTCGCCGTGGCCGCCGGCACCGGCGGGGGCTCGTTCCGCGGTGTGGTGCTGATCCTCGCCTACTGCGCCGGGCTCGGGATCCCGTTCGTGCTGATCGCACTGGGTGCGTCCCGCGCGGTCGGGATGCTGGGCCGGCTGCGCCGGCACACGCGGGCGATCCAGGTCGCGGGCGGTGCGATGCTGATCCTGGTCGGGGTGCTCCTGGTCTCCGGGGTGTGGGCGCGCTGGCTGATCCAGCTCCAGGTGTCGATCGCCGGGTTCACCCCGCCCATCTGATGACCTCCGACATGACATCGCCGCCCACCGCCCCGCCGCAGCCGCCGGTCACCACACCGGACGGCGAACCCCCCGCGCGCCGCGACCGCATCGGGCGGCTGATCGCCTTCCTGCGCAACACTTGGCGCGGGCTGACCAGCATGCGCACGGCGTTGGTGCTGCTGTTCCTGCTGGCGCTGGCCGCGATGCCGGGCGCGCTGATCCCGCAGCGCTCGCTCAACGAGTTCCTGGTCGACGACTTCTACGCCGACTACCCGACCGCTGCTCCGATCATCGAGGCTCTGGGTGGCTTCGAGGTGTTCGCCAGCCCGTGGTTCGCCGCGATCTACCTGCTGTTGATGATCTCCCTCGTCGGCTGCGTGCTGCCCCGCTCGGTGGAGTACTGGCACAGCATGCGGGCGGCGCCGGTCGCCACCCCGCGGAACCTGGCCCGCCTCCCGCACCACGCCGCGGCCGAGTCGCCGGAGCCGCCGGAGGCCGTGCTGGAGCGCACCCGCCGGTTGCTGCGCGGCTGGCGGAAGGCCGAGCGGTCCGAGCCCGGCGGGGTGCGTGTGGTGTCCGCCGAGCGCGGCTACCTGCGCGAGACCGGCAACCTGGTCTTCCACCTGAGCCTGATCGGGCTGCTGCTCGGCTTCGCGGGCGGCAAGCTCTACGGCTACGAGGGCGACGTGATCGTCCGCGCCGACGGTTCCGAGTTCTGCAACAGCTCGATCCTCGGCTACGACACGTTCCGGCCCGGGCTGCGTGTCGACGGGACCGACCTGAACCAGTTCTGCGTGCGCGTCGACCGGTTCGACGGGACCTGGCTGCCGAACGGGCAGCCCTCGACGTTCGGTGCGCAGATCGGCTACCAGACCGGCGCGGACCTGGCCGCGGGCGTCACCGACTGGCGGCTGGGTGAGATCACCGTCAACAACCCGCTGCGGACCGACGGTGACCGGGCCTACCTCACCGGCTACGGCTACGCACCCGAGTTCACCGTGACCTGGCCGGACGGGCAGAGCCGCACCGGCGGCATCCAGTGGCGGCCGGTCGACCAGAGCGGCAGCCAGCTCTCCGAGGGCGCGACGAAGTTCGAGCAGCCCGGCATCACCGACGCCGAGCTGCGTCGCACCACCCAGCTCGCGGTGACCGGCACGTTCGCGCCGACCGGGGCGGTCGACCCCGAGGGCAACCTCGCGTCGGTGCACCCGGACCTGCGCGCACCGACCGCCGACGTGAACATCATGCGCGGTGATCTCGGCATCGACGACGGCCGCGGCCAGTCGATCTTCACCGTGGACCAGCAGAAGATCGACGACGGCGAGCTGGTCACGGTCGCCGAGTCCCGCCTCGGGATCGGTGACAGCGTCACGCTGGACGACGGCACCGTCGTCCGGTTCGACGGCGTCACCCCGTGGGTGAACCTCCAGGTGGGTCACGACCCGGGGCAGATCTGGGTGCTGGTCTTCTCGATGGTGATGGTGGCGGGACTGTCGCTGTCGCTGTCGGTCAAGCGGCGGCGTCTCTGGGTGCGGGTCGCCCCGGTCGACGGTGGCAGCCGCATCCAGCTCGGCGGCCTGGCCCGGACCGACCGGGCGGGCTACGGCGAGGAGTTCGACCGGCTCGCTTCCGAGCTGCTCGACCCGACGTACAAGAAGGACGGTTGACACCGATGCTCGTCGATCCGATCACCTCGATGTGGAGCGACCGCCTGTTCCAGGCCACGCTCGTCGTGCTCCTGCTCGCGATGATCTTCACCTCGCTGGAGTACTCGGCGACCCGGGTGGCCCGGGCGTCGCGCAGGCCGGCGGCGGTCGGGGCGGGCGCAGGCGGCACTGGGACAGTCGACAGCGACACCGACACCGCCGGGAGCGACACGGCCGGTGAGATCTCCGACACCCCGGAGGGGCCGGATGGGTCGGTGCCCCGTGCCGGCCGCACCCGGGCCGACCGGTACGGCCGGATCGGGATCTCGCTGATGATCCTGGCCGTCGTGCTGCACACCGGCTCGATCGTGCTGCGCGGGCTGGCGACCTACCGCTGGCCGCTGGGCAACATGTACGAGTTCACCTCGGCGCTGTGCCTGATGGCGGTCGGCGCGTGGCTGGTGCTGGTCCGCAAGCACCCGCCGCTGCGCCCGGCCGGGGTGTTCGTGCTGACCCCGATCCTGCTGCTGATGTTCATCACCGGCACCGTGCTGTACGCCGAGGCCGCGCCCGTCGTCCCGGCGCTGCAGTCGTACTGGATCATCATCCACGTCACCACGATCACGCTGGCGTCGGGGATGCTGCTGGTCCCCGGGGTGGCGAGCCTGCTGTTCCTGATGAAGCGCAACAACCGGCCGGCCGCGCTGGCCGCGAAGCTCCCCGGTGCCGAGATGCTCGACCGGTTGGCCTACCGGGTGACGGTGCTCGCCTTCCCGCTGTACACGTTCGGGATCATCACCGGCGCGGTCTGGGCCGAGGCGGCCTGGGGCCGGTTCTGGGGCTGGGACCCGAAGGAGACCGTCGCGTTCGTCGCATGGGTGCTCTACGCCGCCTACCTGCATGCCCGTGCGACCGCCGGCTGGCGGACCTCGCGGGCGGCCTGGATCAACACGGCCGGCTTCGCCACGATCGTGTTCAACCTGTTCTTCATCAACATGGTGGTTGCCGGGCTGCACTCGTACGCAGGGGTGTGAGGCGCCTCGACCACCGGGACCAGCACGGCTACCGTCGGTCCCCGTGAGTGAGAACGGTTCCGGCGAGCAGCCCGACGGATCGGTGGGCCGCTACGTGCGGGAGCGCTGGGGCGCGGCGGAGGCACCCGCACGATCCTTCGGACGGCGTCGTCGTTCGTCCGGTGATGACGCTGCGCAGCCGGACGGCGGTGCGCAGCCGGCTGCGTCGCAGCCGCGTCCGCCGTCGGCGGCGGAGCGGGCGGCCTCGGCTCCCGCGCCCGGCCGTGCCGCGGTCGGCACCCAGACGCCTCCCGCCGGCTCGGCGTGGGGCAGCGAGCTACCGGAGATCGACGACGACCTGGTCGACGAGATCGACCCCTCCACGCCCCCGCACGGGCTGGACCTCTCGGCACTGCAGGCGCGATCCGCTGCGGTGCAGGAGCAGCCGCCGGCGGAGCCCGGGCACCCCGGTGCGGCCCGATCGGACGACGGCCGCCACCGGGCTCCCGACGACCCCTATCCGGCGGGGCAGGACGTCGGTCCCGACGACACCGGGCTGTACCGCTCCGGAGGCGCGCCGGACCCGGAGCCGTGGTGGACGGTGCCGGGCCGCAGCGGCCACGACGACGAGGACGGCGAGCTGATCTGGCGGCGCCCGGCCCCGGCGGGGGAGCGCCGTCCCGACGGTGACGACCTCACGGCCACCGACACGCACGCGGTCGTACCGGGGAGCGTGCACGCCGGTCCGGACGCCGGACGTGCGGGACGGCAGGCCCCGGGTGCGGGTGTGGCCGAGCCGGCCGACCGGCCGGGGGAGCCCGGCCCGGTGCCCGGTGCCGACGGTGACGCGACGCACGGGACCCCGGTGGCGGGCGGTGACGCTGCAGCCGGTGCCACCACGGACGCCGACGCGGCGCGCGGCGCTGCGTCCGTCGGCGGTGCGGCGCCCGGCGGTGTCTCGCCCGGCGGTGTCTCGACCGGCGCTGCCGCGAACGAGGATGCGCCGGGCCGAGGTGCCGGGGGCGGCGGAGCACCGGACAGCGGTGCTCCGGCGGTCGAGGAGGCGCCCGCCGGGGGCCCTGCGGGCGGTGGTGAGGTGAACGGCGACCCGGCCGGGCGGCCCGCGGGTGGCGTGGGGGCCGAGCCGGGTGGTGGCCCGAGCGCCGCACGCGGTGCTCCGGCGGCGCGCGGTTCGGGCCGGGCGGCCGCGCGCCCGTCCACGGACCGGCCGTGGCGGAGCTCGTGGGACCGCGATGCGGCCGAGCGCGATGCGGCCGACCGGGCGGGCCGGGACGACGGCGCGCACGCCGGTGGGTCCCGTGCGGCCTCGGGGGCCGCGCCGCGCCGGCCGCGCTGGACGGCGCCCGAGGCGGTGGAGGCCCGTTCCGGGCAGCATCGGCGCGGCGACGGGTCGCACGGCGGCCTCGACCTGACACCGCACCGGGTGACCAGCCCGCGGCGCCCGCCGGAGAGCGGCTGGCGGCGGATGGTTTACCTGCTCACCGGAGGCCTGGTGAACCCGGGGGAGAGCCCCGCGGAACTGCACCGCCGCGACTTGGTCGCCCGCTTGAACCGGCCGCTGCTCAACGCGCACAAGATCGCGATGCTGAGCCTGAAGGGCGGGGTCGGGAAGACGACGGTGACCGCGACGCTGGGCGCCACGTTCGCCTCCCATCGCGGGGACCGGGTGGTCGCGGTGGACGCGAACCCGGACCGCGGCACGCTCAGCCAGAAGATCCCGCTGGAGACGACGGCGACCGTTCGGCACCTGCTCCGCGACTCCGACCGGGTGCGTCGCTACACCGACGTGCGTGCGTACACCTCGCAGGGGCAGTCGCGGCTGGAGGTGCTGGCCAGCGAGCAGGACCCGGCGGTGTCGGAGGCGTTCAGCGAGGACGACTACCGGCGCGCGGTCGACCTGCTCGAGCACTTCTACAACCTGGTGCTGACCGACTGCGGTACCGGTCTCATGCACTCCGCGATGTACGGGGTGCTGGGGATGGCCGACCAGCTCGTGATCGTGTCCTCCGGATCCATCGACGGGGCACGCAGCGCGTCGGCGACGCTGGACTGGCTGGACGCGCACGGTTACGGCAATCTCGTCCGGAACGCGGTCGTCGTGATCAACTCGGTGTACCGGCGTGCGGGTGGCGGTGTCGACCTCGACCGGGTAGCGGAGCACTTCGCCGGCCGCTGCCGGGCGGTGGTGCGGGTGCCGTTCGATCCGCACCTGGAGGAGGGTGCCGAGATCGACCTCGACCGTCTGGAGGAGCCGACGCGGATCGCGCTGCTGGAGCTCGCCGCCGCCGTGGCGGACGGGTTCCCGGTCTGAGCGGGGCCGGGGCGTGACGGGAAACACCGAAGGGCGGCTCCCGGATCGCGGGAACCGCCCTTCGGTCAAGAACTCTTGGGACTCTGGTCGGGCAGGTCTGGAGGGGCTGCGAACGGCTCGGACCGGGTCAGGTCCGTTCCGGTGGGTCCTCCTGGTTGCGGACCTTCTCGTCGAGCTGACGTAGGAAGTCCGGGTCGTCGTCGGGACCGGTGGCGCGGGGCTTCTGCGCCTTCTGACCGGTCATCCAGGGCAACTCGGGCTGCGGGAGCCTGTCGGCGACCACCTGCTCCGACCGGAGCGTCCGGACGAGCAGCACCGCGACGACGGCCGCGCCGAGCAGAAGGATCAGGAACAACATCAGGCCACCTCCGCTGTCCAGCGTAGCGAAGGTGACCTGACGTGTACGTGAAGTCGCGGGCTCAGTGCAGGCCGGGGCTCGCCTCGCTGGTGAGATCGGCGAGGAGACCGCGGACCTCGGACTCGCGGAACCGGCGGTGGCCACCCGGCGTGCGGATCGAGCCGATCCGGCCGGCCGAGGCCCAGCGCGTGACGGTCTTGGGGTCGACGCGGAAGAGGGTGGCGACCTCGCCCGGGGTCAGCAGTCGCTCGGGGGTCTGTGTCGGAGCTGCCATGGAATCCTCCCGGAGATGCAGCGTGGTGCCGAGTCGCGGTGCTGGGAGGGGTCTCCCGGAGCTCCTCGGAGCGGACACCGCTCGTTGTTTCCGGGTCATCGTGACACCTCAGACCCCAGGTACTCGAACGGTTGTCCGGAGGTAAAGGGTTCTTAAAGGGCAAAGCCGATGAAGTTCCTGAAGCGGACACCGAGGGTCGTTCCGGTAGGGGCGTGCGTCATCGCGGGCTCCGGTCGCGGACCGTACGCTGGGTGCCATGACGTCCCCGACACCCCCGCCGCAGGCAGCTGCGCGGGCTCGCGCCGGCGAGCCCGGCCTGGCTGCCACGGTGGCGCTCTACACGCTCGCCCGGCTCGGGCTGCTGGCCGCCGTCGCGCTGCTGCTCGCGCTCGCCGGAGTTCCGTTGCTCGTCGCGCTGCTGGTGGCGCTGATCGTCGCCCTCCCGCTGTCGATGCTGTTGTTCCGAGGGCTGCGCTCCCGGCTGGACCGCGCGCTCGCGGCGGCCAACGCCCGCCGCTCGGCGGAGCGGGAGTCGCTGCGCGCGCAGCTGCGCGGCGACGACCGGGCCTGAGCGGGCGGGTCAGCCGACCGCGAGGCCGACCGCGACGGCCACTGCCCAGGCGAGCAGCAGCAGGCCGGTGTCGCGCAGCACCGGGACCAGGTCCGGGCCGTCGGCGCCGCTCAGGACGGCGCGTACCGGACGCACCGCGGCGGGCAGGGCCAGGAGCACGATCAGCAGACCGGGACGGTCGAACGCGGCCGCGACGGCGATCACGAACGGCACCAGGGTGAGCGCCACGTACAGCATCCGGGTCGCGCGTGCGCCCAGTCGTACCGCGAGCGTCGACTTGCCGGCGATCCGGTCGCCCGGGATGTCGCGCAGGTTGTTGGCGACCAGCACCGCGCAGGTGAGCAGACCCGCCCCGATCGAGGCGCCGACGGTCGCCGGATCCACCGCACCGGCCTGGGTGAGCGCGGTGCCGAGCACCGCGACCGGGCCGAAGAACACGAACACCGCGACCTCGCCGAGGCCGGCGTAACCGTAGGGCCGGCTCCCCCCGGTGTAGAACCACGCCCCGAGGATGCAGAGCACCCCGACGGCGATCAGCCACCACTGCCCGGACACCACGGTCAGCGCGAGCCCGGCGAGCGCGGCGACACCGAAGCAGCCGAACGCGGCCGCCCGCACCGCCTCGGGCCGCGCGGCCCGGGACCCGACCAGCCGTTGCGGTCCGACGCGCTCGTCGTCGGTGCCGCGGATGCCGTCGGAGTAGTCGTTGGCGAAGTTGACCCCGATCACCAGCGCCACCGCGACCAGCAGCGCGAGCTGGGCGGAGCCGGGGGCCACGACACCGGCGCCGAGCGCCGAACCGGTTCCGACGAGGACGGGGGAGATCGCGGTGGGCAGGGTGCGCGGGCGCGCTCCCTCGATCCACTCTGCCGTGCTGGCCACGATGACGAACCTATCCCGCGCGGGGGCTCCGGGCCTGCCCGGAACGCCGGTGGCTCCGCCCGGGTCCCTGGGATCCGGGCGGAGCCACCGTGCGGGCCGTCGGTCAGCGTGTGCCGGAGGGCGCCCGCTGCGCCGAACCGGGGACGGGCGTAGCGGCCTGCGGAGTACCGTCCGGGACGGACGCCGGGGTGGTGTCGCTCGGATCGGTCCCGTGCGGATCGGACGTGCCGGCCGGGCCAGCCGTGCCGGCCGGGCCAGGCCGACCGGTCGCCGACGAGGCGGGGCCGGCGGGGGGCCCGGGGGCGGCGGCGGGCGCGGCCGGGGTTCCCGTCCCGCCGGTGGTGTCACCGGTTTCCGGAGCATCGGCCCCGGCCGGGTCGGCCGACCCGGGTGCGGCCGGATTCTCGGCCGGAGCATCGGTCCCGGCCGGGTCAGCCGGGTCAGCGGGGCCGGCCGGGGCGTCGCCGGCGTCGCAAGCGGGGAGGTCGGCGGGCAGCTCGCCGAGCACCGCCGTGGGAAGGTACTGGCCGTCGCCGATCCGGACGAAACCGTCAGCCTCACCGTGCCTGCACTGCACGGGGACCTCGGTCGTGTTCACCGCGATGCCGACGGACTCCGCTCCGGCCTCGGGCCGGGAGAGGATGTCGGTGTCCGGTTCGTTCCCGATCTGCACGGCGGACAGCTTCCGCGAGCCCGTCCACAGGTAGTCGACCTGCACCTGTGAGTTGTCCTTGAGCCCCAGGACGTCCCAGAAGATGCCGTCGGCGAGGTCGATCCCGGCCGGGTTGGCGACCCGACGGCCGAACTGGTCCTTGCCGCCGTTGTGGCCGTTGCGCGCGGCCGCGGCCTGCGGCACGCCCTGCGGCAGGTCCTTCCACATCTGCCGCTCGGACGACGGGTTCCAGTAGTCGTCCTTGGTGTTCCACGGCCCGATGTCCCAGACCGGGGCGATCGCGCAGCGGCCGTTCGGCGCGCAGACCTTCACCGAGTAGTCGGTCTTGCCCTTGCCCGACAGCGCCCGGCGGGAGGGCAGCGCGACGAACCGGTCCCGCGGGACGATCTTGTGTCCGTTCGCGGTGGTGCCGCCGACGAGACCCTCCCGGGTGGCGAACACCGAGTAGCTGCGCGGGGCGGCCTCGGTGAGCGGCTCGGCCTCGGTCACGGTGGCCGGGGTGGCGGTCAGGGTCACCTCGCGCACGGTCGGTCGTGCGTCACCGGTGGCGGTGAGCACCAGCCTGCCCTGCACCTCCCGGGCCGCCTCGGGCAGCTGGGTGAGGTCGTCCTCGGCGGGGACCCACTCGGTCCAGCTGCCGCTCTGCGTGCGTCCGCGGACGTCGATGGTCGCGTCCGACCCGGGCGGGGTGTCGGCGACCAGCTCCGAGTGCACCTCGCGGGTCGGTGCGTCGAGGACGTGGGGTTCCAGGGTGAGCAACCCGGTCGGCACGACGTCCACCGGGGCCGCCGCCTCTGCGTCACCACCCTCGACGGGGGCACCGACGGCGGTCGCCGGGTCGAACCGGGCCCCGTCCGCACCGACGACGACACCTGGCCCGCTGCCCCCGGTCAGTTCCGGCTGCCAGCTGGTACCTGGCTCGGCCGCGGCGGCCGGCGCCACGGCGACGGCGCACAACGCCCCGGCCGCGGCGAGCAGACCGACGCTCCGCAGCCCGGCCCGCGTGATCCTGCGCATCTGGACAAACCCCCGCTGCATCGCAGTTCCTGGCGTTATTCGTGTGGTTCATGTGGCGACCGTGGCCCAGGTGCTCGGTGTGGGACTTGTGTCGCCAGTGGCTGAAGCACACTCGATGTGCGGGCGGGGCGCAACGTACGCTGCGTGAAGCGACCCCATGGTGTGTACGTCCGTATCACCGTTCCGGGTGTCGCCGCGGTCCGCCGAGATCACCTTCAGCAACCGGCGGGAGAGCGCCCGCCGGATCGCTCACCGGTTCAGGAGCGCGACCACCGCGGCCCGGTCCGGCTTGCCGATGCCCCGCTCGGGCACCGCCGTCGCGCGACGCAGCACCCGCGGCACCGCGGCCCGGCCACAGGCCGCCCGGACGGTGTCACGCAGCACCGCGTCCGTGGGGCCACCGTCGGGGCCCTCCACCGGCACCACCAGCGCGCCCACGACCTGTCCCCACTCCCGGTCCGGGAGACCCACCACACAGGCCGCGCGGATCCCCGCCACCTCGAGCAGAGCGCGCTCGACGGCGGCCGGGGCGATCTTCTCGCCACCGGTGTTCACCACGTCGTCGGCCCGGCCCAGCACCGTCAGCGTGCCGTCCGGGGCGAGCACGCCGAGATCGGTGGTGCGGAAGCCGGCCGGACCGAACGCCTCCGCGGTGGCGGCGGGCGCCCCGAGATAACCCGCGGCGACGACCGGGCCACCGAGCACCACACGTCCGGAACCGGGCTCGACGGTGACCGTGACCCCGTCCAGCGCGACGCCGTCGTAGACGCAGCCGCCGCAGGTCTCGCTCATCCCGTAGGTGGCGACGACCCGGATCCCGGCGTCCGTTGCCCTGGCCCGCAGGCCGGCGTCCAGTGCCGCTCCGCCGACCAGCACCGCGTCGTAGCCGGCGAGCGCGAACAGCGGTGCGGAACCGTGATCGAGGATCCGGGCGAGCTGGGTCGGGACGAGGCTGGTGTAGCGGCGCGCGCCGTGCCCGATCCGGGCGGTCGCGCGGGCGAACCCGTCGGGACGGAACCCGTCCCGTACGTCCTGCACGACGGGCAGCGAACCGGACAGCAGTGCCCGCACGACCACCTGCACCCCGGCGACGTGCTCGGCCGGCAGGGTGAGCAGCCAGCGCCCGGGCCCGCCGAGCCGGGACGCGGTCGCCGCCGCGGAGGCGCGCAGCGCGTCGGCGGTCAGTGCGACGTGCTTGGGCTCCCCGGTCGATCCCGAGGTGGCGACGACGACGGCGAGACCGGCGGGCAGCGCGTCCTGCGCCACGGCACGGGCCACCGGCCCGGGCAGGGCGGGCTCCGCACCCGGTGCGGTCCGGACCGGGAGCACGGCGGGGCCGGTGCCGTCGAGCGCCGACCGCAGCGCGGCGGCCAGCCGGGCCACCGACTCCGGGGAACCGTCGACCCCGAGCGCGCGCACGTCCATGGACGGTCACCCTGCCATCTCGGCCTCGATCACCCTACGTGACCTGCGGGACACCGCCGTCATCAGATTCGGGGGTCCGGGCCGAGAATCGGCAACGGTGCCGGTCCGCCGGACGACAGGCGGGGTGAGAGCGACGGCGCACCCGGCCCCGCTCCCGGAGTCGAAGGAGCCCCCCGATGCCGCACACCGCGCCCGCCGGTCCGTCCGCGACCCGTGCCCCGCGCCGGCCGGGCTGCCGCCGTCCCGCCGCCGAGCGCGGTCACCGGGCCGCCGCCGGTGAGCTGGCGGCGCTGGCGTTCCTGGCACCCGTTGTGCCTGCCGCCACCGGGGCCGCCCCGCCGGCCGTGCCTGGTGGGCCCGCCGTGCCCCACCCGCGCCCGGCCGGGGAGTGAACGGTCCGGACCGGACGGTGGTCAGTAGTACCAGGGGAACGGCGACCAGTCCGGCTCCCGCTTCTGCAGGAACGAGTCGCGCCCCTCGACCGCCTCGTCGGTCATGTACGCCAGCCGGGTCGCCTCCCCGGCGAACAGCTGCTGACCGACCAGACCGTCGTCGGCCAGGTTGAACGCGTACTTCAGCATCCGCTGCGCGGTCGGCGACTTGCCGTTGATCTCCGTCGCCCACTGCAGCGCCGTGGCCTCCAGCTCCGCGTGCGGCACGACCTCGTTCACCGCGCCCATGTGGTGCATCTGCTCAGCGGAGTAGGTCCGGCCGAGGAAGAAGATCTCCCGGGCGAACTTCTGCCCGACCTGCTTGGCCAGGTAGGCGGAGCCGTAACCGCCGTCGAACGAACCGACGTCGGCGTCGGTCTGCTTGAACCGGGCGTGCTCGGCGCTGGCCAGGGTCAGGTCCGCGACGGCGTGCAGCGAGTGCCCGCCGCCGGCGGCCCACCCGTTGACGACGGCGATGACGACCTTCGGCATGAACCGGATCAGCCGCTGGCACTCCAGGATGTGCAGCCGCCCGGCGCGACCCTGCTCGACGGTGTCGGCGGTGTCCCCGGACGCGTACTGGTAACCGGTGCGGCCGCGGATCCGCTGGTCGCCGCCGGAGCAGAAGGCGCGCTTGCCGTCCTTGGGCGACGGCCCGTTGCCGGTCAGCAGCACGGCGCCGACGTCGGCGCTGGTGCGGGCGTGCTCCAGCGCGGTGAACAGCTCGTCGACGGTGCCGGGCCGGAACGCGTTGAGCACCTCGGGACGGTCGAACGCGATCCGCACCGCGCCGGTGGACACCGCGCGGTGGTAGGTGATGTCGCGGAACGCGAACCCCTCCACCGGCTTCCAGGCGTCGGAGTCGAAGGTCTCGGAGACGGGCATGGGCCCGAGCCTATGCGGCGCTCAGCCGCGGATCAGTGGGGCCAGCCGCATGGCGACGGCGAGCGCGGTCCCGTCGATCGGACCGTCCTGGGCGCACCAGACCTCGGAGAGCACGCAGACCGCGAACCCCCACGCCACCGTCCGGTCGGGGTCCAGGCCGAGCGTGTCGGCGAGCAGGGTGATCCGGTCCGGTGCGCGTCGGGCCAGCTGGTCCGGGTCGGTGCCGAGCGGGTTGTACAGGAGCTGCCCGCAGTCGTAGCCGGGATCGCCGACCCGGCCGTGCGGGTCGATCGCCAGCCACGGTTCACGGGTCGCGGCGAGCACGTTCTCATGGTGCAGGTCGCCGTGCAGCAGTACCTCGCGGGTCGCGCTCGCACACAGGTCGCCCCACAGGGCGGCGGCCCGTTCGACGAGCCACCGGGGAAGCGGGTCGTCGCCGGGGAAGCGTCGCAGGTGGGAGGTGAACGCCGCCCGCTCGGACCGGACGTGGTCGAGCCCGCCGGGGACCGGCGCCCGGTGCAGCTCGCGGAGCCGGTCGGCGAGGACCGCGGTCGCCTCGGGGTCCGGGAGGGCGGTCGCGTCGGTGCCGGGGTCGGCGCGTTCGAGCAGCAGCGCCCCACGCGCCGGATCGGACCACAGCAGCCGGACGGCGCCGCGTCCGTCGTAGGCACGCAGCGCGGCGATCTCGGGATCGAGATGACCGTCCGGCACGCCGAGCTTCAGCACGGCCGGGGTGCCGTCGGCGCGGGTGACGGCCCGGACCAGGTGGTACGACTGCGGAAGCGCCGCACCGACCTCCAGCTGCAGCTCAGCGGCGAGCCCCCGCAGGCGGGCACCTGTTGTGGACAGCCAGTCGGCGCCCGCGGTGCCCCAGGTGCGGACGACGGTGGTACGGAGTCTCCCGAAGGACGTCACGGCCCGGCTCTCCCGACTTGTGCAATGCCTTCGCGGAGCGCTACCGCGTCGGTTCCTCGACGGTAGGGCGAAGCACGGCCGACGACGTTCACCCGGCGCCGTCCCGCTGCCGGATGCACGGATCGGGCCGCGCGGGCAGACTCGGACCCGCAGTGCCCGATGCCGCGCGACCCAGGAGGCGTTGATGACGATCCCGGACATCGACCTGACCGAGGAGACGATCTTCACCTGGGGCGCGCCGCCCTTGAAGTTCGGTGCCGGCGCGATCGACGAGATCGGCTTCGAGATGACCGGGTACGGGGCGGGCCGGGTGCTGATCGTCACCGATCCGGGGGTGCGGGCGCTGGGGATCCCGGAGCGGATCGCCGAGTCGCTGCAGCGCTACGACGTCTCCAGCGAGATCTTCGACGGCGTGCACGTCGAGCCGACCGACGACTCGATGACCAAGGCCACCGAGTACGCCCGCGCGCAGGGCCCGTGGGACGGTTTCGTCGCCGTCGGCGGCGGCTCCGCGATCGACACCGCGAAGGCGATCAACCTGCTGACCAGCGGGTCGGGTGAGCTGATGGACTACATCAACAGGCCGATCGGGGGCGGGAAGGCGCCCGAGGGGCCGCTCAAGCCGCTGGTCGCCGTCCCGACGACGGCCGGCACCGGCTCGGAGTCCACCGCGATGTGCGTGCTGGACGTCCTGTCGATGAAGGTCAAGACCGGGATCAGCCACTGGCGGCTGCGCCCCACCCTGGCCGTGGTCGACCCGCTGGTGACGATGACGCTGCCGCCGGAGGTGACGGCGGCGTCCGGGATGGACATCGTCTGTCACGCGGTGGAGTCCTACACGGCCCGCTGGTACACCACGTTCGACCGGAAGAAGCCCGAGGAGCGGGTCACCTACTGCGGCTCGAACCCGGTGTCGGACCTGTGGTGCGAGAAGGCGATGACGCTGCTCGCGCGCTCGTTCCGCACGGCCGTGCACCAGGGTGCCACCGACGTCGAGGCCCGCACGGACATGATGATGGCGGCGACCTTCGCCGGGATGGGCTTCGGCAACTCCGGGGTGCACATCCCGCACGCGAACGCCTACCCGATCGCCGGGATGGTGCGTGACTTCCGGCCGTCCGGGTTCCCGCAGGACGAGCCGATGGTGCCGCACGGCATGTCGGTGTCGCTGACGGCGCCGGAGGCGTTCCGGTTCTCCTTCGACTCCGCCCCGCAGCGGCACCTGAGGGCGGCCGAGCTGATGGACCCGCGCGCCGAGCGGCGCGCCGACGACCGTGAGCAGCTGCCCGGGGTGCTGGTCGACCTGATGCGCGACATCGGCATCCCGAACGGGATCGGCGGCGTCGGCTACACCGAGGCCGACGTGCCCGACCTGGTGCCCGGCACGATGAAGCAGCAGCGGCTGCTCGCGACCTGCCCGCGCACCCCCACCGAGGACGACATCGCCGGGATCCTGACCCGCTCGGTCGAGAACTGGTGAGGGGCGCGCGTCACGGTGCGATGAGCTCGACGCGGGGGAAGTACGTCCGGTAGCGGGTCGCGTCCCGGTAGCGTCGCGGGCGTCCCGACCTGCCGAGAGGAGCTCCGTGAGCACCGCTGCGCGCCCCACCACCGCGTACCGCACCCTCGAGAACGACCTGCGAGCCGCCGTCGGAGGCGACGTCCGGTTCGACGCCGCCAGCCGCGCGATGTGGTCCGCGGACGCGTCGAACTACCGGGGCGTCCCGATCGGGGTGGTATCCCCGCGCGACGCCGCCGACGTCGAGGCGGCGATGGCGGTGTGCCGGGAGCACGACGTGCCGGTCATGCCCGTCGGGTCGCGGACCTCGATCGCCGGTCAGGCGGTGAACACCGCGGTCGCGTTCGACTTCCGCACGCACATGGACGCGATCCTGTCGGTCGATCCGGACGCCCGTACCGCGACCGTGCAGCCGGGCGTGGTCTGTGACGCCGTCCGGGACGCCGGCAAGCCGCACGGCCTGACGTTCGGCCCGGACCCCTCGACGCACAACCGCTGCTCGATCGGCGGGATGATCGGCAACAACGCCTGCGGTTCGCACTCGGTCGCCTGGGGCAAGACCGTCGACAACGTGCACTCGCTGGACGTGCTCACCTACCGCGGCGAGCGGATCACCCTCGGCGGTTCCGGCACCGAGACCGGTGCGATCCCGGACGCATTGCGCCGTCTCGGCGCCGAGCTCGCCCCGGAGGTCGACGCGCACGTCCCCGAGCTCACCCGCCGGGTGTCCGGCTACAACCTCGACCAGCTCGTCCCCGGGAACGTGAACCTGGCGAAGGCGCTGGTCGGGACCGAGGGGACCTGCGCGACGATCCTGGCCGCGACGGTCGACCTGGTCGAGTCGCCGCCGGCGCGGGCGCTGGCCGTGCTCGGCTTCCCGGACGCCTACCACGCCGCCGACAACGTGATGGTCGTCCGCGAGCAGCGGCCGCTCACCATCGAGGGCATGGACGCCGGGCTGATCGCGTCCCTGCGCGCGCTGCGGCCGAACGAGACGACCAGCAGGATGTTGCCCGACGGCGGCGGCTGGCTCTACGTGGAGACCGGCGGCGAGGACCGGGCGGCGGCGGAGGCCGCGGCGCACGCCGTGGTCACCGCGATGAAGCCGTACACGACCGGTGCGGTCGTCGTCTCCGGGCTGAAGGAGATGGCCGCGTTGTGGCGGGTCCGGGAGGAGGGCGCCGGTCTCCTCACCCGATCACCGGACGGTGGCGAGGCCTGGCCCGGCTGGGAGGACGCCGCCGTCCCGCCCGAGCGCTTCGGCGCCTACCTGCGCGAGTTCGACAAGGTCCTGGATCGGCACGGTCGCAAGGGCATCTACTACGGGCACTTCGGCGACGGCTGCCTGCACGTCCGGATCGACTTCGACCTGCTCACGAAGCCGGGTATCGCGAACTTCCGGGAGTTCATGACCGACGCCGCCGACGTCGTCGTCGCGCACGGCGGGTCGCTCTCCGGTGAGCACGGGGACGGCCAGGCCCGCGCCGAGCTGCTGCCCCGGATGTACCCGCCGCAGATCATCGACGGGTTCGAGCGGTTCAAGGGCATCTGGGACCCGGACGACCGGATGAACCCGGGCCGGGTCGTCCGCCCGGCCACGATGGACGAGAACCTGCGCACCTGGGTCGGCATGCCGACCATGCCCGACGAGCCGACGCTCGCCTTCACCCACGACCGGGGCAGCTTCCACCGGGCCACCCGGCGCTGCCTGGGCGTCGGCAAGTGCGCCGTCGACACCGGCTCCGGCGTCATGTGCCCGAGCTGGAACGTCACGAAGGAGGAGAAGCACTCCACCCGCGGGCGGGCCCGGCTGCTGTTCGAGATGGCCAACGGCGAGATCATCACCGACGGGTGGCGCTCCGACGAGGTCGCCGAGTCGCTCGACCTGTGCCTGTCCTGCAAGGGCTGCAAGTCCGACTGCCCGGTCGGCGTCGACATGGCCGCCTACAAGACCGAGTTCCTGGCGAACCGCTACCACCGCCGGATCCGGCCACGCTCCCACTACTCGATGGGCGCGCTGCCGCGCTGGCTGCGGGTGGTCGGTGCGCTGCCCGCCGCGGCCGTCGACGGGCTGAACCGGCTCGCGCAGGTGCCGCTGCTGGCGAGGATCGCCACGAAGGCGGGCGGGATCGACGCCCGCCGGTCCATCCCGCCGATCGCCCGCGAGACCTACACCGCCCGGGCCGCCCGCGGGGAGCCGACCTCACCGGTGCCCGACCTCGGCGTCGAACCGGGCTCGCGCGGCCCGCTGCTGCTGTGGACCGACACCTTCACCGACCACTTCGACCCGGACGTCGCCGCCGACGCCGTCGCCGTGCTCACCGCGCTCGGCTACCGGGTGGAGCTGCCCCCGCGCAACGTCTGCTGCGGCCTGACCTGGACCTCCACCGGCCAGGTGACGGCGGCCCGCCGGGTGCTCGCGCGCAGCCTGCGCGCGATCGGGCCCGCGCTGGACGCCGGGGTCCCGGTGGTCGGGCTGGAACCGTCCTGCACGGCGGCGCTGCGCAGCGACGCCGCGGAGCTGCTCCCCGACGACCCCCGGGTGACGCTCCTCGAACAGCAGGTGTCGACGTTCGCCGAGCTGCTCGCCCGGCACACCGGCGAGCTGTCCGCGACCGCCGGCACCGGCAACGGCGCGGTGCTGGTGCAGATCCACTGCCACCAGCACGCCGAGCTCGGCAGCGAACCGGACCGCGCGGTGCTGGCCGCGCTCGGCGTCGACGCCACCGTGCTCGACTCGGGCTGTTGCGGGCTGGCCGGGAACTTCGGCTTCGAGGACGGCCACTACGACGTCTCGATGGCCTGTGCCGAGCGGGCGCTGCTGCCCGCCGTCCGGGCCGCCGGTGACGCGGTCGACCTGCTCGCCGACGGCTACTCCTGCCGGACCCAGGTGCGCCAGGCCGGCGAGCGGGAACCGGTGCACCTGGCCCAGATCGCGCACCGCGCGCTGCGCGGGTGACCCCTCACCCCTCGACGACCTGGGCGGTCGTCCCGTCGAGCAGCACCACCTGCCCGTTCAGCAGCCGGGGACAACGGCCCCCGACGATCGCCTCGATGCCGGCCCGCAGCACCGTCCCGTGCGCGACGACGACCGTGTCACCGCCGCGCCGGAGCTGCCGGGTGAGTGCCTCGTGGGCCCGGGCGGAGAGCTCCGACCAGGTCTCCGAGCCCGGGTAGTCACCGTCCGGCCAGGTCTCCGCCGCCGCGGCGACCGCCATCCCCTCGGCGGCACCGAAGTCGCGCTCGACGAGCGCCGGATCGAGGACGTGCGGCAGCCCCAGGTGCCCGCCGACGATCCGGGCCGTCTCGACGGCCCGCACCAGCGGTGAACAGACGAGCCGGGTCCACGGCGCCCTGGCCAGGAGCCTGCCCGCCGCGTCCGCCTGGACCCGCCCGTGGTCGTCCAGCGCGATGTCGGTGCGCCCCTGCAGCCGGCGTTCGCGGTTCCAGGCGGTCCGCCCGTGCCGGACGAGGGCGAGGGTCACCCGCCCACCCCGACGGCCTCGGTCGGGACGACCCCGTCCCCGCTCGGGTAGATCCGGGCCTCGCACACGGTGACGTCGACCCGGTCGCCGACGGCCGGCCGGTATCCGGCGGTCCGGGCCCGGACCGACAGCCCGGCCCAGTCCAGCACGACGTCGCCACCGGTGGGGGTGAACAGCGACGACCGGACCACCGCGGCCCCGTCGGGCGCGGGCCGGACGTCGAGACCGGAGGGCAGGACGGCCGCGCACGCCGGGCCGGCAGGCGGCAGCCCCTCGCTGCGGTGCAGCCGCAGCGGGTGACCGTCGGCGCTGAACCCGGTCGCGTCCACGACGCCCTCGACCAGGGTGGCGTCGGAGACGAACCGGGCGACGAACGGGCTCCGCGGGTGCGTGACGATCTCGTCCGGGGTGCCGATCTGCGCGATCCGTCCGCCGTCCAGCACCGCGACCCGGTCGGCGAGCGCGAGCGCCTCCGAGCGGTCGTGCGTCACGTGCACGACGGTCAGCCCGAGCTCGCGGGTCAGCGTGTGCAGCTCCAGCCGCAGCCGGTCGCGCAGCGGCTCGTCCAGCGCCGAGAGCGCCTCGTCGAGCAGCAGCACCCGTGGCCGCGACACGAGCGCGCGGGCCAGCGCCACCCGCTGGCGCTGGCCACCGGAGAGGGTCGACGGGTCCCGGCGGGCGAAGCCGGCGAGGCCGACCATCGTCAGCGCCTCGTCCACCCGCCGTACCCGGTCAGCGCGTGGCACCCGGGCCCGGCGCAGCGGGTAGTCGACGTTGCGGCCGACGTCGCGGTGCGGCCAGACGGCGTGCTGCTGGAACACCATGCCGAGCGCCCGGCGCTCGGGCGGGACGACGGCACCGGCACCGGCGACGGTGGTACCGCCGATGACGACGCGTCCCGCGTCGGGGGTGAGGAAGCCCGCGATCACGCGCAGCAGCGTCGTCTTCCCCGAGCCGGACGGGCCGACCAGCGCCAGGAACTCGCCGTCGCCGACGTCGAGCGACACGTCGTCGAGGCCGAGCGCGCCGCCCGGGTAGCGGACCGAGACGGCGTCGAGGGTCACGGATGCCACGGGGATCCCTTCGGTCGGTCGGCACGCGGTGTCGCGAGCCCGATCACGGCGATGCCGAGCAGCGCCACCACGAGCGACAGCGCGGAGGCCGTGTTGAACGCACCGGCCTGTTGCAGGTTGAAGATCACCACACCGAGGGTCTGCGAACCGGGTGAGAGCAGCAGCACCGAGAGCGTCAGTTCGCGCACCGCGGTGACCGCCACGATCACCGCACCCGCCAGCGTCGCGGGCAGCGCGGCCCGGCACGAGACGTCGACCAGGGTGCGCAGCCGCCCGGCACCGGAGATCCGGGCGGCCTCCTCGGCGCCGGCCGGGATCCCGGCCAGCGGGGCCGTCACCGCCTGCACGACGAGCGCCACGAACGAGGTCACGTAGGCACAGAGGATCAGCCACGGCGTGTTGAACAGCCCGACGAACGGCGCCACGACGAGCCAGGCGACCGCGATGACCAGCCCCGGGACGGCCTGCGGGAGCAGCGCCACCGCGCGCAGCGCACGGTTCCCCGGAGTCCGCGTCCGGGTGACGAGAACGCCGATGCCGAGTCCCAGCACGGCGCAGACGAGCGCGGCGAGGCCCGCGAGGACCACCGAGTTCGTGGCCCCGGTGATCGTGTTGGCCGAGGTGAGGGCCCGGACCAGGTTGTCGGTGGTGAGGTTCTCGGGGACGAGCGGGAGACCCGGTGCACGGAGCAACGTCTGGCTCGCCAGCGCCAGCAACGGCAGCACGGTGACCGCCGTGACCGCGGCCCACACGAGCAGCCCGACCGGGGCCCGGCTGCGGCCCAGCGCGAGCACCTGGGGCGGGGACGCCGAGGTGTCCAGCTCCCGGTCCGCGCCGCGTCCGAGCACCGCGTCCAGCAGCACCGCCGCCAGGGCCAGCGCCAGCAGCACCGTTCCGATCGTGGCGACGACGGTCAGCGGATCGTCGACGGTGCCGGACTGCAGGTACCGGTAGACCAGGGTGGACAGCGTCACGTACCGCTCGGGCAGCCCGACGATCGACGGGATGCCGAAGTCGGCGAGGTTGCCCACCCCGACCAGGACGAACGACGAGAGCAGCGCCGGTCGCAGCAGCGGGACCGTGACCGCGAGCGTGCTGCGGACCGGCCCGGCGCCCGCGATGCGGGCCGCGTGCTCCAGGTCCGCGGGCACCCGGCGCAACGCGGCGCCGACGATCAGCATCACCAGCGGGTAGCTGTGGACGGTCAGCAGCAGTACCACGCCGTCGCCGCCGTAGACCGACCAGAGGGGCGCGCCGAACCGGTCCCGCCACCACAGGTTGAGCGGGCTGGTCGGTCCGGCGATGCCGAGCCAGGCGATCGCACCGACGAACGGCGGCACCAGCAGCGGGGTCAGGGCCAGCAACCGCAGGGCCCTGCGCCCGGGCAGGTCGGTCCGGTCCAGCAGGACCGCCAGCGCCGTGCCGGCCACGACGGCCAGGACCGCCGACGTCCCCGCCGACACCAGGCTGTTGACGCCTGCCTCGACGACGTCGTCGCCAAGGAGCACGTCGAGCCGCGATCCGCCCGCAGCGAGCACGATGATCGCTCCGAGCGGCACGAGCACCAGCGCCGCACAGGCCGCCCACAGGGCGACGGCGAGCAGGTCGACACCGTTCGGCCCGCGGCCCCGGCGGGCCGCCGGGACCGCGGTGGCGGGGGAGGCGGTCACCGGGTGAACAGCTCCCGGAAGGTCTGCACCGCCGCGTCCTGGTTCGCGCGGACGGTCTCCAGGTCGGGGGACAGGATCGCGATGTCGTCCAGGGCCGGCGCACCCTCCGGGGACCCGGCGTCGGACCGGACCGGCAGGTAGGACTGCTCGACGGCGAGTCGCTGGCCCTCGAGGCTGACGAGGAAGTCGACGAACGCCTGTGCGGCCTCGGGCTGCTCGGTGCCGGCGAAGATTCCGGCCGGCTGGGAGACGAAGGGGACGCCCTCCTCGGGGTACGCGACGGCGATCGGCGATCCCTGCTCGGCCAGCTCCCGGACCAGGTAGTCGACGACGATCCCGACCGGCTGCGCCCCGGTGGCCACGGCCTGCGCGACCGGGCCGTTGCTGTCGGCGACGACCGGGCGGTTCGCCGCGAGGTCCTGCATCCACCGTTCACCGAGCTCCGGCTCGCCCAGCCAGACCGCGGCGTTGTACGCGGCGGCCCCGGAGACGTCGGGGTTGGGCATGACCAGCCGGTCGGCGTAGACCGGGTCGGTCAGCGCGGCCCAGGACGTGGGTGGGTCGGTGACCACCCCGGTGTTGTAGGCGATCACCGTCGGGATGATCCGGGTGCCCGTGTAGTAGCCCTCGGGATCGACGACCTCGGGGCTCAGGGCGTCGACGTCGGCCGGGGTGTACTGCAGGAGCAGGTCCTCGGCGGCGTAGTCCTCGAAGGTCCCGGCGTCGGCCGCCAGCAGCACGTCGGCCTGGATCCCGCCGGACGCCCGCTCGGACTCGATCCGCGCGGTGAGATCACCGGTGCCCGCCCGGAAGACCTCGACCGCGATCCCGGGGTTCGACTCGGTGAAGGCGGCGACCAGCTCGTCGGCCTTCTCCTGCGGCTCGGAGGTGTAGAGCGTGATGGTGGCCTGTCCGGTCCCGCCGTCGGCGGGCGGATCGGCGGGGGCGCCGCTGCATCCGGCGAGCAGGGCGGCGGCCAGCCCGGTCGCGACGAGGGCGATCGGGGAACGGAGGCGGTGCATGGCGTCCTCATCTGGTCGGGGAGGTGAACAGCGGAGCGGGTGAGTGCAGTGCCATGCCGGTGGCGGCGGCGCCGTCGGCGTGCAGGTGCACGAGCGAGAACATCGCGAGGTCGTGGCCGCCGACCCGGTCCGGGCCGGCGTCCATGATCTGGTGGTAGGCCAGCGACGGTCCGACGGAGACGAAGACGCCGCGCAGGGTCGCCGAGAGCGGATGGTGGAAGTGCCCGGCGAGCACCGCGCGCACGTCGGTGCCCGCGACGGCGGCGAGCAACGCGTCGGCGTCGCGCAGCCCGGCCCTGGCGAGGGTGGGCAGCGGCGACCCGAGCGGCGGGTGGTGCAGCGCGACCACGGTGCCCTCGGGCGCCGGGGTCCGCAGCTCCGCGCGCAGCCGGGCGAGCGCGACCTCGCCGAGCTCGCCGGACGACGAGTCGAGCAGTACCACGCGCAGGCCACCGGCCAGCACCGTGCGGTGATGGCCGTCCCGGTGACCGGTGAGGGTGCGGGCCGCGACCGGGTCGTCGTGGTTGCCGATCGCGGTGAGCACCGGTGCGCCGGTGCTCACCGCGAGATCGTCGAGCGCCTCGCGCAGTGCCGGATAGGCCACCCAGTGCCCGCGCTGCACGAGATCACCGGTCACGACGACCACCTCGGGGGTGATGCCGGTCCGCCGGACGTAGGAGCCGACGAGCCGCAACCGTTCGAGGCCGTCCACCGCGCCGTAGAGCAGGTCGCCCGCGGTCGCGTGCACGTCGCTGAGGTGCAGGACGGTCAGCCGGCCCGACTCGCGGCTCATCGGCCGACCTTGCGGCGCAGCGAACCGGCCTGCTCCGGGGCCAGCCCGTGGTCGGCCAGGTAGGTCTCGACACCACCCAGCGCGTCGAGCACCGCGAGCGCGTGCCGCAGCGCCTCGGGCGGGCTCTCCAGGTGCAGGCGCAACACCTCGGCCCGTTCCCCGGGCGGCAGTGTCCCCGCCAGCGCCTCGGCCTGCGCGAGGCGGACCGGCCGGACCTGGTCACCGGAGAGCGCGTAGTCGTCGAGCACGTCGGCCGGGTCGGCGCCGGCCAGCAGCCTGGCCAGGGCGACCACCAGACCGGTCCGGTCCTTGCCCGCGGTGCAGTGCACCAGCGCGGCGCCCTCGTCGTCGGCGACCACCCCGACCGCCGTGGCCAGCGCCGCCCCCCGGTGTCGCAACAGGTCCTCGTAGATGTCCTCCAGGCGGCCGGTGCGCGGCGGCGGGCCACCGTAGAGCGGCACCGGGACGACCGGGATGCCGAGCGGGGCCGAGCTGCCGACGCCCGCCTCGCCGGGCTCGCGCAGGTCCACCACGACCGTGACCCCCAGCCTGCGCAGCGTCGTGACACCGGCGTCGTCGAGTGCGTCCGGTGCGGCGGAGCGCATCAGCCAGGGGCGGGTGTCTCCGGTCCATCGGGCGTTGACCAGGCCGTGCACGGCCACCACCCTCTCCGTTACATCCGTTCCGCTCGGTGCGGAACGTCGTTACGGCGCCAGCTTCGCCGGGCACGGTGAACGGCGGGGGAGTCGCGGTCGACCCCACGCGGAACGATCGGTGTGCACCTGGGTTCACCCGGACGAGGGGTTCACCGAGGCCGCCCGGCCGATCAGCCCTCGGTCAGAGCTGTGCTGATCAGCCCTCGGTGAGCGCGTCAGCCACGACGTGCCGCATCCCGCTCACGTCCGGCCGGTCCGGGCGCCGGGCGAGCGCCACCAGGATGGCGTGCAGCGCGACCGTGTGGCCGATCCGGGCTAGGAACGGGTCGACGTCGTGCGTTCCCCCCGCCGGCCCGGTCGAGATCACGACGTCGGCGACCCGGCCCAGCGGGGACCGTGCGTAGCTGGTGACCAGGACGACGGTCGCACCGCGCTCCCCGGCCGCGCTGCACGCGCGCAGCGTCTGCACGTTCGCACCGGAGTAGCTCAACGCCAGGCAGACATCGCCCGGCGCCAGCGTCTGGACGGTGAACTGCTGCGCCTGCGGGTCGATCGGCGCCTCCACGACGTGGCCGATCGTGCTGAGCCGCATCGCGAGATCCTGCAGGGGAGGGCCGGAGAACCCGTGCCCGACCAGCACTGTCCGCCGTGCTCCGGCCAGCGCGTCGGCCGCCGCGTCGAGCTGCCGCGGATCGGCGCACTCCTGGGCGATCCGCAGCGCGTCGACCGCGTCGTCGAACAGCGAACCCTCGTGCTCGGGCTCGCGGGGCGCCAGAGGTGCGGAACGGGCGACCTCCAGGCGCAGGTGCTGGAACCCACGGAACCCCATCCGCTGGCACGCCCGGATCACCGTCGCCGTCGAGGTGCCCGCGGCGCTCGCGAGCTCCGCGGTCGACCACTCGACGACGTCGTCCGGCCGGGCCAGCACCACCGCGGCGACCCGCCCCTCGCCGGGGCCGAGCAGGGCGGACGCCGCACGGACCCGGCTGAGCACGCCGGGCTCCGGCCGTCTGACGCTCATGGTGTTCCGTTCGGGGGCGACTCGGTCTCACCGGCAACATAGCGCGGCACACCGGCCGTGCGCCGGAGTGCGGCGGCGGATGTACCCGG
The DNA here is from genome assembly GCF_040659795.1 of Pseudonocardia sp. NPDC049635. Classification (NCBI taxonomy): domain Bacteria; kingdom Bacillati; phylum Actinomycetota; class Actinomycetes; order Pseudonocardiales; family Pseudonocardiaceae; genus Pseudonocardia; species Pseudonocardia sp. NPDC049635. The sequence continues at coordinate 29,352 of NZ_JBFAON010000023.1, forward strand.
GACCGTCGCCACCGGGCTCGTGGCACTGTGGGCGCGGACGTGCGGGCTTCCGTGGGAGGGGACGCGATGAGTGACGACCGGCGTGCGCTGGTCCTGGGCGGCGGCGGGGTGACCGGTGTCGCCTGGATGTACGGCCTGGTCGCCGGGCTCGCCGCGAACGGCGTCGACCTGCGCCGGGCCGATCTCGTCGTCGGGACCTCCGCCGGGTCCGTGGTGGGCGCCAACCTGGCCGCCGGGCGGGACCCGCAGGCGCTGCTGGAGTCCCAGCTCGCGCCGCCCACCGGGGAGATCGCCGCGCAGCTCGGACTGCGGGCCGCGGCCCGGATCGGGATCGCCGCGCTGGCCGGCCCCCGCGACGCCGAGCGCGTCCGGGCCCGGCTCGGCCGGATGGCGCTCGCCGCCGACACCGGACCGGAGTCCGCGCGGCTCGCCGTGATCGAGTCCCGGCTGGCCGGCGTCGACTGGCCGTCCGAGGGGGACCTGCGGATCACCGCGGTGGACGCCCGCACCGGCGCGTTCCGGGTCTTCGGCCCGGGCGACGGCGTCCCGCTCGCCACCGCGGTCGCCGCGAGCTGCGCCGTCCCCGGGGTCTGGCCACCGGTCAGCGCCGCCGGCACCCGCTGGATCGACGGCGGTGTCCGCTCCACGGCGAACGCCGACCTGGCCGCCGGGTACGGCCGGGTCGTCGTCCTGGCGCCGTTGCAGGGTGCCGTCGGCGGTGCGGCCCGGCCCCGGGCGCAGGCCGAGGCGCTGGCGGCGCTGGCCCGGGTGGCGTTCGTCGAGCCGGACCGGGCGTCCCGGCGGGCGTTCGGCCGCAACGTCCTCGATCCGGCCCGCCGCGCCGGATCGGCGCGGGCCGGGCTGGCCCAGGCCGCCGCCGTCGCCGCGGAGGTCGCCCGGGTCTGGGCCTGAGTATTCCCGGCTGAGAGCTGTCCGACGTCCCGGTATGGCCGCGCGGCGGTGCGGGTAGACCTGAGGCATGTCTGTTCCCACCATCAAGCTGAACGACGGCCGCGAGATCCCGCAGCTGGGCTTCGGCGTCTTCCAGATCGAGGCCGGTCGCACCGCGGAGAAGGTGAAGGCGGCCCTGGACGTGGGCTACCGGCACATCGACACCGCGCAGATGTACGGCAACGAGGAGGGCGTCGGGCAGGCGATCGCCGATTCCGGCATTCCGCGCGAGGAGCTGTTCGTCACCACCAAGCTGAACAACGACGGGCACGGCCGCGCCGAGGCCGTCCGCCGCCTCGACCAGAGCCTGACCAGGCTCGGGCTCGACCACGTCGACCTCTACCTGATCCACTGGCCGCGGCCCGCTGCGGACCGCTACGTCGAGACCTGGCAGGGCTTCGAGGACGCGCGCGACGCCGGCAAGGCGCTCTCGATCGGCGTCTCGAACTTCCAGATCCCGCACCTGGAGCGGCTCGCCGCGCAGACCTCGACGGTGCCGGCGGTCAACCAGATCGAGTTCCACCCGCAGCTGGTGCAGCGCGAGCTGCGCGAGTACCACCAGCAGCACGACATCGCGACCGAGGCATGGAGCCCGATCGGCCAGGGCAAGGGCCTGCTGGACGCCCCGGAGCTGGCCGAGCTCGCCGAGAAGCACGGTCGTTCGGCCGCCCAGGTCGTCCTGCGCTGGCACATCCAGCTCGGCAACATCGTGTTCCCGAAGTCGAACGACCCGGACCGGATCCGGGAGAACTACGAGATCTTCGACTTCACCCTGTCCGACGACGACATCGCCGCGATCGAGACGCTGCACACCGGCACCCGCATCGGCCCGGACCCGGACACCCTCGGCTGAGCTCTCACGCGCCAGGGTAGGGGGCGGCCGCGCGGGCCCGGGCCAGCGCGGCCGCCCACCACGCGAGCGCGTCGAGCACCAGCTTCGCCTGCGTCTCGGCGGCCGGGTCGCCCGGCAGGCCGTCGTCCCAGTGCAGGTAGTACTCGCCGAAGCTCAGCCCGTCGCGCACCGGGACGGCGTGCAGCTCGGCCAGCACGTTCTCCAGGTGCAGCACCGCGTGCCGGCCGCCCGACGGGCCGCCGTACGACGCGAACGCCACCGGCTTCGCCGTCCACTGGGTGAAGTGCGTCCTGCTGCCCGCCGACGACAGCTCGGACGACGCGTTGCGCGCAGTCGTCCGGGACCGGGGTCTGCGGGCCGTGCCATGACCGGGTGACGTAGCTCACAGACGGTGTTCTGCGAGCGCACGGCGTCATCGACCACCCGATGGGGGCCGGTGGCCGGGTGCCGCGGTGGACGTGGCACGGCGCATCCGTACGGTGGGGACGATGTTGGCGATCACCGAGAACGCTGCCGAAGCCATCAAGACCCTGAGCACCGACGCCCAGCTGCCCGAGGAGGGCGGCCTGCGGATCACCGCTCCGGACCCGGAGCAGGGCCTGGAGCTGGCGCTGGCCCCGACGGCCGACGCGCAGGACACCGTGCTCCGCGGCGAGGGCATCACCGTCTTCCTCGAGCCCACCGCGGCCCAGATGCTCGACGACAAGGTCCTCGACGTGCAGCCCGTGCAGACCGACGGGGGCGAGCAGGAGCTGCGCTTCGCGATCGTCGCGCAGGGCGACGCCGAGGAGCCCGCCCAGGGCTGACCGCGGTCCGGGGCCCTGCCGGGGTCAGGACTCCAGCAGGGCCCCGTCGCGGACCTCCCAGCGGCGGGTGGCGCGGACCGTGTCGAGCATCCGCCGGTCGTGGGTGACCAGCAGGACCGTCCCGGCGAACCCGTCCACCGCCTCCTCCAGCTGTTCGATGGCGGGCAGGTCGAGGTGGTTGGTCGGTTCGTCGAGCACCAGCAGGTTCACCCCGCGGGCCTGCAGCAGCGCCAGCGCGGCGCGGGTCCGCTCGCCCGGTGACAGCGACGCGGCCGGGCGCAGCACCGTGTCCGAGCCGAGCGAGAACTTCGCGAGCAGCGTCCGCGCCTCCGACTCCGGCCAGTCCGGCACCTGCTCGCCGAACGCGCGCAGCAGGGAGTCCTCGCCGAGGAAGGCGCCGCGGGCCTGGTCGATCTCGCCGACCAGCACGCCCGAGCCGAGCCGGGCCGTCCCGGACTCCGGTTCCAGCCGCCCGAGGAGCGCGGCCAGCAGCGTCGACTTCCCGGCCCCGTTCGCGCCGGTGACGACCACCCGGTCGGCCCACTCGACCTGCGCCGTCACCGGGCCGAGCACGAACCCGCCGCGGCGCAGCACGGCGCCGTCCAACCGGGCGACGACCGAGCCCGAGCGGGGCGCCGACGCGATCGTCATCCGCAGCTCCCACTCCTTGCGGGGCTCCTCGACGACCTCGAGGCGCTCGATCGCCCGCTCGGTCTGCCGGGCCTTCGCGGCCTGCTTCTCGCTGGACTCGGCGCGCAGCGCCCGCACGTTCTTGTCCGGGTCCTTCGTCTTGCGCCGGGCGTTGCGGACGCCCTGGGCCATCCAGTTCCGCTGCATCACCGCGCGGTCCTTGAGCGACGACAGCTTGTCCGCGTACTGCTCGTAGTCCTCGCGGGCGTGCCGCCGTTGGGTCGCCCGTTCGGCCAGGTAGGACTCGTAGCCGCCGTCGTAGATCCCGATCCGGTGTTGCGCCCTGTCCAGCTCGACGATCCGGTTCACCGTGCGGGACAGGAACTCCCGGTCGTGGCTGACCAGCACCGTCGGTGTACCGCCGCGACGGGCGAGCCCGCCGACGAATGCCTCCAGCCGGTCCAGGCCGTCCAGGTCGAGATCGTTGGTCGGCTCGTCGAGCAACAGCAGGTCGTAGCGGGACAGCAGCAGCGCGGCCAGGTTCGCGCGGGCCGCCTGACCGCCGGACAGCCCGGTCATCGGCACCTGCGGGTCGATCGGCAGGCCGACCTCGCGCAGGACCTCACCGGAACGCTCCTCCATGTCGGCCCCGCCGAGCGCGAGCCAGCGGTCCAGTGCGGTCGCGTACCGGTCGTCGGCCCCTGCCGCGCCCGCGCCGAGCGCTTCGGCGGCCGCGTCCATCGCGGCCTGCGCGTCGGCGACCCCGGTCCGGCGGGCGAGGAAGCCGGCCACCGTCTCACCGGGGCGCCGGTCCGGCTCCTGGGCCAGCAGGCCGACGGTCGCGTCCGGCGGGGCGAGCGTCACCGTGCCCGCGTCCGGGGCACGCAGGCCGGCCAGGATCGACAGCAGCGTGGACTTGCCGGCCCCGTTGGCGCCGACCAGGCCGATCACGTCACCCGGCGCGACGACCAGGTCCAGGCCGGAGAACAGGGTGCGGTCGCCGTGCCCGGCGGCGAGGCCGGAGGCGTGCAGGGTCGCGGTCATCTCCCGCGGGAGATTACCCGGACCCCTCGCAGGTGATCGGGGGTCGGGCACCGGAACGTCCGCCGCAGGGCCGCTCCGGTGCCCGATCCGTGATCATCGTGCGGGGCCGGGGCGCAGGTGGGTGGTCAGGAGGGTGTTCAGGGCCTCCCAGTGCCGCTGCTCGGCGGTGGCGTCGTGGGCGAGCGTGTCGGGGACGGCGAAGCCGTGCGCCGCCGGGTAGGTCTCGACGGTGTGGTCGACGCCGGCATCGGAGAGCGCCGCCACGAGGCGTTCGCGCTGCTCGTCGGGGAACGACCGGTCGTTCTCGGCACCCGCGACGTAGACGCTGGCCCGGATCCGGTCGGCCAGCCGGTGCACGCTCGCCGGGTCGTCGGTCGCGAGGTTCCCGGCGTGGAACGCCGCCGCCGCGGCCACCCGCTCCGGCTGGGCGGCCGCCGTCCGCAGGCTCATCACCCCGCCCATGCAGTAGCCGGTGACCCCGACCCGGGAACCGCTCACCTCGGGCCGGTCGAGCAGAGCGCCCACCCATGCCTGCGCGTCGGCCGTGACCAGTCCCGGCTCCAGCGAACCGAGCATGCCCATCAGGCGCTCGCGCTCGGCGTCGTCGGAGAACACCGTGGACATGTCGAACGGTGCCCAGTCGCCGTGCCGGTGGTAGACGTCGGGCAGCAGCACGGCGAAGCCGAGACCCGCGAGACGGGCGGCCATGTCGTGCATGGCCTTCCGCACCCCGCCCGCGTCGACGTAGAGGATCACGCCGGGCCAGGGGCCCGCACCGCCGGGCGTGTGCAGGAACGCGGGCGCGTCACCGTCGGGTGTGGCGATCGTCAGGTCGGTACGTGGCATCGGTCGGCTCCCGGGGACGAAGATCAGGTCGTACCCGTTCTACGCCCTCCGGGAGCCGGCCCGCTCAGCCGTGCTGCAACGCGTCGTCGTCGAGGCGGCGGGTGCGGGTCTCGGAGTAGGCGGCGACCGCGATGATCGTGAGCACCGAACTGGCCGCGATGTAGGCCGCGATCGCGTATCCGCTGCCCGTCGCGACCAGCAGCGACGCCGCGATCAGCGGGGCGAGCCCGCCGGCGAACACCGATGCCAGCTGGTAACCGATCGAGATGCCGGAGTAGCGCACCTTCGTGCCGAACAGCTCGGACAGGAACGCGGCCTGCGGGCCGTACATGGCACCGTGCAGCACCAGGCCGACGGTCACCGCGAGCGCGGTGAGCGCGAAGCTCTGCGTGTCGATCAGGAAGAAGAAGGCGAACGCCCACACGCCGACGCCCGCCGCACCGAACAGGTACACCGGCTTGCGGCCGACCCGATCGGAGATCGCGCCCCAGAGCGGGATGGTCACCAGGTGCACCGCGGCGCCGATGAGCACCGCGCCCAGCACGAACGACGACGGCAGGTCGAACCGTTCCTGCAGGTAGGTGGCGATGACGATGGTGAAGATGTAGTAGGAGACGTTCTCCGCGAACCGGGCACCCATCGCGGTGAGCACCTCACGCGGGTACTCGCGCAGGACGTCGAGGATCGGCATCGACTCCTTCTCCCCGGCCGCGGCGCGCTCGGCGGCCCTCGCCTGCGCGTCCCGGAACACCGGGGACTCCTCGACGGCGAGCCGGACGTAGAGGCCGATCAGCACCAGCACCGCGGAGAGCAGGAACGGGATCCGCCAGCCCCAGGACAGGAACGCCTCCTCGGGCTGCACCAGCGCCATCACGCCGAGCATCGCCTGGGCGAGCAGCTGCCCGGCCGGGGCGCCGGCCTGCGGCCAGCTCGCCCAGAACCCGCGGTGCTCGGGCCTGCCGTGCTCGGAGACGATGAGCACCGCGCCGCCCCATTCGCCGCCGAGCGCGAAGCCCTGCACGATGCGGAGCAGCACCAGCAGGACCGGTGCGAGGATCCCGATCGTGGCGTAGCCGGGGAGCAGCCCGATCGCGAAGGTCGCGAAACCCATCATCAGCAGCGACAGCACCAGCAGCTTCTTGCGACCGATCTTGTCGCCGTAGTGGCCGAACACCAGCCCGCCGAGCGGGCGGGCGACGAACCCGACCGCGAACGTGCCCATCGACAGCAGGATCCCCACGGCACCCTCGCTGTCGGGGAAGAACACCATCGGGAACACCAGCGCGGCCGCGACGCCGTAGAGGAAGTAGTCGTACCACTCGACCGTCGTGCCCAGCATGCTCGCGGCCACGACCCGCACGATCGGTGTGTGCGGGCGGTCGGCCGCGGTCGCGGGCCCGTCGCCCCCGGATCCCGGCGCGGTGGCGCCGGGCTGTGTGTCGGACACGGTCTCTCCCCATCGTGAGACTGGTTACCTCGCTCGATTGCGTCACGATAGGGCGAGGGGTGACGATTTCACCGGTTGCGGCCACATCCGGGCTCCGCTCGCGACGTGGCCCGGCCACATCCGGTCCCCGGTGACCGGCAGACTGAGCCGCATGGCCGACGACGAGTACCTTCCGCTGCCCGGGGGCGCCGAGCGCGTGCTGGTGGTGGTCGCGCACCCCGACGACATGGAGTACGGCGGCGCCGCTGCGGTCGCGCGCTGGACGTCCGAGGGGGCGCAGGTCGCCTACCTGCTGGTCACCCGGGGTGAAGCGGGCATCGACACGCTGTCGCCCGGGGAGTGCGCCGCGGTCCGCGAGGCCGAGCAGCGGGCCGCCTGCGCCGCCGTCGGGGTCGAGGTGTGCGAGTTCCTCGACCACCCGGACGGGCTGGTCGAGTACTCGGTCGCGCTGCGCCGCGACATCGCCGCGGCGATCCGGCGGCACCGGCCCCAGCTCGTCGTCACCGGCAATCATCGCGAGTCCTGGGACGCCGAGGGGATCCACCTGAACCAGGCCGACCACGTCGCGGTCGGCCGGGCCACCATCGACGCCGTCCGGGACGCGGCCAACCGATGGATCTTCCCGGAGGCCGGGCAGCGGTGGGACGGTGTGCGCGGCGTCGCGCTGGCCGGGTCGCCGCGGGCCCGGCACGCGGTGGACGTCTCCGGCCACATGGACGCCGCGGTCGCCTCGCTCCGGGCGCACGAGCGGTACCTGGCCGCGCTGTCGGGCCCGATGGCCGATCCGGACACGTTCCTGCGCGAGGCCGCCCGGGAGGCCGCGACCCGGCTGCCGGGGGCATCGGCGGCCGCGACCTTCGAATGGCTGCAGCCGTAGGGTCGGGACCGTGAACGGCTCCACCGCCCAGGCCAGGGTGATCGTCGACGAACTGGTGCGCTCCGGTGTCACCGACGCGGTCCTCTGCCCGGGATCGCGCAACGCGCCACCGGCGTTCGCGCTGGCCCGCGCGGACGAGCTGGGCCTGATCCGGTTGCACGTGCGGATCGACGAGCGCACCGCGGGTTTCCTCGCGTTGGGGTTGGCCGCGGCGTCCGGCCGCCCGGTACCGGTCGTCGTGACCTCGGGGACGGCGGTGGCGAACCTGCACCCGGCGGTGCTCGAGGCGTCGCACGCCGGGGTGCCGCTGCTCGCGCTGACCGCGGACCGCCCGCCGGAGCTGGTCGGGACGGGGGCCAGCCAGACGATCGCCCAGGCCGGGATCTTCGGGTCCGCGGTGCGCTGGTCGGGTTCGCTCGGGGTGCCTTCCGGCGGGGCCGAGGTGGCCGGCGTATCGGAGGCGGAGGCACGTCGGTGGCGGTCCGGGGTGGCCCGGGCACTGGCCGCGGCCACCGGTGGCGGTTCGGGCGCGCCCGGCCCCGTCCAGCTGGACCTGCCCTACGCCGAACCGCTCGTCCCCGACCCCGCCGGGCCTGCCGACCCCGCCGGTCCGGTCGACCGCACCGAGCCTGCCGGTCGATCCGGCGCCGCCGGTCCCGTCGGCCTTGCCGGTCCCGTCGATGCTGCCGGTCCCGTCGGTGCTGGCGGTCCCGCCGAGCCGGTCCCGGACGGGCCGGACCTGCTCGGTCCGGGGATCCCGGCGGGCCGCCCCGGCGGCGCCGGGTGGACGGCGGTGCCCCGGCCGGTGCGCGCGCTCCCGCCGCTCCCGCTGGACCCGGCCGCCCCGACCCTGGTGATCGCCGGCTCCGGCGGCCCGGCCGCCGACCCCGCCCTGCTCGGCGGCGCACCGCTCGCGGCCGAGCCGTCGTCGCCGTGGTGGCCCGGCGCGCTGCGCACCGCACCGTGGCTGCTCGACCGGTCCGAGCTGCGGCCGTCGCAGGTGGTCGTGCTCGGCAGGCCCACCCTGCACCGGGCGGTGGCCCGGCTGCTCGCGGACCCGGACGTCGCGGTGTACGCCGATCCCGGCCCGGACGGCGCGCCCTGGACCGACGTCCCCGGCACCGTGCGCGCCGTCGGTGCGCTGCCCGCGCTGGCCCCGCCGGACGAGTTCGCCGATGCCTGGGCCGCCGCCGATCGGGCCGCGGCGAAGGCCCTCGACGCCGCGCTCGACGGTGATCTGGCCGTGGGTGCGCCCGGGATGCGGCTGGCCAGGGACCTGGTCGCCGCCCAGCCGGACGGCGCGCAGCTGGTGCTCGGCTCGTCGAACCCGGTGCGTGACGTCGCGCTCGCCGCCGTGCCCCGGAACGGCCTGGTGGTCCGGTCCAACCGAGGGGTGGCCGGCATCGACGGCACCGTCTCGACCGCCGTCGGTGCCGCGCTGGCCCACGACGGCCCGACGACACTGTTGCTCGGCGACCTGACGCTGCTGCACGACACCACCGGTCTGGTGGCGGGGCGCGCGGAGCCGGTGCCCGACCTGACCGTGGTGGTGCTCGACGACGACGGCGGCGGCATCTTCCACCTGCTGGAGCAGGGCGGTCCGGAGCACGCGAGCGCGTTCGAGCGGGTGTTCGGCACGCCGACCGGCGCCGACCTGATCGGCCTGGCGCGGGCGCTGGGCTGGGCTGCGGCGGACTGGTCCGGTGACCGGGCGGAGCTGGCGGCCCGGGCCGGGGCGGGGCGCCGGCTGGTCCGGGTCGCGGCGACCCGGAGCGGTCTGCGGGACGCGCACGCCGCGCTGCACGAGGCGATCGGGGTCGCGGTCGGCTGACCGCGACGTCGGCCCCGAGCACGGGCCGGCCACACCGCGCCCGGCCCTCAGCCCTCCAGCGCGTCGCGGACGGCGCGCATCTTGGCGGCCGCCTCGCGGACCTCGGCGTCCGGGTCGGAGTCGGCGACGATCCCGCACCCGGCGAACAACCGGGCGGTGCGGCCCTGCAGTTCCGCGCAGCGCAGTGCGATGCCCATCTCACCGCCCCCGTCGGCGTCGACGTAACCGACCGGGCCGGCGTAGCGGCCCCGGTCGAGCCCCTCGATCTCGCTGATCAGCGAGATCGCGTCGGGGGTCGGGGTGCCACCGACGGCGGCGGTCGGGTGGACGGCGCCGATCAGCGTGAGCAGCGACGCCGGCCGGTTCGGGTCGAGCCGGGCGCGTACGTCACTGGCCAGGTGCGACACGTTCGGCAGGGTCAGCACGGCCGGGGCGTGCGGCACGGTCAGCTCGGCGACCAGCGGATGCAGTGAGGCGGCGAGCGAGTCGACGGCGTAGGCGTGCTCGCGGCGGTCCTTCGCCGACCCGTACAGCGCCGCTCCCACGTCGCCGCCGGAACCCGACGGCCACATCGTCCCGGCCAGCACCCGGGACTCGACGGTCTGCCCGTCGAGCCGCAGCAGCAGCTCCGGGGTGGCGCCGACCAGGCCGTCGACGGCGAAGCTCCAGCAGGTGGGGTAGCGCCGCGCGAGCCCGCGCAGCAGGAACCGCGGATCGAGCGGCGCGTCCGCGTGCGCCAGCAGGTCGTGCGCGAGCACCGCCTTCGCCAGCTCACCGCCGCGCATCCGCGCCACCGCCTCGGCCACGGCGACCCGGTAGCGGTGCGCGGGCACGTCACCGTCGGCGTAGCGCAGCCGCCCGCCGGGGCGTACCGGCGAGGGCGGCCGGATCGCCGTCCGCTCGAACGGCGAGTCGGCCGGGGTGATCTCGGTGATCCACGACCGGGATCCGCGCCGGCCGACGACCACCCGCGGCACCACGAGGACCGAGCCGGGGGAGTCGTCGTCGAAGGTGAAGGAGGCGAACGCGACGGCTCCGGTGCCGGGCAGTGCGACGTCGTCGGTGTGGCCGTCGAGCCGGTCCACGACCGCGCGCCACCAGCGGTCCGCCTCGGCGAACCGGTCGGGGCCCGAACCGGCGAACCGGGCGACCTCACCCCAGCCGACGAGTCCTTCGTCACCGCCGGTGTCGCCACGCACCCAGCAGAGGTCCCCGGAGTCGCCGGGGAGCGTGTCCAGCAGCGGTCCGTCCAGCCGGAACGGGCGGGTGCGGACGCGCAACGCGGTGGTGGCCGGTGCGACAGTCACAATCCGAGAGTAGGCAACACGGCGTATCGGTGCGGCCTCCCGGGGCGAGGTACCGGCCACACCGGGGTGACCGGCCCTTCCTAGAATCGCCGATCGTGACCAGTCCGACGGGCGACGTGCTGACCGAGACCCGGGCCGCGGCGGGCCGGGTCCTGAGCAGGGTCCGCTATCGCGTCCCGGAGATCGTCGCGGGTGTCGGTGCCACGCTCACGCTGCTGGCCGTGGTCGCCCTGGGCGGGGCGTTCCTGAACGACGCGCAGATCGACGCGAACCGCGCCACGACCGCGGCGACCGTGCTGGAGGGATCGGACTACTGGCGCACGGTCGTCCGGTTCGTCGACGACCAGGGCCGTCTGCAGACCCCGGGGTCGGGGATCTCGTACCCGGTGGGGCTCACGCCCGGTGAGAACATCTACGTCGAGTACGACCGGACGGAGCCGACCCGGGTGCGGGTCGCGGGCCGGTCCGCGGTCGACGGGATCCTGCCGATCGCGGGCGGTATCGCGGCGGTCTGGGCGGTCGTCGGCCCCGCCTACGTGCTGCTGCGGCGGCGGCGCGACCGGCAGGGCTGAGAGGCCCTGCCCGCGTCAGTCCTGCCACAGCGCGGCGACCTCGGCCGCCGCCTGCGGCGCGACGACCAGCATCCCGCCCTCGGGCATCGGCGCCGCCCGGCCGTCGCGGCCGAGCACCAGTGCCCCGGCCTCGGTGGCGAGGCACAGTGCCCCGGCGACGTCCCACTCGTGGTAGTGCTCCAGCGTCGCGGCCACCGCATGCCCCAGCGCGACCTGGGTGATCGCGAGCGCGGCCGAGCCGAGCACCCGTACCCCGGCGTGCGCGGACCGGCAGCGCCGGAGGAAACCGGGCTCGGGGTCCTCGGCGCAGACCAGGGACCCGGCGAGACCGACGCTGCGCGGGGCGGGCACCGGCACCCCGTTGGCCCGGAACCCCCGGCCCCGGGCGGCGGCGTAGATCTGGCCCCGGCCCGGGTCGGCGACGACGCCGACGACCGGCCCGTCGGCGTCGACCAGGGCGAGGCTGTAGGCGCACCAGGGGAGCCCGGCGACGTAGTTCGCGGTTCCGTCGACCGGGTCCACCACCCACCGCATGGCCGCGGTGGCGGCTCCGGTGTCCGCGCCGTACTCCTCACCGACGACGGGGCAGCCCGGGAAGTCCGCCGCCAGCACCCGCCGGGTGTGCCGTTCCAGGGTCCGGTCGGTGTCGGTGACCCAGTCGAACGGGTTGGCCTTGACACTGCGCGCGTGTTCGTGGCCGAGCGTCGCGGTGATCACCTCGGCGGCGTCGTTCGCCAGCCTGCCCGCGGTCTCCAGTGCGCGGGAGAGCAGCACCGGGTCGACCGGTCGGGCGGGTCGGGAGGCGTGCGGGACGGCCGTCATGCCACCCGAGTGTCCGGGCGGGGGGTGACCCGGTCACGACCGCGAGATGACGCGTGCGCACCGGGAACGCCAACACGCGTGCCCGTACCCGATGTTCGCGCGTCGTTCGACGGGCGATCACGCCGCGGACCCGGCCCGGCGTTCCGTCACGACCACTGTCGGACCGTGCGTGTCGCGATCGTCTCCGAATGCTTCCTGCCGGTGGTCAACGGCGTCACCAACTCGGTGCTGCGGGTGTGCGAGCACCTGCGTGCCCACGGCCACGACGTCCTGGTGATCGCCCCGGGGACCGGGGAGTCCACCGAGCACGAGGGCGTCCCGGTCGTCCGGATCCCGGCGGTCGGGCTGCCGGTGGTCAACTCCATGCCGGTCGGCGTGCCGAGCCGCCGGGTGCTGACGGCGCTGCGCGCGTTCCGGCCCGACGTCGTCCACCTGGCCGCCCCGTTCGTGGTCGGCGCCCGCGGGCTGGCCGCGGCCCGCCGGCTCGGCATCCCGACCGTCGCGGTCTACCAGACCGACGTGGCGGGGTTCGCGTCGTCCTACGGGCTCGGCCTGACCGCCCGCGCGGCCTGGCGCTGGACCTGCCGGCTGCACTCGCAGGCCGACCGCACGCTCGCCCCGTCGAGCTGGGCGACCGGTGCGCTGCGCGAACGCGGCGTGCCGCGGGTGCACCAGTGGGCGCGCGGCGTCGACACCCGCCGGTTCACCCCGTCCCGGCGCAGCGACGCCCGGCGGGCCGAGCTCGCCCCGAACGGCGAACGGCTGATCGGCTTCGTCGGCCGGCTCGCCCCGGAGAAGCAGGTCGACCGGCTCGCCGTGCTGGGCGGGCTGCCGGGGACGCGCCTGGTCGTCGTCGGCGACGGGCCGAGCGCCGAGGGGCTGCGCGAGCGGCTGCCCTCCGCGGCGTTCCTCGGGCACCGTGGCGGTGACGAGCTCGCCGAGATCTACGCCAGCCTGGACGTGTTCGTCCACACCGGGCAGGCCGAGACGTTCTGCCAGGCGGTCCAGGAGGCGCTCGCGTCCGGTGTCCCGGTCGTCGCGCCGGACGCCGGTGGCCCTCGCGACCTGGTGCTGCCCGGGCGGACCGGTTACCTGGTGGCGCCGCGGCCCGAGCCGGCCGGTGAACCGGGAGACCCCGCCACCGACGCCGCCGATCGCGAGCTGGTGGCCGCCGTGCGGGCGCTCTGCGAGCCGGAGCGCAACCGGGCCTTCGGTGCGGCCGCCCGGCAGTCGGTCCTGCGCCGCACCTGGTCCGCGGTGGGTGACGAGCTGCTCGCGCACTACGCGCAGGTCCTGAGGGACGCCCAGGGCGGCCTTGCCGCGTGACGTCGCGGGCGTGTGCGGTGGCGCCCGGGCCGTGCGGTACGGGTCGCGGTTGCGGCGCGTGCGTAGGCTCGTGACGTGTCCCGCGCCGAGCTCGACCGGAACCCGCACGACGTCGCCCGCATGTTCGACGGCGTCGCCCGGCGCTACGACCTGACCAACACCGCGCTGTCCGGCGGGCAGGACCGCTACTGGCGGATCCAGACCCGGCGCGCGCTGGCCCCGCAGCCGGGGGAGCGGGTCCTCGATCTCGCCGCCGGCACGGCGGTGTCCACGGTCGAGCTCGCGAAGGACGGCGCCTGGTGCGTCGCCGCGGACTTCTCGCTGGGGATGCTGCGCGCCGGTGGTCACCGCGACGTGCCGAAGGCCGCCGCCGATGCGCTCCACCTGCCGTTCGCCGACGGTGTGTTCGACGCCGTCACGATCTCGTTCGGGCTGCGCAACGTGTCCGACCCCGAGGCCGGGCTCCGCGAGCTCGCCCGGGTCACCCGTCCCGGCGGGCGGCTGGTCGTCTGCGAGTTCTCCACCCCGACCTGGGCGCCGTTCCGCGCGTTGTACCAGGGCGTGGTGCTGAGGCGCGTGCTGCCGGCGGTGGCCCGCTCGCTGTCGTCGAACCCGGATGCCTACCTCTATCTCGCCGAGTCGATCCGGGACTGGCCGGACCAGCCCGCGCTGGCGCGGATGATCGCCGGCGCCGGGTGGGAGCGGGTCGCCTGGCGGAACCTCACGGTCGGCGCTGTCGCGCTGCACCGGGCCGTCCGACCGGTCTGATCCCACCGCACTCCACCGCGCCGGTCTCGTTGCGCCGCAGCGTGTCCGAATCGTCTCCTCGGTCCGCCGAGACGGATTCCGTGCGCACCGCCTACACTCGGCCCCGCGTTCGTGAAGTTTTTCACAAGCGTGGTGGTCGACATACCGGCCGGAGGGGGCCGACCTGGGTGGACGCGCATCGGGGCCGACGCGCGCGCCGCCCCAGGTAAGGCTCGCCTGGGTCGTTCGTCACACGACGACGGACATAGGGTCTGCGGCGACCGGCTTGTGGATCACCACTACCAACGGCGGCGGCCGCGCGACTACGAAGGTGTACGGATGCTCGATCCCTATCTCCCGCTCGTTCTGCTGTTCGCGTTGGCGGCCGGTTTCGCGCTGTTCTCGGTCGCCTCGGCCCCGCTGATCGGGCCGCGCCGGTACAACCGGGCGAAGCTCGACTCCTACGAGTGCGGCATCGAGCCCTCGCCGCAGCCGGTCGTCGGTGGCGGCCGGATCCCGGTCGCCTACTACCTCACCGCGATGCTGTTCATCCTGTTCGACATCGAGCTGGTGTTCATGTACCCCTACGCCGTCATCGCGGACGCGGTCGGTGTCTTCGGGTTCGTGGCCATCACGCTCTACATCGCCACCATCGCCTTCGCATACGCCTACGAATGGCGGCGCGGCGGACTCGAGTGGAGCTGACGGAGCCGAAATGGGACTCGAGGAGAACCTGCCCAGCGGTGTCCTGCTGACCAGCGTCGAGAAGCTGGTCAACTGGACCCGGAAGTCGTCGCTCTGGCCGGCCACCTTCGGCCTGGCCTGCTGCGCGATCGAGATGATGACGACCGGCGCGCCGCGCTACGACCTCGCCCGCTTCGGCATGGAGGTCTTCCGGGCCTCACCGCGGCAGGCCGACCTGATGATCGTCGCGGGCCGGGTGAGCAACAAGATGGCGCCGGTCCTGCGGCAGATCTACGACCAGATGCCCGAACCGCGCTGGGTGCTGGCGATGGGCGTGTGCGCCAGCTCGGGCGGCATGTTCAACAACTACGCGATCGTCCAGGGCGTGGACCACGTGGTGCCGGTCGACATGTACCTGCCGGGATGTCCGCCGAGGCCGGAGATGCTGATGGACGCCATCCTCAAGATCCACGCCAAGATCTCCGACGAGCCGCTCGGCCCGAAGCGGGCCGCCGAGCTGGCCGAGTCCGGCCACCGGACACCGATGGTCCCCTCCTCGATCAGGTTCGCGCCGAAGCACAAGGGGCTGGACGCGTTGAAGAACACCCCGACCCCGTACGTCCCGAACTACCTGGAGCCGGGTGCGCAGCCGAAACCGCGTACCGACGCCCTCCCCGCGGCCGAGGAGCCGGCCGGCGCGGCGCTCCCGTCGCTGGCCGACGCCGCGCGCCGGCAGCCCGGGAGTGAGGACAAGTGACCGAGCCGACCGGCACGTCCAAGGACGAGACCTCCGGCGCCGAGCCCACCGGCGGTCCGCACTCGTCGGCGCAGGAGGGTGGCGCCGACCTGGAGCGGCAGCGGGCCACCGGCGGCGGTGACGCACTGGCCGGCACCCGCCCGGCGGCCGCCGTCCCCGGTACCCGCACCCGGTCGGGCATGTTCGGTGTGCGCGACGCCGGCGACACCTCCGGCTACGGCGGGCTGCGGCTGCCCGGTTACGCCCCGGCCCCGGCCGAGCGGCCCTTCGGCGGCTGGTTCGACGAGTTCGCCGACGAGCTGGGCGCCGCCCTCGACGAGCGCGACATCCCGCGGGACTCGATCGAGCAGGTCACCATCGACCGCGACGAGCTGACCCTCTACGTCCTCCCGGCCCGGCTGAACGCGGTCGCCCGTACCCTGCGCGACGACCCGGGCCTGCGTTTCGAGTTCTGCTCGGGGGTGTCCGGTGTGGACTACTCGGCCCCGGACGGCGAGCCGGTGGACCGGCCGTTGCACGTCGTGTACCACCTGCTCTCCATGACCTACCGGCGGCGCATCCGGCTCGAGGTCGCGCTGGACCTCGATCAGCCGCACGTGGACAGCGTGGTCGACGTCTACCCGACCGCGGACTGGCACGAGCGCGAGACCTGGGACATGTTCGGCATCGTCTTCGACGGTCATCCCGCGCTCACCAGGATCCTCATGCCCGACGACTGGGACGGCCATCCGCAGCGCAAGAGCTACCCGCTCGGTGGCATCCCGGTGGAGTACAAGGGCGCGGAGATCCCGCCCCCGGACGAACGGCGGGCCTACTCGTGACCGAGCGGAGGACGAATCCGTGACCAGCACTGACGACCGCTCCACCACCACATCGCAGGCGGGTGCACCGAAGCAGGACCCGTACGCCGCACCCGGGCGGTCGACCACCGAGGGCACCGTCTACACGGTCACCGGTGGCGACTGGGACACCCTGATGGACGCGGACCACGAGGACCGCATCGTCATCAACATGGGTCCGCAGCACCCGTCCACGCACGGGGTGCTGCGCCTGGTCCTGGAGCTCGAGGGCGAGACCGTCACCCAGGGCCGCGCCGTCATCGGGTACCTGCACACCGGCATCGAGAAGAACTGCGAGTACCGGACGTGGACCCAGGGGGTCACGTTCGTGACCCGCGCGGACTACCTGTCGCCGCTGTTCAACGAGGCCGCCTACTGCATGGCCGTGGAGAAGCTGCTCGGCGTCACCGTCCCGGACCGGGCCGAGCACATCCGGGTGCTGCTGATGGAGCTGAACCGGATCGGTTCGCACCTGGTCGCGCTCGCCACCGGCGGCATGGAGCTGGGCGCGCTGACCGGCATGACCTCGGGCTTCCGCGAGCGCGAGGAGGTCCTGCACCTGCTGGAGCACCTGACCGGGCTGCGGATGAACCACGCGTTCTTCCGGCCGGGCGGGCTCGCCCAGGACCTCCCCGCCGACTACAAGGAGAAGGTCACCGACTTCCTGAAGGTGATGAACTCCCGGCTGCCGGACTACGACAAGCTCCTCACCGGCCAGCCGATCTGGCGCCAGCGCCTGGAGGGCATCGGCTACCTGCCGGTCGACGGCTGCCTCGCGCTCGGTGCGTCCGGTCCGATCCTGCGCTCCGCGGGTCTGGCCTGGGACCTGCGCAAGCACATGCCGTACTCGGTCTACGACCAGTACGACTTCGAGGTGCCGACGGCCACCGAGGCCGACTGCTACGCCCGGTACCGGCTGCGCGTCGCCGAGATCCACGAGTCGCTGAAGATCATGGAGCAGGCTCTGGTCAAGCTCGACGAGGTCGGGCCGGGCCGGGTGATGGTCGACGACCCGAAGGTCGCCTGGCCGGCCCAGCTGTCGATCGGCAGCGACGGGATGGGCACCACCCTCGAACACGTCCGCAAGATCATGGGTCAGTCCATGGAGTCGCTGATCCACCACTTCAAGCTGGTCACCGAGGGGTTCCACGTCCCGCCGGGGCAGGCCTACTCGGCCGTCGAGTCGCCGCGCGGCGAGCTCGCCGCGCACCTGGTCTCCGACGGCGGAACCCGCCCGGTCCGCGTGCACCTGCGCGACCCCAGCTTCGTGAACCTGCAGACGATGCCCGCGATGAGCGAGGGCGGCCAGGTCGCCGACGTGATCGCGGCCGTCGCCTCGATCGACCCCGTGATGGGAGGTTGCGACCGATGACCCTCCCGGAGGGGAACCCCGAGACGAACTCGCCCGCCCCGGTCACCCCGGCCGAGCGTGAGTTCCCGTCCCCGGCGGAGCCGTCGCCGGTGTCGCCGAGGTTCGACGAGCTCACCCGGCAGCGGACCAAGGAGATCATCTCCCTGTACCCGCAGGCGCGGTCGGCGCTGCTCCCGCTGCTGCACCTGGTGCAGTCGGTGGAGGGTTACGTCAGCACCGACGGCATCCGCTACTGCGCCGAGGCACTGGACCTGACCACCGCCGAGGTCTCCGCGGTGGCGACGTTCTACACGATGTACAAGCGCAGCCCCTGCGGTGAGCACCTGGTCAGCGTGTGCACCAACACGCTGTGCGCGGCGCTCGGCGGTGACGACATCTACCAGCGGTTGCGCACCCACCTCGGCTCCGAGGGGCGGCCGCTGCGGCACGAGGAGACGGCGGGCGAGCCCGGCACCCCGGGGTCGATCACCCTGGAGCACGCCGAGTGCCTCGCGGCCTGCGACCTGGCGCCCGTCCTGCAGGTCAACTACGAGTACTTCGACAACCAGACGGTGGACTCCGCGGTCGAGCTGGTCGACGCGCTGCGGCGCGGTGAGCGCCCGCAGCCGACCCGTGGTGCCCCGCTCACCGACCTGCGCACGGTCGAGCTGGAGCTGGCCGGTTTCACCGACGACGCCGCGGCCGTGGACGCCACGGCCCGGGTGGAGGGCCCGTCCTCGGCCGTCGAGTCGGTCCGCGGGGTCCGGCTGGCCGAGGAGAACGGCTGGACCGCCCCGGCGATGCCGGACACGCCCCCCGCGATGCCCGCGCTACCGGAGAAGAAGTGATGAGCACTCCCGATCCGATCACGCCCGTCCTGACCCGGCGCTGGCTGTCCCCGCGCTCCTGGTCGATCGACACCTACACCCGGCTCGAGGGTTATTCCTCGCTGCGCACCGCGTTCGCCGCGCATCCGGACCAGCTGATCCAGCTGGTCAAGGACTCGGGGCTGCGCGGGCGTGGTGGCGCCGGGTTCCCGACCGGGATGAAGTGGGGGTTCATCCCGCAGGACGACGGCAGCGGCAAGGGTCCCGGTGCGAAGCCGAAGTACCTGGTGATCAACGCCGACGAGGGCGAGCCGGGTACCTGCAAGGACATCCCGACGATGATGGCCGACCCGCACGCGCTGATCGAGGGCTGCATCGTCACCTCCTACGCGATCCGGGCGAACTTCTGCGCGATCTACGTCCGGGGCGAGGCGCTGCACTGCATCCGCAGGCTGCGCGCCGCGGTCCGGGAGGCGAAGGAGGCCGGTTACCTGGGGCGCGACATCCTCGGGTCCGGGTTCGACCTGGAGATCGTGGTGCACGCCGGGGCGGGTGCCTACATCTGCGGCGAGGAGACGGCGCTGCTGGACTCGCTGGAGGGCCGGCGCGGCCAGCCGCGGCTCAAGCCGCCGTTCCCCGCGACGTCCGGCCTCTACGCCAGCCCGACCGTCGTCAACAACGTGGAGACCATCGCCTCGGTCCCCGCGATCGTGAACGGCGGGGCGGACTGGTTCCGCTCGATGGGCCGGGAGCGCTCGCCCGGCCCGAAGATCTACTCGATCTCCGGGCACGTGGAGCGCCCCGGCCAGTACGAGGCCCCGCTCGGCATCACGCTGCGCGAGCTGCTGGAGCTGGCGGGCGGGATGAAGGACGGGATCCCGCTCAAGTTCTGGACGCCCGGTGGCTCCTCGACGCCGCTGCTCACCGCCGAGCACCTCGACGTCCCGCTGGACTTCGAGGGCGCCGCCGAGGCCGGTTCGATGCTCGGCACGACCGCCGTGCAGGTCTTCAACGAGACCGTCTCGGTCCCGTGGGCGGTCATGAAGTGGACCGAGTTCTACAAGCACGAGAGCTGCGGCAAGTGCACCCCGTGCCGGGAGGGCACCTACTGGCTGGTGCAGGTGCTGCAGCGGATGGTGCGCGGCGAGGGGACGGCGCAGGACATCGACACGATGGTCGACGTCTGCGACAACATCCTCGGCCGGTCCTTCTGCGCACTCGGTGACGGTGCCACCAGCCCGATCACCAGCGCGATCAAGTACTTCCGCCAGGAGTTCCTCGACCTCATCGCGGAACAGCCCGACGTCGCCCGCCCCGACCAGCTGGCGGAGCTGACCGGCGGCACCGCACTCACGGGAGCCACCACATGACCCTCTCTCCCGAGACGACGACCGAGACCCCGGTCCCGGAGGGCCACGTCCGGCTCACGATCGACGACCGGGTCGTCGACGCGCCCAAGGGCGAGTTGCTGATCCGCACCTGTGAGCGGATCGGGATCGTGATCCCGCGGTTCTGCGACCACCCGCTGCTCGATCCGGCGGGTGCCTGCCGGCAGTGCCTGGTCGAGGTCGAGATGGGCGGCCGGCCGATGCCCAAACCGCAGGCCAGTTGCACGATGACCGTCGCCGACGGGATGGTCGTCCGGACCCAGCACACCTCCGAGCGGGCGGACAAGGCGCAGCAGGGCGTGATGGAGCTGCTGCTGATCAACCACCCGCTGGACTGCCCGATCTGCGACAAGGGCGGCGAGTGCCCGCTGCAGAACCAGGCGATGGCACACGGCCGGGCCGACTCGCGGTTCGTGGAGCGCAAGCGCACCTTCCCCAAGCCGCTGCCGATCAGCTCCCAGGTGCTGCTCGACCGCGAGCGCTGCGTGCTCTGCCAGCGCTGCACCCGGTTCTCCGAGGAGATCGCCGGGGACCCGTTCATCGACCTGCTGGAGCGCGGCGCGAACCAGCAGATCGGGATCGCGCCCGATCAGCCGTTCCAGTCCTACTTCTCGGGCAACACCATCCAGATCTGCCCGGTGGGTGCGCTGACCAGTGCCGCCTACCGGTTCCGGTCCCGGCCGTTCGACCTGCGCTCCACCCCGGGCACCTGCGAGCACTGCAGCTCCGGTTGTGACATGCGGACCGACTCCCGGCGCGGGACGGTGCTGCGCCGGCTCGCGGGCAACGACCCCGAGGTGAACGAGGAGTGGCTCTGCGACAAGGGCCGCTTCGCCTTCCGTTACCTGGGCAGCGCAGGCCGGATCACCCGGCCGCTGGTGCGCCGCGCCGACGGTGAGCTGGCGGAGACCTCCTGGACCGAGGCGTTGCAGATCGCCGCGGAGGGCCTGCTCGCGGCCCGGGACGGTGCCGGCATCGGGGTGCTGCCCGGCGGCAGGCTGACCGTCGAGGACGCCTACGCCTACGCGAAGTTCGCCCGGGTGGCGGCGCGCACCAACGACATCGACTTCCGGGCCCGCCCGCACTCGGCGGAGGAGCTGGACTTCCTCGCCGCGCACGTGGTCGGGACCGCGCCCGAGGGTGTCCCGGGCGAGGCCGCCGTGACGTTCGAGAAGATCGAGAACGCCCCCGCGGTGCTCACCGTGGCCACCGACCCCGAGGAGGAGTCGGGCATCGTCTTCCTCCGGCTGCGCAAGGCGTGGCGGAAGAAGGGACTGCGGCACTTCCAGGTCGCACCGTTCACCACGACCGGCGCCGAGAAGACCGGTGCCACCGTGCTGCACGCGGTGCCCGGCGCCGAGGCCGCCGTCGTCGCCGACCCGGGTGCCGACGTCACCGCCGCACTGGAGCAGCCGGGCGCGGTGATCCTGGTCGGCGACCGGGCCGCCGAGTCGCCGGGGCTGTACTCCGCGGTGTCGGCGCTCGCCGCCCGCACCGGAGCGTCGATCGGCTGGCTGCCGCGCCGGGCGGGGGACCGCGGTGCGCTGGAGGCGGGCGCGGTGCCGACCCTGCTGCCCGGGGGGCGTCCGGTCACCGACGCTGCCGCCCGCGCCGAGGTGGAGCGGCTGTGGGGATCCGGCCCGCTGCCCGCCGAGCCGGGCCGCGACGGTGACGCGATCCTGGCCGCCGCCGCGGCCGGTGAGCTGGCCGCCCTGGTGGTCGGCGGGGTGGACCCGCAGGACATGGCGGACCCGCAGGCGGCGATCACCGCGCTGCGCGAGGTCGGCTTCCTGGTCAGCCTGGAGATGCACACCTCGGCGGTGACCGAGCTCGCCGACGTCGTGCTCCCGGTCGCGCCGGACGCCCAGCGCTCCGGCACCTACGTCAACTGGGAGGGCAGGCACCGGCCGTTCGGCGTCGCGCTGGACGCGACCGGGGTGCTCCCGGACTGCCGGGTGCTGGACACCCTCGGCGTCGAGATGGACGCCGACCTGTTCACCCAGACCCCGGCGGCCGCGGCCGGTGAGCTGGCCCGGCTGGGCGCGCGGCGGGCCGGCACGCTCGCCCCCGCGGTCGCGGCCGGCGAGGCGAAGCGGCCCGGTTACGGCCAGGCCGTCCTCGCCACCTCCCGCCAGCTGGTCGACGACGCCTCGCTGGCGATCGACGAGCCCGCGCTCGCCGGCACCGCCCGGCGGCCCTACGTCAAGCTGAACGCGGCGACCGCCGAGCGGCTCGGCCTGACCGAGGGGCAGGACGCGGCGGTCCGCACCGACCGCGGGACGATCACGCTGCCGGTCGCGCTCACCGACACCCCGGACGGCGTCGTCTGGCTGCCGACCAGCTCGCCCGGGTCGCACGTGCGCCCCACGCTCGGCGCCGGGCACGGTGACCTGGTCGGAGTGGTTCCGGCCACCGGAAACGGAAGTGCGTCGTGAACCTCCTCCAGACCCCGGACGGTCTGACCCGCACGCAGGAGCTGCTCGCGAGCGACCCGCTCTGGCTGACCCTGCTCAAGGTGCTCGGGCTGTTCGTGATCGGGGTCGTGCTGACCCTGTTCATGATCAACTGGGAGCGCAAGGTCGTCGGCCGGATGCAGCACCGGCCCGGGCCGAACCGGACCGGCCCCGGCGGGTGGCTGCAGAGCCTCGCCGACGGGCTGAAGCTGGCGTTCAAGGAAGACATCATGCCGGCGCTGGCCGACAAGAAGGTCTACTTCATCGCCCCGGTCATCTCGACGATCCCGGCGTTCGTGGCCCTGTCGGTGATCCCGTTCGGCGGCGAGGTCACGATCTTCGGCCAGCAGACGGTGCTGCAGCTGGTGGACGTCCCGGTCGGCGTGCTCGTGGTGCTGGCCTGTTCCTCGATCGGTGTCTACGGCATCGTGCTCGGCGGCTGGGCGTCCGGGTCGCCGTACTCGCTGCTCGGCTCGTTGCGCTCGGCCGCCCAGGTCATCTCCTACGAGATCGCGCTGGGACTCGCCGTGGTCGGCGTCGTGCTCTACGCCGGGTCGCTCTCGACCGCCTCGATCGTGGGGGCGCAGGCCCAGGGCTGGTACGTCTGGCTGCTGTTCCCCAGTTTCGTGGTCTTCGTGATCGCGATGGTGGGTGAGACCAACCGGGCGCCGTTCGACCTCCCCGAGGCCGAGTCCGAGCTGGTCGGTGGCTTCCACACCGAGTACTCGTCGCTGAAGTTCGCGCTGTTCTTCCTCGCCGAGTACGTGAACATGGTGACCGTCTCGGCGATGGCGGTGACGCTGTTCCTCGGCGGCGGGATGTGGCCGTGGCCGTTGAGCTTCCTCAACGAGTACGGCTGGATGCAGTTCCTGGCCTTCATCATCAAGACGCTGATGTTCCTGTTCGTGTTCATCTGGCTGCGCGGGACGCTGCCGCGGTTCCGCTACGACCAGTTCATGAAGCTGGGCTGGAAGGTCCTGGTCCCGGTGATGCTGGTCTGGATCGTCGCGATCTTCGGCATCCGCGCCTTCCAGTCGACCGGCGGCGACAACATCGTGCTGCTGCTCTCGCTGATCGGGTTCGCACTGGCCGTCGTGCTGGCGGTGGCGTTCCTGCTGCCGGACAAGCAGGTCGAGGCCCCGCCGGTCGAGCCGGCGTCGGACTACCCGGTGCCACCACTGGACCTGAAGGTCCCCGAGTCACCACCGAAGCGCCGCAAGGCCGTGCGGGCAGGACAGGAGGCCGAGTAGATGTTCGACTTCTTCAAGGGGTTCGGCGTCACCTTCTCGACGATGTTCAAGAAGGTCGTCACCGAGGAGTACCCGGAGGACTTCCCGCCCGCCGCGCCCCGCTACCACGGCCGTCACCAGCTCAACCGGCACCCGGACGGGCTGGAGAAGTGCGTCGGCTGCGAGCTGTGCGCCTGGGCCTGCCCGGCGGACGCGATCTACGTCGAGGGCGGGGACAACACCGAGGAGGCCCGGTACTCCCCGGGTGAGCGCTACGGCGCGATCTACCAGATCAACTACCTGCGGTGCATCGGCTGCGGCCTGTGCATCGAGGCCTGCCCGACCCGGTCGCTCACGATGACGAATTTCTACGAGCTCGCCGACGACAACCGGCAGGACCTCATCTACACCAAGGAGCAGCTGATGGCTCCGCTGCTGCCCGGCATGGAGCAGCCGCCGCACCCGATGCGTCTCGGCGACGACGAGCAGGACTACTACGTGCAGGGCCCGGCCCTGGCGAAGTCCTCGGTGCCGGACCAGACCGGGGAGCAGGTCCGATGAGCTCGCTGTCCACGGTGCTGGCCCAGGCCGCGGGCGAGGTCAGCACCGGCGAGGCGATCGCCTTCTGGATCCTCGGCCCGGTCGCGCTGGCCGGTGCGCTGGGGCTGGTGTTCGCCCGGCACGCGGTGCACGCCGCGCTGCTGCTGGTGCTGACGATGTTCTCGATCGCCGTGCTCTACCTGGTGCAGTCGGCGCCGTTCCTCGGCTTCGTGCAGATCATCGTCTACACCGGCGCGGTGATGATGCTGTTCCTGTTCGTGCTGATGCTGGTCGGCCGGGACTCCAAGGACTCGGTGATCGAGGTGCTGCGCGGGCAGCGCGCCGCGGCACTGGTGTTCGGTGTCGGGCTGGCCGCACTGCTGGTCGGCGGGTTGTCCCGCGGGCTCACCGACGTCACCCCGGCCGGTCTGGCGCAGGGTGGGCTCGACTGGAACGGCAACGTCCCCGAGCTCGGCCGGCTCATCTTCACCGACTACCTGCTGGCGTTCGAGCTGACCGCGGCGTTGCTGATGGTCGCCGCGCTCGGGGCGATGGTGCTGACCGGCTCGCAGAGCGCGCAGCACGCGAAGCTCTCCCAGCGGGAGACGGTGCTGCGCCGGCTGCGCGGTGAGCACGCCCGCATCTCGCCGCTGCCCGGGCCGGGCGTCTACGCCACCGCGAACTCGGTGGCGGTGCCGGCGCTGCTGCCGGACGGTTCGATCGCGCCGGAGTCCCTCGCCGAGATCATCGAGTCGGTGTCGGTGGACGTCCCGGACACCACGACGCCCGACGCGCACGCGCTGACCGGCCGTCCGGCGCCCGACCGGACGATCGAGTCGGGTGAGGCCGGCGAGGCGAACGGTACCGGGGCGGGCCCCGCAGCTGATTCCGGAGAGCACCGATGACCCCCGAGTACTACCTGCTGCTCTCCGCGCTGCTGTTCACCGTCGGCGCGGTCGGCGTGCTGGTCCGCCGCAACGCGGTCGTGGTGTTCATGTGCATCGAGCTGATGCTGAACGCGGTGAACCTGTCGCTGGTCACGTTCTCCCGGATCCACGGCAACCTCGACGGGCAGGTGATGGCGCTGTTCGTGATGGTCGTCGCCGCCTGCGAGGTGGTCGTCGGGCTCGCGATCATCACCGCGATATTCCGCACCCGTCAGTCGTCCTCCGTGGACGACGCGAACCTGCTCAAGTACTAGGAGCCCCGGGTGACCCTCCAACTCGCACAGGCCACTGCGCTGGCGCAGGACGCGGCCGAGGCCTCCGGCGCCGCGTCGCTGGCCTGGTTGCTGATCGCGCTCCCCGCCGCCGGTGCGCTCGTCCTGTTCCTCGCGGGCCGCCGGGCCGACGCCTGGGGCCACTGGCTCGGCGTCGCCACCGTCGCCGGCTCGTTCGCGATCGGTCTCGCGATCTTCGTGCAGACGCTCGGCCTGGCCCCGGACGAGCGGCTGCGCGAGCAGTCGCTCTGGTCCTGGATGTCCTCCGGGGCGCTCGACGTCGACTTCGGACTCCGGCTCGACCCCCTGTCCATCACGTTCGTCCTGCTGATCACCGGTGTCGGCGCGCTCATCCACCTCTACTCGGTGGGCTACATGAGCCACGACCCGAACCGGCGCCGCTTCTTCGCCCAGCTGAACCTGTTCGTCGCGGCGATGCTGGTGCTGGTGCTGGGCAACAACTTCGTGATGCTCTACCTCGGCTGGGAGGGCGTCGGCCTGGCGTCCTACCTGCTGATCGGGTTCTTCCAGGACCGGCCGGCCGCGGCGACCGCGGCGAAGAAGGCCTTCATCATGAACCGGGTCGGTGACGTCGGCCTGGCCATCGCGATCTTCCTGATCTGGCTGGAGCTCGGCTCCCTGCAGTACTCGGAGGTCTTCGCCCGGATCGGTGAGGTGCCCGGCGGGACGGTCCTGGCGATCACCCTGCTGCTCCTGCTCGGCGCCTGCGGCAAGTCCGGTCAGTTCCCGCTGCAGGCGTGGCTGCCGGACGCGATGGAGGGCCCGACCCCGGTCTCCGCGCTCATCCACGCGGCGACCATGGTCACCGCGGGTGTCTACCTGATCGCCCGCGCCGCGCCGATCTACAACCTCTCGGAGACCGGCCGGCTGGTCGTCTGCCTGATCGGCGTGGTGACGCTGATGATCGGCGCGATCGTCGGCTGCGCCTACGACGACATCAAGAAGGTGCTCGCGTACTCGACGGTGAGCCAGATCGGCTACATGATCCTGGCGGTCGGGCTGGGGCCGGTCGGTTACGCGCTGGGCATCCTGCACCTGCTCACGCACGGCTTCTTCAAGGCGGGGCTCTTCCTCGGCGCCGGATCGGTCATGCACGCCATGAACGACGACGTCGACATGCGCCGCTTCGGTGGCCTCTGGCGCACGATGCCGGTCACCTTCGTGACCTTCGGCCTCGGCTACCTCGCGCTGATCGGGTTCCCGTTCCTGGCCGGCTACTACTCCAAGGACGCGATCATCGCGGCCGCCTTCGCCCAGGGCGGCTGGCAGGGCTGGGTGTTCGGCGGGTTCGCGACGCTGGCGGCCGGGCTCACCGGCTTCTACATGACCCGCCTGATGCTGATGACCTTCTTCGGCGAGAGCCGCTGGAAGGAGCTGCGCTCCACCGACGGCCGCGAGTACCACCCGCACGAGTCACCGGTCTCGATGACCGCGCCGATGGTCGTGCTCGCGTTCGGCTCGGTGTTCGCCGGGTTCCTGCTCTACCCGGTGCTGCCGGGCTGGCTGGCCCCGTCGGTCGGGGAGCGGGTGGCCGCCGAGGGCGGCCCGGTGCCGTACTCGGTGGTGCCGTTCCTGGTGGTCGGCGTGTCGCTGCTCGGTGTGCTGCTGGCCTACCTGTTCGTCGGGCGCCGCCCGGTCCCGGTGCAGCGCCCGCAGCGGGTCTCGCCGGTGGTCGCCGCGGCCCGCGCGGACCTGGGCGCGAACGCGTTCAACGAGGCGTTCCTCGAACGGCCCGGGATCTGGCTCACCCGGCTGCTGGTCTTCTTCGACAACCGCGGGATCGACGGCCTGGTCAACGGCACGGCCGCCGCGTTCGGCGGCGGCTCCGGCAGGCTCCGCCGGACACAGACCGGGTTCGTCCGGTCCTACGCACTCTCGATGCTCGGCGGCGGGGTCCTCATCGTCGCCGCGATGCTGGCGGTGAGGTTCGCCTGATGATCGCTCCCCTTGACCCCATCGTCCCGGGCAGCGGCGGCAACCCGCTGCTGATCGTGCTGCTCCTGGTACCGCTGGTCGGAGCCGCGGCGCTCTACCCGGCGCGCCGCAACGCAGCCGCCGCCAAGGCGATCGCGATGGTGACCGCGCTGGTCGAGCTCGCGCTCGTCGTCGTGGCGTGGTCGCTGTACTCCGTCCCGGCGGCGCAGGCCGGCACCCGGTTCCAGTTCGAGTTCTCGGCGCCGTGGATCCCGGCCTTCGGCACGCACATCGCGTTCGGGGTGGACGGCATCTCGCTGGCGCTGATCGCGCTCACCGCGTTCCTGGTGCCGATCCTGCTGCTGTTCGCCTGGTCGGAGAAGCTGCCCGAGGGCCGCTCGGTGGCCGGCTACTTCGGGCTGCTGCTCGCCACCCAGTCGACGCTCGTCGGGGTGTTCGCCGCCACCGACGTGTTCCTGTTCTACGTGTTCTTCGAGGCCATGCTGGTCCCGATGTACTTCCTGATCGGCCGCTTCGGCGGCCCGCGACGGCAGTACGCGGCGGTCAAGTTCTTCCTGTACTCGCTGCTCGGCGGGCTGATCATGCTCGCGTCGCTGATCGGGCTGTACGTGACCAGCGCCGAGCAGCTCGGCCGGGGCACGTTCACCTGGGCGGACCTGCAGGCGATCGCGGCCGACACGCCGACCGCGGTCCAGATCTGGCTGTTCCTCGGCTTCTTCGTCGCGTTCGCGATCAAGGCCCCGCTGGTGCCGTTCCACACCTGGCTGCCCGACGCCGGCGCCGAGGCACCGATCGTCGCCGCCGTGCTGCTGGTCGGTGTGCTCGACAAGGTCGGCACCTACGGCTTCCTGCGCTACCTGCTGCCGCTGTTCCCGCAGGCCAGCCAGGTGCTCGCGCCGGTGGTGCTGGTGCTTGCGGTCGCCGGGATCATCTACGCCGCGCTGCTCGCCGTCGGTCAGACCGACATGGGCCGGTTCGTCGCCTACACCTCGGTGGCGCACTTCGGGTTCATCGCGCTCGGGGTGTTCGCGTTCTCCAGCCAGGCGTTCGCCGGTGCCACCCTCTACATGGTCAACCACGGTCTCTCGACCGGGATGCTGTTCCTGATGGTCGGCATGCTGATCGCCCGTGGCGGCTCCCGTCTGATCTCCGACTACGGCGGTGTCGCCAAGCTCGCACCGGTGATGGCGGGCTGCCTGCTGCTGGCCGGGATGAGCTCGTTGGCGCTGCCCGGGACGAACTCGTTCGTCTCCGAGTTCCTGGTGCTGATCGGCTCGTTCCCGACCAGGCCGGTGTTCACGATCATCGCGACCGTCGGGATCATCTTCGCGGCGCTGTACGTGCTGTGGTTCTACCAGCGCACGATGCAGGGCCCGGTGCGCGGCGGCGCCGTGATCGCCGCGCTGGAGCGCGGCGGCGCGGGTGGTCCGGGCACCATGCTGGACCCGGGCGTGGCCGCGGACCGGAACAAGGCAGGCTTCCCCGACCTGGGTCGCCGTGAGGTCGGGCTGCTCGCACCGCTGATCGTGGTGATCGTGGTGCTCGGCTTCTACCCGGCCCCGGTGCTCGACGTGATCAACCCGTCGGTGACGGCGACCATGGCCGAACTCGGCCTGCCCGACCCGGTGCCCGCTGGAGGGATCGTCCGATGAGTTCCGTGGCCCAGGCCGTGTCCCAGGTGCCGACGCAGATCGAGATGCCGCCGATCGACTGGGCGGCGTCGGCGCCGCTGTGGATCGTGTTCGCCGGAGCGTGCGTCTCGGTGCTGCTGGAGGCCTTCCTGCCGCGGCACCAGCGCTGGCCGGTGCAGGTGGTCGCGACCGGGCTGACCCTGCTCGCGGCACTGGTCGCGCTCGCCGGGTACGCGCTGTCGAGCCCGGAGCCGGTACTGACCTTCGGTGCCGCGCTGGCGGTCGACGCGCCCGCGCTGTTCCTCTGGGGCACCCTGATCGTGCTGACGGTCCCCAGCCTGCTGCTGCTCGCCGACCGCTCCGTCGAACCCGGCGGGGTGTTCGTCGCCTCCGCCGCCGAGCGGGCCGCGGCCCGGGCCGGTGGTTCCGGGTCGGTCCCGGCGGGCGGCGGCGCCGACCCGCTGGTGGAGCACGTCGACCGGTCCTACGGCACGCCGGACCAGACCCCGACGATGCAGACCGAGCCGTTCCCGTTCGTGCTGTTCGCGCTCGGCGGGATGATGGCGTTCGTCGCGGCGAACGACCTGCTGACGATGTTCATCGCGCTCGAGGTGCTGTCGCTGCCGCTGTACCTGCTCTGCGGTCTCGCCCGGCGTCGCCGGCTGCTCTCCCAGGAGGCGGCCGTCAAGTACTTCCTGCTGGGCGCGTTCGGGTCGGCGTTCTTCCTGTACGGGATCGCGCTGCTCTACGGCTACGCGGGCTCGGTGCGGCTCTCCGAGATCTCCGAGTCCGCCGCGGGTTCGCTCACCTCGGACACGCTGCTGTTCGCCGGGCTGGCGCTGCTGCTGGTCGGTCTGCTGTTCAAGGGTTCGGTGGCGCCGTTCCACACCTGGACGCCCGACGTCTACCAGGGCGCGCCGACACCGGTCACCGCGTTCATGGCGGCCTGCACCAAGGTCGCGGCGTTCGGCGCGATCGCCCGGGTGCTCTACGTCGCGTTCGGCTCCACCGTGTGGGAGTGGCGCCCGGTGCTGTGGGCGGTCGCGATCGTCTCGATGGTCGTCGGCGCCGTGCTGGGCCTCACCCAGACCGACGTGAAGCGGATGATCGCGTACTCCTCGATCGCGCACGCCGGGTTCCTGATGCTCGGCGCGATGGCGATCACCCCGGACGGCACCGCCGGGCTGCTGTTCTACCTGGTGGCCTACGGCTTCACCACGATCGCCGTGTTCGGCGTGGTCTCGCTGGTCCGCGGGCCGGACGGCGAGGCGGGCCACCTGTCGGCGTGGGCCGGGCTGGCGAAGCGCTCGCCGCTGACCGCAGGGGTCATGACGTTCCTCCTGCTCGCGCTCGCCGGCATCCCGCTGACCAGTGGTTTCACCGCGAAGTTCGCGCTGTTCTCGGCCGCCGCCGCGGACGGCATGGTGCCGCTGGTGGTGATCGCGCTGGTCGCCTCGGCGGTCGCCGCGTTCTTCTACCTGCGGGTGGTCGTGCTCATGTGGTTCAGCGAACCCGCCGAGGACGGTCCGACGGTCGTCGTCCCGGGTGCGTTCACCACGGTCGCCATCACGCTGGGCACCCTGGCGACGCTCGTCCTCGGGATTCTGCCCACACCCGTCCTCGAATGGGCCGCCAGCGGCGCGTTCGTCGGCTGACGTTCGTACGCTGTGGGGGTGGATACACAGAGTGTGGCCGGGGTCCGGATGGCCGATCCGGTCCTGGCCGAGGCCACGGCGGACGGGCTGAAGCGGGTGGAGGACCTGCTGCACCGCGAGGTGCACAGCGACTACGAGTTCGTCACCGAGACCTCGTTGCACCTGATCGAGGCGGGCGGCAAGCGGTTCCGGCCGCTGTTCACGTTGCTGGCGGCCCAGGTGGGGCCGCATCCGGAGCGCGACGAGGTGGTCACGGCGGCGGCCGTGGTGGAGCTCATCCACCTGGCGACGCTGTACCACGACGACGTGATGGACGAGGCCGCGATGCGCCGCGGCGCGGAGTCGGCGAACTCCCGCTGGGACAACTCGATCGCGATCCTCACCGGTGACTTCCTGTTCGCGCACGCGTCGCGGCTCGTCGCCGACCTGGGCCCGGACGCGGTCCGGATCATCGCCGAGACCTTCGCCCAGCTGGTGACCGGCCAGATGCGCGAGACCCGCGGCCCGAAGGCCTCGGACGACCCGGTCGAGCACTACCTGCGGGTGGTGGGGGAGAAGACCGGTTCGTTGATCGCCACGTCCGGGCGGTACGGCGGGATGTTCTCGCTGGCCCCCGAGGAGCACGTCGAGGCACTGCGCCGGTTCGGTGACCTGATCGGCACCGCCTTCCAGATCTCCGACGACATCATCGACATCGCCAGCCCGGCGGGTGACTCCGGCAAGACGCCGGGGACCGACCTGCGGGAGGGAGTGCACACGTTGCCGATGTTGTACGCGCTGCGCGACGGTGACGACTCGGCGTCGTCGCGCCGGCTCCGTGAGCTGCTGGCCGCCCCGGTCACCGACGACGGCGAGGTCGCCGAGGCGCTGGAACTGCTGCGGTCCGGGGCGGCGCTGGTGAAGGCACGCGAGACGGTGTCCGGATACGCCGACCGGGCCCGCGCGGAACTCGACGTGCTGCCGGCCTGCCCCGCGATCGACGCGCTGCGGACACTGACCGACTACACCGTCGACCGCACCGGCTGAGCAGCGCGGCGGGCCCGCCGCACCAGGTCGACGGTGAACAGCACCAGCGCGGCCCAGACCAGGGCGAACCCGACCCAGCGGACGGTGGGCATGTCCTCGCCGACGGCGAACACGCCCCACAGGAACTGCAGGGTCGGGTTGATGTAGAGCAGCACACCCAGTGTGCTCAGCGGGATCCGGCGCGCGGACACGCCGTAGAGCAGCAGCGGCAGCGCCGTCGCCGGCCCTGCCGACAGCATCAGCAGCAGGTGCCAGGGGCCCAGGTCGAACAACGTCCCGGCCCCGGAGCTCTCCAGGACCACCAGGTACACCGCCGCCGGGAGAACGAGGACCAGACCCTCGGCGGTGAGGCTGGTCGCCGCCGGGAGCCGCACCGTCGCCTTGAGCAGGCCGTAGATCCCGAACGAGCAGGCCAGGGCCATCGACAGCCAGGGCGGGGTGCCGGCCCCGATGCCGATGACCAGCACGGCGACGGCGGCCAGCGCCAGCGCCGCCCACTGCGCCGCGCGCAGCCGCTCCCGCAGCACGGCGACACCGAGCAGCACCCCGACCAGCGGCGTCATGTAGTAGCCGAGCGCGATCTCCACGACCCGGCCGACCGACACTCCCCAGATGAACAGGCCCCAGTTCACCGCGATGAACAGCGCGGCGGCACAGGTGGCCAGCCAGCCCCGCAGGTCGAGCCCCCTCAGTTCGCGCCACCCGCGCAGCACGGTGAGGACGGCGGCCATCAGCACCGTCGTCCAGACGATCCGGTGGGCGAGCACCTCGATCGGCGCCGCCGGGTCCAGCAGCGGCCAGAACGCCGGGAACAGGCCCCACAGCACGTACGAGGCGATCCCGGCGGCCAGGCCCTTCCGGTCCAGCTCGTCCCGGCCGGGGGTGGTTCGTTCGGGCGAATGCGTCGTCATCCCGTTACCGCTCCGTCGCCCGTCACGGGCACCATGATCCGGGAAGGGTACGCGGAGGCGCGACCGCGATGACGGCGTGCACGATCCGTGATACCAAGCACTGATACCAAGCACTGCGCCCGGAGAGCTCCCGGGCGGACGGAGGTCCGGTCATGGGCTGGATGTGGGCACTGCTCGCGATCGTCGTCGTGCTCGCCGTGGTCGGGCTGCTGGTGGCCCGGGCGCGCGACGACGGCCCGGACGAGGCAGCGGAGGTGCGCGAGGCCGGAGGGCGCGACGTGGAGCCGCCGCAGGCTCCCGGTCTGTTCGACACCGCGACACCGGTCGATCCCGCGGCGGCGGCCGCCGGGGCCCACGTACCGTCCCCCGACGCAGGCCCGATCGGTCCCGGGCCGGCGGCCGGGGCCGGGGGCGAGCCGGAGCCCGACACGGGGTCCGCCCCGGA
Organism: Pseudonocardia sp. NPDC049635; assembly: GCF_040659795.1. NCBI lineage: Bacteria > Bacillati > Actinomycetota > Actinomycetes > Pseudonocardiales > Pseudonocardiaceae > Pseudonocardia > Pseudonocardia sp. NPDC049635. The sequence continues at coordinate 62,322 of NZ_JBFAON010000023.1, forward strand.
ACCCGACCCGAAGTCCGGCCCGGAGTCCGTCACGAAGTCCGCCCCGGAACCCGTCACGGAGTCCGGCCCGGAGCCCGGCACCGAGCGCGAGGTGTCGGCGGGCGCCCGGTCCGATGCGGCGGCGCGGACAGCGCGCGACGTGCCGGCGGGCACCCGGCCCGAGGCGGCGGCAGGGACGGCGGGCGAGGGCCCGGTCGACGACGCCCCGTCGGTGCCGCGGCCCCGCGCAGCGGAGGAACCCACCACCCTGGTGCCCGAGCAGGCCGGTGCCGAGGCAGGGGAGGACGAACCCGGTGGGCGGCACGCGCTGCCCGACGACGTCGAACCCGCACCGCTGCCGGAGCCGGTGCTTCCCGAGCAGGCCGGGCCGCCCGAACCGCTGCTGCCCACCCGCCCCGCGCGACCGGCCCAGCCGCCCGCGACCGGTGGTTCGGCGCTGGCCGCGTTGGACTCGCGGCTGATCGGGCCCGCGGCGGCCTCGGCGCCGCTGCCCGAGGGCGTGCGGCCCGGACCGTACCTGGGGTCCGTCCTGGCACCCGAGGACGGATCCGAGCCGCCCGAGACACATCGGGTGAAGGTGCACAGCGGGTCCCGCCGGTTCCACACCACGGAGTCCCCGTACTACGTGCGGACGCGGGCCGACCTCTACTTCGAGAGCGAGTCCGGTGCCCGGGCGGCCGGGTTCATCGCCTGGCACGAGCGGCCCGGCGCGCGCTGAGATCGTCCGGTCAGAGGATGGTCCAGGTGTCCTGTCCGTTGAGCAGGGCCTGCAGGTCGGCGGTGCCGTTGCGTTCGGCGTGTGCGACCTGGGCGCGGGCGGCGTCGTCGTAGGTGGGGCGGGGGGCGTTGCGGAAGACGCCGGTGACGGTGTGGGTGAGGTCCTGGTCGGACAGGCGGGACAGGGCGAAGGCGAGTTCGTGGTCGGTCTGGTCGTGCACCACGATGTCGGGCTGCGTCACGCTCGCCGCGTCGACGACCGTGAGGCCGAATCCGTCGCGGACGACGGCCCGACGTGTGTCGTCGGCGCCGAAGACGATGGGTTCGCCGTGGGTGAGCGGGATGATCCGCTGGTCCTTGGTGTCGGGTTTGCGCAGGACGTCGAAGCTGCCGTCGTTGAAGATGGGGCAGTCCTGGAAGATCTCGACCAGGGCGGCGCCGCGGTGCGCGGCGGCGGCGGCCAGCACGCTGGTGAGGCCCTTGCGGTCGGAGTCCAGGGCTCGTCCGACGAAGGAGGCTTCGGCGCCCAGGGCCAGGGAGATGGGGTTGAAGGGGTGGTCGAGCGAGCCCATGGGGGTGGACTTGGTGACCTTCCCGACCTCGCTGGTGGGGCTGTACTGGCCCTTGGTCAGGCCGTAGATGCGGTTGTTGAACAGCAGGATGGTGATGTTGACGTTGCGGCGCAGGGCGTGGATGAGGTGGTTGCCGCCGATCGACAGTGCGTCGCCGTCGCCGGTGACGACCCAGACGCTGAGGTCGGGACGGGTGGTGGCCAGGCCGGTGGCGATGGTGGGGGCACGGCCGTGGATGGAGTGCATCCCGTAGGTGTTGAGGTAGTAGGGGAACCGGCTCGAGCAGCCGATGCCGGAGACGAACACGGTGTTCTCACGGCGGATGCCCAGGGTGGGCAGGAACTGGCGGACCGCGGCGAGCACGGCGTAGTCGCCGCAGCCCGGGCACCAGCGGACCTCCTGGTCGGAGGTGAAGTCCTTCGCGGTCTGCTTCTCCTCGGTGTGCGGGACCTGGTCGAGTCCGCCGATCGAGGGCAGCCCGAGGTCGGTGCTCACGTGTGGGCCTCCAGTCCGGTGAGGTGGTCGAGGAACACGTCCTGGAGTTCCTCGGCGCCGAAGGGCAGCCCGGCGACCTTGGTGTAGGACTTGACGTCGACGAGGTGCCGGGCGCGCAGCAGCATCGCCAGCTGGCCCAGGTTCATCTCCGGGCACAGCACCGTGCGGTAGCGCGAGAGGACCTCGCCGAGGTTGGCCGGCATCGGGTTGAGGTGGCGCAGGTGCGCGGTGGCGACCCGGTGGCCGAGCTTGCGCACGCGCCGCGCGGCGGCGTTGATCGGGCCGTAGGTCGAGCCCCAGCCGATGACCAGCAGGGGCGCGCCCGGGCTGTCGGGGCCGGCGTCGGGGTCGTCGACGACCAGGTCGGGCACCTCGATACCGTCGATCTTCGCGGCGCGCAGGCGGACCATGCGGTCGTGGTTGTCGGGGTCGTAGGAGATCGAGCCGCGCCCGTCGGCCTTCTCCAGTCCGCCGACCCGGTGTTCGAGCCCGGGGGTGCCCGGGATCGCCCAGGGGCGGGCCAGGGTCTCGGGGTCACGCAGGTAGGGCCAGAACTCCCCGGACCCGTCGGGGGCGTTGGGTGCGGTGGCGAAGCCCGGGTCGACGGTGGGCAGCGACTCGGCGTCGGGGACCTTCCACGGCTCCGAACCGTTGGCCAGCGCACCGTCGGAGAGCAGCATCACCGGGGTGCGGTAGCGGACCGCGATCGCGGCGGCCTCGACCGCGGCGGAGAAACAGTCCCCCGGGGTCGAGGGGGCGATCACCGGCAGCGGTGCCTCGCCGTTGCGGCCGTGCAGGGCCTGGAGCAGGTCGGCCTGTTCGGTCTTGGTCGGCAGCCCGGTCGAGGGCCCGCCGCGCTGGACGTCGATCACCAGCAGCGGCAGCTCCAGCGCGACGGCCAACCCGACCGTCTCGGCCTTGAGCGCCACCCCCGGACCGGAGGTGGTGGTGACCCCGAGCGCGCCGCCGAAGCTGGCGCCCAGCGCGGCACCGACACCGGAGATCTCGTCCTCGGCCTGGAAGGTGGTCACACCGAAGGACTTGTGCCGCGACAGCTCGTGCAGGATGTCCGAGGCCGGGGTGATCGGGTAGGTGCCCAGGAACACCGGCAGCCCCGTGGTGCGACCGGCGGCGATGATGCCGTAGGCGAGCGCGGTGTTACCGGTGATCTGCCGGTAGGTGCCCGGGTCCAGCGCGGCCGGGGCGACCTCGTAGGTGACCGCGAACGCCTCGGTCGTCTCGCCGTAGGCGTGCCCGGCCCGGAACGCCAGGATGTTGGCCTCGGCGATCTCGGGACGCTTGGCGAACTTCTCCCGCAGGAACCGTTCGGTCGACTCGGAGGGACGGTGATACATCCACGACAACAGCCCGAGCGCGAACATGTTCTTCGCCCGCTCGGCGTCCTTCTTCGACAGACCCGTCTCGGCCAGCGCACCCCGGGTCAGGGTCGCCATCGCCACCCCGTGGGTGGCGTAGGAGTCCAGCGAGCCGTCCTCGAGCGGGTTGGTCTCGTACCCGACCTTGGTCAGGTTCCGCTTCGTGAACTCGTCGGTGTTGACGATCAGCACCCCGCCCGGGGGAAGATCGGCGATGTTCGCCTTCAACGCCGCCGGGTTCATCGCCACCAGCACGTCCGGCCGGTCACCAGGGGTCAGGATGTCGTAGTTGGCGAAATGCAACTGGAACGAACTCACCCCGGGCAACGTCCCGGCAGGCGCCCGGATCTCGGCCGGGAAGTTCGGCAACGTGGACAGATCGTTGCCGAAGTTCGCCGTCTCCGAGGTGAACCGGTCACCGGTCAGCTGCATCCCGTCACCGGAGTCACCCGCGAACCGGATCACCACCCGGTCCCGCTGCACGACCTGCGGGCCCTGCTCGCCCCCGGAGTCGCGTGCCTCGACAGAGGTGTCGCTGGTGGTCATGGGCAGATCGGCCCCCGGTTCCGTCGATAGTGCGGTGCCAAGTCGAGGTTAACGCGCGAATCCGACCAGCGTCGCGCAGCCCTGGGCGCCGTCACAGGTCCGGTCCATCTGGTGGGAGTGACGTCACTCACTTGCTGCTGATCTTCTTCTGCAGCGCGGCGACGCGCTCGGCGAACGCGGCCGACCGGACGGACTCGGCCTGGGCGCGGACCTCGATGTCGGTCGCGTCGGCGTGCGCGTCGAGCCGGGAGGTGACGCGCAGAGTGGCCTTCGTCGTCTCGATGAGGTCCCGCGGGGCGGCCGCGGCCCGGCCGGCCAGCTCGCGTGCGGCGCCCAGCAGCTCGTCGTCGCTGTCGTAGGCGCGCCAGGCCAGTCCGACCCGCTCGGCGTCCCGGGCGTCGAGGACGTCGCCGAACAGCGTCATCGCGGCGGCCCCCTGGGCGCCCAGCGCGCGCTGCGCCATCCAGGTGAACCCGCCCCCGGGGTGCAGGCCGAGCTGCATGAACCGCACGTCGAACCGCGCGGTGGGCCCGGCCAGTCGGACGTCGCAGGCCAGCGCCAGGTTGATCCCGGCACCGACGGCGGCGCCGTTGACCGCCGCGAGGGTCGGCAGCGGGCAGGAGGCGAGGGCCAGGAAGCCGGAGTAGACACGCTTGAGCGTCGCCGGATCGGCCCGCTCCAGCTCGGCCAGATCACCACCGGCGCAGAACGCGGGCGGCTCGCCGGTGACGACGATCGCGCCGACCTCCGGTGTCGCGACCGCCCGGTCGACGGCCTCGACGAGCTTGCCCGACAGCTCCAGGTTCAACGCGTTGCGCCGGGCCGGGTTCGAGACGGTGAGCACCGCGACGCCGTCGGTGATGTCGGTGCGGACCTCGGTCGTGACCCCACTGTCGCTCATGGCAGGGATCATGCCCCGGCGGTGGGGCCGGGCGCATCCGGTCCGGCTGGTGCTGGGTCACACGTCGGCGCCCGGCGGGAACGTCGTGACCGGTTCGTCCGTTCGACGGGATGAACCCCCTGCAGGACCGCACGGAAGGTGAGGGCGGCGTGCACAGCCACATGAACGGCCTGAAGACGGCCGTGCTCCTCGGCGCGATGAGTGCCCTGATCATCGCGATCGGAGGCCTGATCGGGAGTCGCAGCGGTCTGGTGATCGCGCTGGTGATCGCGCTGGCGATGAACGGCTGGGCCTACTTCAACTCGGCGAAGCTGGCGCTGCGCTCGATGCACGCCCAGCCGATCACCGAGGCCGAGTACCCGCAGCTGTTCCGGATGGTGCGCGAGCTCAGCCAGCGGGCGCGCCAGCCGATGCCGGCGCTCTACATCAGCCCGACCGACGCGCCGAACGCGTTCGCGACCGGCCGCAACCCGCGCAACGCCGCGGTGTGCGTGACCACCGGCCTGCTGCAGCTGCTCGACGAGCGCGAGCTGCGGGCGGTCATCGGGCACGAGCTCAGCCACGTCTACAACCGGGACATCCTGATCTCGTCGGTGGCCGGGGCCATGGCGTCGGCCGTCTCCTTCATCGCGAACATGGCGATGTTCGCGTCGGTCTTCGGCGGCGGCGACGAGGACCGGCCCAACCCGATCGCGATCATCCTGGTCGCGATGCTCGGCCCTGTCGCCGCCGGCATCGTGCAGATGGCCGTCAGCCGGTCCCGGGAGTACCAGGCGGACGCCTCGGGCGCCGAGCTGACCGGTGACCCGCTGGGGCTCGCCTCGGCGCTGCACAAGCTCAAGTACGGGACGGCCGCCGCGCCGCTGCCGCCGGAGCCCCGACTGGCCTCGCAGTCGCACCTGATGATCGCCAACCCGTTCCGGCCGGGCGAGCGGATGGCCCGCTGGTTCTCCACGCACCCGCCGATGGAGGACCGGATCGCCCGCCTGCAGGCGATGGCCCGCAGGGCCGGCTGACCGGCCTCCCGGCCGTCGCGCGCGGTAACGGTCCCCGGGGGTGGGTGCGATGACACCGGTGGCAGCTCCCCCTTCGGAAGAGGAACGATGAGCGAGACCCCGAGCCGTGGACCGCGGCACGCCCTTGCCGACACCGGTTCGTCGGTGCCGGCCCAGGGCGGCCCACGGGAGGCGGCGGCGGACGTCCCCGGCGACGAGACCGACACGGCGGCGGCCCAGGCCCGGCCCGAGCCGACGGAGCAGCCGCTCGCCCTCGACGTGCCCCGCCAGGCGGAGGCCGGCCCGCGGTCCCGGCCCGACCCGCAGCCGTCCGGCGATCCGGTGGTGCAGGACCGGCTCGACGACGGGCCCACCCAGGCGCTTCCGGTGATCCCACGTCCCCGCGACCACGCCGTGCAGCGGGCCGGGCGGGCCCCGGAGCCGAGGCGTTCCGAGGCCGGTCCCGAGGCGTCAAGGGGGGCGGCGTCGCGCCGGGGCGGTGTGCTCGGCCTGATCGAGCTGCCGTCGTCGGTGCGGCCGGTGCTGCCGGCGGTACTCGGGGCGGCGACCGCGTTGCTGTTGGCTCTCGGTGTCGTCGCGGGGGTGAACGGGGCCTCCGAGCCGCCGCCCGTGCCGCCCGCCCCGGCCACCGCCCCCTGATCGTCTGCTCCCCGGTCACGCGAGGAACGGATCGGGCGCCGCCGGGTCAGGGTTCGACGAGCCGGACGAGCTCGCGCACCCGCGCCCGTTGGCGCTCCGGGGCGGCGGGGGCATGGTGCAGCAGCCCGTCCAGGGCGTGCACCACGGTCCGGGCCAGCTCGTCCGGGTCGGCCACTCCCGGCTCACGTCCGATGTGGAACGCGGCCTCGCGGACGCAGTCCTCGCGGAGCTCCTCGACGGCCGCCAGACCGGTGGGCGTCCGGGTGGCGACACGGGCGAAGAGCGCGTGCAGGTGCGGGCGGTCGGAATGCAGCTCGATCGCGGTGTCGGCGATCCGGAGCAGCGCCGTCACCGGGTCCGGTGGGTCCGCGCGCAGGGTCGCGAACACCTCGTCGAGGGTGGCCCGCGCCTGCGCGACGTGCCGGGTGACGAGCGTGTCGAGCAGTGCCTGCTTGTGCGGGAAGTACTGGTAGAGCGATCCGACGGACACCCCGGCCCGCTCGGCGATCCGGTTCGTGGTCGCGGCGCCGCCCTCCCGGTGGAAAACCTGAGCAGCCGCCGTCAGGATGATCTCCACGGTCTCCCTCGAGCGCTCCTGACGTGGTCTTCTCCGCACGGTGACCCCCCTCCCGGACGCGAGTTGTCGCCGGTCATCCGACCACGCAGGCTCAGGTCGTGACCAGTGTCCTGTTCGTCGACTACCCGGTGCGGTTGCTGCCCGGCCTGATCGTGCTGGGCGCGCTGTTCGTGGCGCTCGGCCGTGCGGCGCCGCTGCTGCGGATCGTGGTGCTGGTGCTGGGGTTCGTCCTTGTGCGCGACGCGATGACGCCGCTGGGCCTGTGGTCGCTCGGCAGCACGCCCGCGGGCACGACGTGGTTGCGGTTCCCGGCCGACCCGGTGGTGCTCGTCGTACTCGGCCTGGTCGGCGCGGCGGGGGCGGTGGCGGTCGCGTACGGGCCCCGCGATCTGCGGGGCCTCGTCGTGTGGGGGCGGTTGGGACCGCGTGCGGTGCTGACCGCGCTCGGCGCCGCCGCCGTCGTCTGGGGCCCACTGGTGGCGCTGTCCCGCGCTGTCCCGGTGGAGCAGCGCGGCGGTGCGGTCGCGCTCGCGCTGCTCCCGGCGATCGCCGTGCTCGCCTTCGGCGGGAACCTGCTGGAGGAGGTGCTGTTCCGGGGCCTCCTGCAGGGCTACCTGACCGGCCCGCTCGGCTGTCCGCCGCTACGCGCGGTGCTGCTGTCCGGGCTGTTCTTCGCGGCCGGGCACGTGTTCCTCGCCTCGACGGTCACCGACCTGGGCTGGCCGGTGCTCGCCTTCACCTTCGCCGAAGGGTTGCTCTGCGCGTGGGTGCGGTACCGGCACGGGGTGCTCGCCGCGACGCTGACGCACGGGACCGTCATCCTGGTGCTCGCCTCCGGCCTGTGAACCGGGGCGCGGTGCCGGCGCCGCGACCGGCCCCCTCACGTCGACGGGCCGCCGGCGAGTTCACGGAAGGTGCTGGCGTGGAAGATCAGTGGCTCCGCGCCGACGGTGCGCGCTGCCTGCACCCGCAGGAGCACGATCCCGTGGTCCCCGGCGGGCACGAGCTGTTCGACCGAGCAGTCCAGCTGGGCGGGCGAGCCCTCGACGAGGACCGCGCCCTCGGGGGTCGTGACGAGGTCGAGGCCGGCGAAGCGGTCGCCCTGCCTGCTGGCGAGCTGCCGGCAGGCGGCGGCGTGCCCGGCGCCCAGCACGCTGACCCCGAGCCGGGGCAGCTCGGCGAGCTCCGGCCAGGTCGTGGAGGTGTTCTGGATGCAGAACGACACCAGCGGGGGCTCCATCGAGACCGAGGTGAAGCTGCTGGCCGCCAGCCCCACGGGGCCGTGTGCGCCCTGGGCGCAGACGGCGACCACCCCGCTGGGGAAGTGTCCGTAGAGGGCCCGCAGGGCGGGGACGTCGAGCTGGCCGGCGGTGAGCCACGGTTGGCTCGGGATGTCGTGGACCGGCGTCCCCGGGCCGGTGCCACGGGCGGGGCGGCCGGCCGTGCGCGCCGCGCTCACGGTGTGCCCGCCGAGGCGCGGGCGCCGGCGACGGCGAGCAGTGCGGGTCCCCAGAGCTCCGCCCATCCGGCGAGCTGCCCGGTCAGCTCACCGGACTCGATCGCCGACTCCAGGACGTAGATGCCCCGGGTCGGGCAGGACGCCCCGATCTCGACCAGCACCGGCCGCAGCTGTTCCTCCACCGCCAGGCTGTGCAGCGGGGCGGCTCCGACCATGAGCGGCACGGTGGCCAGCGCCCGCAGCTGATCGCGACCGAACCGGTCCAGGAACGACTTGAGCAGGCCGGTGTAGGACGCCTTGTAGACCGGGGTGGCGACGATCAGCAGGTCCGCCTCCAGGACGGTCGCGGTGGCGGCCGCCACCGCGGGGTCGTCCCAGGTGAACAGGCCGGGCGCGAGCTCGGCCACCTCCACCGTCGACACGGCAGCCGAGGGTGCGACCGCGGCTGCCGCGGCGCGTCCCGCGGTCGCCGTGCGCGACCCGACCTTGGGGTTCCCGACGACCACCGCGACCCGGGCCACGGGGCCGGGCACACGGGGCGGGACATCTCTGGGTTGCAAGGACACGGTTCCTTTCGACGTCTGTCCGGACGGTTGCCGCGATCCACCGGACCGGGGCGGGCGCACCCCCGGCGGCGCGGGGTGACCGCCGGGGGTGCGGTCGTGCTCAGAACTCCTGGAGGTGGTGGGCCAGCGTGGTGCCGGTGTAACCGTCCCGGATCAGGCCGCGGCGCTTGAGGGCGGGAGCGAGCCCGTCGGTGATCTCGGCGATCCGCAACCGGGTCGGCGGGACGTAGAGCAGGAAACCGTCGAGGCCGGTCTCCTGGGCGATCTCACCCATCTTCCCGGCGACCGTGTCCGGTGACCCGACCAGGCCCAGGTCGGTGATCTGGAAGGACGTCGCGGCCACCTCGCGGAGTGTCTTGCCGGCCTGCGCCTGGAAGAGGTTGGCGATCGAGCTGTGCTCGCCGTTCTGCTTCGACAGGTCGATGTCGTCGACGAGGGTGTCCGGGTCGATGCCGCCGAAGTCGATCCTCCCGCCGGAGGTGTAGGACATGTTCCACAGGTTGTACTCGACGGCCAGGTCCGAGCGCCGCGCCGCCTCTTGTTGCGCCGCCCGGTCCTGCGCCTCGGCATCGGTGGCTGCGACCACCGGCATCGCGAGGAAGAGCAGCTTCACGTCGGAGGGCTTCCGGCCGTGCGCCGTGGTCCGGGTGTGCATGTCCTGCACGTACGCCGTGATGTCCTCGATGGTCTTGCACTGCACCATCTGGGTGTCCACGTGGGCGGCGGCCAGTTCGCGACCGGGCACCGATCCACCCGCGGAGGCGATCGGGACCTGCTTCTGCGGGCCGGGGATCGTGTTCAGCGGGCCGCGGCTGGAGAACCAGCGACCCTTGAAGTCGATCGGGTTGACCTTGGTGTGATCGGCGTACACCCCCTTCTCGAGGTCGGCGAGCACGGCCCCGTCCTCCCAGGAGTTCTGCAGGGCCTTGACCACCTCGACCCATTCGTGCGCCATCAGGTAGCGCTCGTCGTGGTCGAGGTGCCGGTCCATGCCGTAGTTCTGGGCCACCCGGTCGGTCACCGAGGTGACCACGTTCATGCCGACCCGCCCCTGGGTGAGGTGGTCGAGCGTGGTGAACAACCGGGCCGCGAGGTACGGGTGGTACTGGATCGTGGACACCGTCGGCACGATCCCGACGTGGTTCGTGCGCTGCGCCATCAGCGGGACCAGCGGCATCGGGTCGTTCTTGGGTGCCATGAACCCGCGCCGCAGCGACGTCTCGGCCGATCCCCGGTAGGTGTCCTCGACCATCGCGGTGTCCTCGATGAGGAGGTAGTCGAAGCAGGCCCGCTCGAGGGCGTCGGTCAGGTCGACGTAGAGGTCGGGCTTGCACCAGTCGAGGTGATTGGTGCCGGTGAAAGGCCCGTCGGCGGCGGGATTCCACGGCTGGATGCCGAAACCGTTGCCGAGGAACCATCCGAGGTGAAACATGTTCAGATCTCCAGGTCGAAGGTGTGTGAGATGTCGTCCACCGACCGTCCTACGTGGATCCGGTAGGTCCCCGGATCCACGCACCAGCCGGGTTCGCCGGGATCGTCGGCGAGCCGGAAGGGGGAGTCGGCCGCGAGATCGGCCGCCGCGGTGGCGCGGGTCGGCCGGGCCGGTCGCCAGTAGGCGAAGGCGCGGTCGTCCAGTTCGAACCGGACCAGGTGTTGCCCGCCCGGCCCGAGGCGGACCTTCTCGAAGGCGCGCAGCTCCTTGCGGGGACGGAACACCCGGGGGGCGAGGTGTTCCACGTAGAGCTGCACGACCTCCGAGCCCGCCCGGTGCCCGACGTTGTGCACCGGGATGTCGACGGTGCGTTCGCGCAGCACGGGCGCACCGATCTCGAAGGAGGTGTAGGAGAGCCCGTGACCGAAGGGGTAGCGGACGGGCAGGGCACGGGTGTCGTACCAGCGGTACCCGACGAGTACGCCCTCGCCGTAGCGGACCTCGTCGAACTCGCCGGGGAAGTTGCCGAAGGCCGGGGTGTGCTCGACGCGCAGCGGCAGCGTCATCGGGAGCCGCCCGCCCGGGTCGGTGGCACCGGTCAGGACGTCGACCAGGGCGTGGTCGGCCTCCTCGCCACCGAACCAGGAGTAGAGGACGGCGTCGACCTCGTCGGCCCAGGGCAGGGTCACCGCCGAACCCGCGTTGACGACCACGACGGTGGGGGTCCCGGTACCGGCGACCGCGGAGACCAGCTCGTCCTGCCGCCCGGGCAACGCCAGCGCGGACCGGTCGAGGGACTCCTGTTCCTCCTCCTCGTTCGTGCCGACGACCGCGATCACGAGATCGGCCGCCTCGGCGGCGGCGACCGCGCGGTCGAACCCGTCGTCGGCGGGCGCGACGCCGAGCCGTGCCCGGCAGGGCCCCCGGTCCGCCGGGCCGTCGAACTCGAGCCGCAGCTCGATCTCGTCGGATCCGGCGGTGACCGAGTACCGCCCCGGCGTGGTGGCGACCACGGTGCCGTCGAGGAGCAGCCGGACCGGCCGGTCCGCGGTGAGGCACAGGTCGTAGGCCTCACCGGGCACCGCGCTCATGAATCCGGTCGCCCGCACCGTGTAGGCCCCCGGCCCGAACCCGGGCGCGGGATCGCCGAAGAAGTCCAGGTCGGTGACGTCCCCGATGCAGGTGTGCACGATCGGACCGGTCGCGTCCCCGGCGAGGAACTCCACGGTCCAGCCCGGCTCCCCGGTGCCGGTGCGCAGCTCCGGGCCCTGGAGCACGGGCAGGTCCCGCTCCGGGCGGCATCCTGGCTCGTGCACGATCTCGACCCCGGGCCAGGTCGCCCGCAGCGCTTCGAGCAGCGAGGGATACCGGGTCGGCCGCAGGTGGGCCGAGCCGCCACCCATCAGCTGCAGGTGCGCGGCGTTCGGACCGACCACCGCGACCCGGGCCGGAGGACCGGTCACCGGGAGCACCCCGGTGTTGCGCAACAGCACGATCGACTCGGCGGCCGCTCGCCGGGCCGGTTCCGCCAGGTGGTCCCGGTCCGGGACGTCGGCCGGCCAGGCGGGCAGCTCGTCGGGATCGTCGAGCGCGCCGACCGCGGCGAACGCCCCGATCAGATGGGTGGCCTGCGCGGCGACGACCTCGGCCGGGAGCAGCCCCTGTTCGACGGCGGCGACGAGCGCGGGCCCGAAGGCCCGGCCGGGGCCGGGCATCTCCAGGTCCTGCCCGGCCAGCGCGCTCCCGACCGTCTCCGCCCTGGCCCACCAGTCCGAGACGACGAGTCCGTCGAACCCCCACTCCCCGCGGAGGACCTCACCGATCAGGCCGCGGTGGGCACCCGCCATCGCCCCGTTGATCCGGTTGTACGCCGTCATCACGGCGAGGACGCCCGCGTCCCGTACGGCCGCCTCGAACGGAGGCAGATAGATCTCGCGCAACGCCCGCTCGGGGACCACGGACTCGATCGTGTAGCGCTCGAACTCGGCCTCGTTCCCGGCGAAGTGCTTCACGGTGGCGACGACGCCCTCGGCCTGCACACCCTCGATGAACCCGACCGCGATCGCCGCCGTCAGCACCGGGTCCTCGGAGTAGCACTCGAACGTCCGGCCGGCCAGCGGCGAGCGGATGATGTTGACCGTCGGTGCGAGCAGCATCCGGCAGTCCAGCCTGCGGGTCTCCCGGGCGACGACGCCCGCGACGTCGCGGACCAGATCCGGGTCCCAGGTGGCACCGAGCGCGGTGCCGCAGGGGATGCACAGCACGCCCGGTGCCGCGGGCCCGCGGTAGAGACCACGGGCGCCGTTGGGGCCGTCGGTCATCCGCCAGCCGGGCAGCCCCACCCGGGGGACGGCGACCGTGGCCCACGGACCGTCCCCCACGGTGAGCGCAGCCTGCTCCTGCAGGGTCAGCCGGCCGACGAGCTCCGCGACCCGGTCCGCCTGCGTCATGCCCATGGCCCCGGCTCCACGTCCACCGACACCCCCTTGGTCGCGGCCGTCTCGACGGCGAGGGCGAGCAGATGGTCGGTGCAGGCGTCGGCAAGGGGATACGGTGCGGGACCCGCCCCCCGGCGCCAGGACGCGGTCGCGTCGAGCAGGGTCAGGATCGCGATCTCCTCGTCGGCCAGCCGGTGACCGGAGTAGGGGTTGACCCACATCAGCTCGCCGTCGAGCTGGATGTGGTCGGTGTCGTAACCCTCCAGGTCGAGGTCGTAGCCACTCTGCCTGCGCAGCAGCGGCGAATCGGTGATCAGCTCGGTGTCCCGCAACCGGGTCACCGTGTGGTCCACGATCTCGCCGTGGCTGCCCCGGATCACCAGCCGGCGTCCGCGCAACCGGTTGTGCCACTGGTTGTCGGTGAAGTCGTAGACCCCCGTCCCGGCCGGGCCGAAGTCGAACGTCGCGAGGGTCGTGGTCGCCTCCTTCGGTGTCGCGTCACCGGTCCACCCGCCGCGGGTGAGCGGATCCACCAGCGGTCCCCGGAACCGCCGGGCGTCGACCACGGCGGGCGGGTGCCCGGCGCCTAGGAAACCGCGGATCATCGACACCGCGTGGTACTGGTGGGTCGAGGACACCTGGACCGACGACACGGTGCCGAGCAGCCCGGACCGCACCGCGGCCAGCCGGGCGGCATGCATCGGCATGAGCATGTACTGTTCGGCGACCTGCACCAGCCCGGACCCGCCGACCCGGGCCCACAGCCCGGCCAGCCCGGACTCGTCCGGGGCGGGCGGGGTCTCGCTGAGCACGGCGATCCCGTGCCCGACGAGCTCCTCGACGACACCGGGATTGGCCTCCCAGGGCACCGAGCTGATCACGAAATCCGGGCCCGCGTCCGCCACCAGGGCCGCCGTCGTCGGAAAGACGGGGACATCCCAGGCAGCGGCCACCTCCACCGCCCGCTCCGGACGACGGGCGACGACCCCGGCGACCTCGAGCCGGTCAGGGAGCAACCGGCCGAGGCGGACGAAGTACTCGGCGCGCCAGCCCGTGCCGACGACACCGAAGCGAACGGGTGAGCTCATGCCGAGGCGCTCACGGTGTTGAAGCGGTACACGTGCCGGAGTTCCTCGCTCCACGACTCCCACGCCTCCGGGGCGATCGGGATGAGCGGCGAACCGGTCTCGGCCTCGAAGCGGTACCAGTCGCGCTGGTAGACCATGGCGAGCATCGGCCGCAGGTCCTCGCTGCGGTTCGGGGTGCCGCGGTGCCAGCCACGGGTGTCCCGGATGATCAGGGAACCGGCCGGGCAGAGCACGAACTCGGACGGGACGTCCTTGCTCGCCTCGGCCGCGTTCTGACCGGCGATCAGGTGCGTGGCGCCGCCCCACATCTCCAGCGGACCGTTGTCCTCGCGGAAGTCGACCAGCGGGACGTCGACGACGTAGGCGTAGCCGGGCAGCGCGATCGGCAGCTCCGGGAACAGCGGGTAGCCGTCGGCGTGGGCGTTCTGGAACTCCGAGCCGGGCAGCGGGGTGTCGGCGGCGAGATAGGTGCAGGCCAGCTTCTCGCCCAGCAGCTCGGTCAGGGCGCCGCGCACCAGCGGCGAGTACGCGATGTCCTCGCGTGCCCAGATGCCGGCCATCGGCAGGTAGATGCCGTAGCGCTTGGCACCACGGTTGGCCTCGAGCTTCGGCATCTGACGCGCCAGCTCCTCGTCGAACGCGGTGCGCAGCTCGGCGACGGTCCCGGCGTCGTACACCGATTCGAGCAGCACGACACCGTCCAGGCGCAGTGCCTGTGCGATCTTCGCGTCGAGCTCGCCCTTCTCCTGCAGGGCGGTCCATTGGGTCTTGTCGAGCCTCATGATGATCTCCTCGGATTCGGGTGGTGGTGGCGGCGGGGTTCGGGGGTCAGGCGGCCCGTCGGTCGGCGGCGAGCAGGTGACAGGCCACGCGGCGGTGACCGACCTGCTCCTCGGCCGGGCGGACCGTGTGGCAGACGGGTTCGGCCACGGGGCAGCGGGGGGCGAAGGGGCAACCGTTCGACGACTGCGCGGTCGGGGGCGCCGCGGAGGCGGAGACCACCCCGGCCGCTGCGCGGGCGGTCCGGCGGCGGCGTTGTTCCTCCGGGTCCACCACCGGTGCGGCGGCCCACAGGGCCTGCGTGTAGGGGTGCAGCGGTCCGGCGCAGATCTCCGCGGCCGGTCCGGCCTCCATGACCCGGCCCCGGTAGAGCACGACGATGCGGTCCGACAGGTGTTCGACGGCCACCAGGTCGTGGGCCACGAACAGCAGCGCGACCCCCGTGCGGTCCTGCAGCTCGGCGAACAGGTTGAGGATGGCGGCCTGGGTCGAGAGGTCGAGTGCGCTGATCGGCTCGTCGCAGACCACGAGCTTCGGGTCCGGTCCGATGGCCCGGGCGATCGCGATGCGCTGGCGCTGCCCGCCGGAGAACTGGTGGGGATACCGGTGCCGGGCGTCCGCGGGGAGCCCCACGGACTGCAGCAGCGCGGCGACGTGCTCGTCGGTGCGGCGGTCGGGCGGGAGGCCCTCCCGCACGGTGGCGCCGACGGTCATCCGGGGGTCCAGCGAACTGTGCGGGTCCTGGAACACGACCTGCAGTTCGTGCGCGAGCGCGCGCCGGGTCCGCCGCGAGGCGTGCCCGATCTCCTGGCCCGCGAAGCGGATCGACCCCTCCGACGGCGGGACGAGCCCGAGCACCGCCCGCCCGATCGTCGACTTGCCCGAGCCTGACTCGCCGACCAGGCCGACGGTCTCGCCGGCGGCGACGTCCAACGAGACGCCGTCGACACCGAGGGTCCGCTTGAACCGGACGGACAGGTCCGTCACCTCGAGGAGAGCTGCCACGATTCCTCCTTCTGCGCGACGGGATGCAGGCAGCGGACGCGGTCGGCGAGCACGACGGGGTGCAGCAGGCACTCCTCCGTGGCGTCCGTGCACCGGTTGGCGTAACGACAGGTCGGGACCCACTCGGCGGGCGGCGGGACCGAGCCCGGGATGGTGGGGAGCGGAGCGCGGCCCTGGCCCGGTTCGGGCAGTGCGGCCAGCAGGTCCCTGGTGTACGGGTGCCGCGGCGCGGCGATCACCTCGGCGACCGTGCCGTGCTCGACGACCTGCCCCGCGTACATGACGGCGACCTCGTCCGCGACGTCGGCGACCACGCCCCAGTCGTGCGTCACCAGGACCACGGCGGTGCCGTCCTGGGCCTGGATCTCCCGGAGCAGATCGAGGATCTCCGCCTGTACGGTGACGTCGAGGGCGGTGGTCGGCTCGTCGGCGATCAGCACCCGGGGCCTGCCGGTCAGCGCGATCGCGATGGCGACGCGCTGCGCCATACCACCGGAGAGCTGGTGCGGGAAGCTGCGGGCCACACCCTCGGCGTCGGCGATGCCGACCCGGCGCAGCAGCTCCACCGCCTCGGTCCTTGGTGCGGTGCTGCCGTGCAGCTTCAGCGGTTCGCGCAGCTGGCTGCCGATGGAGTAGGACGGGTCGAGCGAGGCGATGGGTTCCTGCGAGATGTAGGCGATCCCGTTGCCGCGCACCGACTCCAGCTCTTTCTCCGATGCGCCGGCGAGCTCGCGCCCGTCGAGGACGACCGAACCGTCCACGTGCGCGTCCGGGGGGAGCAGCCCGGCGAGCGCCAGGGCGGTGAGGGTCTTGCCGCAGCCGGACTCACCGACCAGGGCCAGGGTGCGGCCGGGGTGCGCGGCGAGCGTGACGCCGTCGACCACGGTGAGGTCGCCGAAGGAGACCCGCAGATCGGTCGCGGCGAGCACGGAACCCTCCGGGACGGCCGGCTCCGGCCGCACGGTCTCCCGGTCGCGGACCGCCACCGGCCGGGCCCGCTCGTCGGTCAACGCGTCCCCGACCAGGTTGAACGCCAACGCGGTCAGCACGATCACCCCGCCGGTGGGGACCATCAGCCACGGCGACTGGTAGAGGTACTGCGAGGCCTCCTGGACCATCGCGCCCCACTGCGGTGCGGGTGGGGGCGCGCCCAGCCCGAGGAAGCTCAGGCCGGCCTGCAGCAGCAGCGCGGTCGACGCGGTGAGCGACGCCTGCACCACGATCGGCCGGATCATGTTCGGCAGCACGTGGCGCACCAGTGTCCAGGCGGGGGAGACCCCGGCGACGGTGGCGGCGTCGACGAACAGTTCGTGCCGGACCTCCGCCGCGCCCGCCCGGGCCAGCCGGAAGAAGGCCGCGGAGACCAGGAACCCGTAGGCGATCATCGCGTAGGTCAGGTCCCGGCCGAGCACGGCGAGCACCAGCAGGAGCAGCAGGATGCCGGGCAGGGCCAGGATCAGGTCCGCGATCCGTGAGGTCAGCGTGTCGAACCAGCCCCCGACGTAACCGGCGACCACCCCGATGGTCAGGCCGAGGGCCAGGCCCACCGCGATGGCGACGAGCACGCCACCGATCGCGGAGCCCGCGCCGTGGAGCAGGCGGCTGAACACGTCCCGGCCGAGGTTGTCGGTGCCCAGCCAGTACGTGCCGCTCGGCCCCTGCAGGCTCGCGCCGATGTCGGAGGCGAGCGGGTCGTGCGGGGCGACGACCGGGGCGAGCAGCGCTCCGAGGAGCAGCAGCACGATCCAGCCGAGGCCCAGCACCAAGCGGGTGTCCGGTCGGCGGAAGCGGTGGGCGGGTGGGGCCGCCAGCATCTTCGCCGGGTCGGCGGCGGCGACGGAGTGGGTCATGAGACGCGTGCCTTCGGGCTCAGGGCGTAGGTGAGGATGTCCACGACGAGGTTGACCGCGATGACCGCGGCCGTGGAGTAGATGACGACGCCCTGGATGGTCGGGATGTCGTGGGCGGAGGCCGCTTCGACGGTGAGGGCGCCGACACCGCCCAGGGCGAACACCTGCTCGATCACGACCGCGCCGCCGAGGACGCCGATGAACTGCAGGCCCAGCGTCGTGCAGACCGGGATCGCGGCGTTGCGCAGCGCGTGCTTCCACACCACCGAGCGGCGTGGGACGCCCACGGCACGCAACGAGCGGATGTAGGGGCGGTCCAGCTCGTCGCGCATCGCGACCCGGGTCTGCCGGGCCACCGCGGCGACCTGGATCAGGCACAGCGCGGTCAGCGGCAGTACCAGGTGCACCAGCCAGGCCACGGGGTCGGTGAGGAACGGGGTGTAGCCGGTCGCGGGCAGCCACCGCAGCCAGATGGAGAACACCAGCACCAGCACGACGGCGAGCCAGAAGGTGGGCAGCGCGAGCCCGACACCGGAGCCGGTGGTCAGGATCCGGTCCAGCAGCCCGCCCCGGGTCGCGGCGACCACGCCCACCCAGATCCCCAGCACGGCGGAGAGCAGGCAGGCGATGATCGCGAGCGACATCGTGATCGGCATCCGGCTCGCGACGACCTCGTTGACGTCGCTGCCGGTCAGCAGCGAGTTCCCGAGGTCCCCGGTGAGGACCTGGCCGAACCAGACGAACAGCTGCTCGAGCGGCGGGCGGTCCAGGCCCATCTCCTGTTCGAGCCGGGCGATCGCCTCCGGGGTCGCCTGGTTGCCCAGGATCGTCGCGGCCGGGCTGCCCGGGATGAGCTGCACGAGCAGGAAGGTGATCGCGCAGACCACGATCATCAGCGGGACCGACTCGACGAGCCGGCGTCCGATCAGGCGGAGCATGTCTCGATCACCTTCCTGCGGCTCACGAGGACGAGGCCGGTGCGGGGGTCCAGTCGTAGAGCAGCGGAGGCTCGACGACCGACATCTCGACACCCTCGACGGTGGGCGAGTGCGCGATCCCGCTGATGCCCGCCTGGAACGGGATGATCCAGGCCAGCTCGGTCAGCCGGGTGTTGAGCTGGGTGAGCAGCTGTGCCCGCTCCTCGTCGGTCGCCGCCGAGCCCGCCCGGGCGTACAGGTCGGTCAGCTGCGGGTCGGAGGAGGCGAACGGGTTGAACCCGCCGTCCGGCAGCACGATCTGACCCAGGTCGTAGTAGGAGTCGAGGGCGCCGTAGGGCAGGTACGCGGCGGCGTACTCACCGGAGAGCATCTTCGTGACCCACTGGTTCGTCGGCACGTTGTCGATCTGCAGGGTGATCCCGACCTGGGCGAGCTGGGCGGCCAGCGCCTGGGTCATCTGGTCGTAGCTCGAGGTGCTCACCATGGGCAGGGTGAAGCCCTCGGCGAACCCTGCCTCGGCGAGCAGCTGCCTGGCCCGGTCGAGCTGGAAGCCGTACTGCTCGTTCAGGGCGGGGTCGTAGCCCTCCATGCCCTCCTTGAGGATCTGGCTGGTCGCCACCGCGTAACCCTTGGACAGCCCGTCGACGATCTCGTCCCGGTCGATGGCCATGCCGATCGCCTGGCGCACGCGCTGGTCGCCCAGCGCCGGCACGACCGTGCCCGCCCGGTCGAGCAGCCAGAGCGTGTCCACGTTGTACGGGACGCCCGCGAACGGGATCCCCGCCTGGTCCTTGATCTCCAGCTGCGGGATCGTATAGAGCTTACCGATCTGGACCTCGTCATTACGCAGCGCATTCACCATGGCACTGGTGTCGGCGATCGGCCGAATGTTGACCGTCTCGTAGTGAAAGTGCGAGGAATTCCAGTAGTCGTCGCGCTTCGTGTACACGTAGGAACTGTTCGGAACCGAAGCGGCCGTGTCCAGGACGTACGGACCGGTTCCCACCGGCGCGGTGGCCAGGGTCTCCGCGCCCAGTGACTCGGGGGCCACCATCATCCCGGTGATCGACGAGAAGACCGTGGGGAGCGAGGGGAACGCCGTCGACAGGGTGATCCGGAGCTGGGTCGGCGAGGTGACGGAGACCTCCGAGATCGCCGCGAGCTGACCGGACAGCGGCCCGGACCCGGTGCGCTGGAAGTCGATGTTGGCCTTCGCCGCCTCCGCGTCGAACGGGGTGCCGTCGCTGAAGGTCACCCCCTCGCGCAGGTCCATCACGAAGGTGGTGGGGTCCTCATAGGACCAGTCCGTGGCCAGGTTGGGGGTGTAGGACCCGTCCGGCATCCGGCGGATGAGCGTGTCGTAGACCGGCTCGAGATAGAACTTGACGTTGATGTCGCTCTTGGTCGGGTCGAAGTTGGCCTGGGCGAACCCGGCGTCGGCGATCGTGATCTCCGTCGGGTCGCCCGCGGCGCCCCCGGTCCCCCCGCCCGCGCATCCGGCGAGCGTGACCGCCAGCGCGGCCGCGATCGGGGCCAGCAGTCGTCTGCCGGCACGTGCGAACAGCACCTTGCCTCCTGATCAGGTGAAAATGAGGGTCGACGAGTGGGGCGCGATGTGCCGGAGCACGGTGCGGCATCCATTCGACCGACGACGATCTACGTCGATCGTGAGTCCTCGAGTCTTCGTCGGGATGAATGAAGCCTGACACGAAAGCGCTTTCACGACAAGCCTCGAACTATTGCCGGTCTGTTACGGCCGCGAGTCCTGTGTTACGGGACGCAGCCGCAGCTGCGTCGGACGACGAGCTGCGTGGGCAGCACGATCGGCCCGTCGGTGCTGTCGCCGTCGAGGCGGCGGACCAGCGACCGAACCGCCTGCGCCGCCAGGTCGGTCACCGGCTGGCGGACCGTCGTCAGGGGCGGATCGACGTAGCGGGCGATCCACACGTCGTCGAAGCCGGTGACGGCGACGTCCGCGGGCACGCGCAGCCCGCGCTCCCGCAGTGCGGTGACCGTCCCGATGGCCACCTCGTCGTTCACGCAGATGATCACCTCGGGGGTCGGCTCCGCCGCGAGACGCGTGGCCACGGCACCGGCCGCGCCGGACGAGCCGGGCTCGACCGTCCACAGCCGCACCCGCACGTCGCGCGCCGCGGAGACCTGTTCGAGCGCGCGCCGGCGGGCGGCGTGGTCCGAGACGGCTTCGGGCCCCACGATCGCGACGACGTCGGTGAACCGGTGCGGCCCGTCGAGCAGGTGCTCGGCGAGAGCCCTGACCCCGGCGTCCTGGTCGGCCCGGACCACGGTCGTCCGTGCACCGGCACGTCCGGCGAACCACACGGCCGGGAAGCGCTCGGCGAGGCGGTCCAGTGCTTCCTCGTCGAGGACCTCGTCCATGAGCATCAGCCCGTCGACCCGTCCGGTCAGCGCCGTGACGGTCGCCTCGTCACCGGGACGCACGCCCGAGAGCAGGAGCGAATAGCCGCTGCGCTCGGCCTCGCGTTCGGCGGCCCGCATCGCCACGTCCAGGTAGCCCGGCCACTCCGGGTCCTCCGGCCGGGTGGCGTGATACTCCTCGCGCAGGAAGACGAACCCGAGGATCCCGGTGCTGCGCCGGCTCAGGCCGCGGGCGGCGCCGCTCGGCACGAACCCGAGCTCCGAGATAGCCCGCAGTACCCGTTCGCGGTTGTCCTGTCGCACAGCCGGATCGCCGTTGATGACGCGGGAGACCGTCGAGATGGAGGAGCCGGAGCGCTTCGCGACCTCGTAGATCGTGACGCGGTCCTGTTGACGCCGACTCAAGCAACGACCTTTCAACAGCGGGCGGTGAGGCGAGCATAGTCACCCGGCCCGGGGGCGATCGGCGCGCGAGGCCCGTCCGGATGTGGGCACACCGATCACCGGGGGCGTCTGCCCCGAGCGCTGCGGTAGCTCCACGACCGTGCCGACCCGGGGCGAGTCGGTGACCACTGCCGCCGCTGCGCGGCCGTCGACCTCCGCCGGGTCGGTGGTCCGGCCGTGCTGCCCGGCGACCACTGCCGCCCGGACCGCACGGGTGGTCAGGTCGGGGGGGCGGCCGGTCACCGGTAGTTGGTGAACTGGAGCGCGATCCCGAAGTCCTTGGACTTCAGCAGCGAGATGACGGCCTGCAGGTCGTCCTTCTTCTTGCCGGAGACGCGCAGCTGGTCACCCTGGATCTGAGCCTGGACACCCTTGAGCTTCTCGTCCCGGATGGCCTTGCTGATCTCCTTCGCCTTGTCCTGAGCGATGCCCTGCAGGATCTTGCCGCTCGCCTTGTAGCTCTTGCCGGAGAGCTGGGGTTCGTCGGCCTCGAACGCCTTGAGCGAGATCTGGCGCTTGATCAACTTCTCCTTGAAGACCTCGATGCCGGCGCGCAACCGCTCCTCGGTGTCGGATTCGAAGACCACCGACTCCTCACCGGACCAGGCGATCGTGGTGTTCGTGCCACGGAAGTCGAACCGCTGCGAGAGCTCCTTCGCAGCCTGGTTCAGCGCGTTGTCGACCTCCTGGCGGTCGACCTTGCTCACGACGTCGAACGACGGGTCGGCCATCTCTGGTCCCTCCTCGGGGTGGGGCCCCCTCGTCGGGCCCCCTCGCGTCGTGTCGTATCCTCGTCCACGCACTGAGAGAGATCGACGTGCACCCCGGCTGGTTGCCCGAGCGGCCAAAGGGAGCGGACTGTAAATCCGTCGGCGTAGCCTTCCCAGGTTCGAATCCTGGACCAGCCACAGCAGGTGAAAAAGACCCCCGACCAGCGGAAACGCCGGAACCGGGGGTCTTCTTCGTTGTCCGGGTGTGTCCGGCTCCGGCGGCTCGTGGCGGGTCTTCACGGACCATGCACGGACTGATCTTGGTCGCGGATGGCGTCCTCCACACGACGGCGGACCGCGTCGTCCTGACCGGCGATGCACTTGGCGTAGACCCGCAGCAGGACGTCCACGCTGTGTCCGGCCCAGGACGCGACCTGCGGGGCGGGGACACCGCCGTTGAGCCAGGTGGACACCGCGGCGTGCCGGAGGTCGTAGGGACGCCGTGCGAGCGGTGACGCGGCCTCCTCCGCGGTCAGTGCCTCGGTACGGGCGAGGGCCCACAGGCGGCCGTACAGGCTCTCCGAGAGCGGGCCGCCCCGGGCGCCCCGGAACAGCCGGCCTTCCGTGGTGGTGCCGTGCTCGTCGAGGTGCCGCCGCAGCAGGGCGGTCAGCGCCGGCGGGGACGGGACCACCCGGACCTCCTCCGCTCCCCGGTGCTTGAGCTGGCGCGGCTCCCGGCGGGTGCCGGACTCACTCCATGCCCGGCCGGCCGACGGGGCGGAGGCATTCAGGTACAGCTCACCCCACCCGCGTTCGGGCAGTGACAGGGCCTCCTTACGCAGCTCGACGGCCTCACCCGGACGCAGGGCGGCGTAGTACATGACACCGAAGAACGCGACGAGTGGCGGCCCGGACCGCTGGCCACGGACAGCGTCGAGGAGTGCACGGGCCTGCCGGTGGTTGATCACGACCCGAGGGTTCACCGCCTCGGTGATCCTCGGGGCGCGCCAGCGGAGCGAGGTGATCGGGTTGCCGGACAGGTGGCCGAGCTCCACCGCGTACTCCACGGCGTTGTAGAAGATCGCCCGCTTGCGGCTCACCGTCGACGCAGCGGCGGGCTTGCCGTCCATGCGCAGGGCCAGAGCGTCCAGAGCAGGCCGGAGCACGGTCGGGTCCGCGAGAGCGGTCACGGGCACGGTGTGCGCGGAGACCCAGCGCTCGACCCGGACCAACTCGTCCGGAGGAGGGCCGGCGGCCCGCGTGCGAGCGTTGAACGACCAGCCGTAGAGGAGTTGCCGAACGGTCGCGGCGGCCGGTCGGCTCCGGGCGTCGGTGAACAGCGCCGGAGTGACCGTCGCGAGGGACTCGGCGATTCCCTGACGGCTCTTGCCGGCTGCGTGCGGCCACTTCATGTCCACATAGGCCATGGCGTGCGCGTACCAGCTCGTCACCTGCTCCTCGGGGCGCTGCCACGACACCGGTCGTCCCGTGGCGATGACGAACGCCTCCCCACGACGGGTGGTGCTCACCAGCTCCGAGCGGAAGCTGTCGGCGAGAGCCCGGGTCGGGAACGTGTCGTGCCACTCCTTGCCCGCGACGATCCACCGCACCCGGTACCGGGGCCCGTCCCGGCGCACCCGCTTCGTCACCGACCAGACCCGGACGTCGAAGGTCGTCGGCTCGTCGTCGCTCATGCCGCGTCTGTCAGAGCAGCGAGCCAGGCATCCAGATCTGTCCGGCGGACCCGGATCGCACCGTTCGGGAGCCGGACGCAGCGCGGACCGCGCCCGAGCTGGCGCCACTGGTAGAAGGTCGAGCGGGCCACCTGCAGTTCCGCGCACAGCTGCTCCACCGTCAACTGCTCCATACCCGCGACCGGCGCCCGATCCTTGGCCTTCATGCCGCTGCTCCCTCGGTTGCCGAACGGTCGTCGGGTGGTGCGTCGGTGGTGGCCAGGACGGCGGCGTCGTAGTCGGCGCGCCATCGGGAGCGTTGGTTGATCGCATGGAGCAGCAGGACCGTGCGGGGTGGCACGTCGGAGTCCCCGGGCTTGGTCGTCTCCCAGGTGAACGGGCCGTCGTCGACGGCGTAGGCGGGCTGCACTCCGGCGCGGTCGAGGAGTTGCCGAACGAACGCGGTCCGCTCGGCGCGGTGGTCGGACAGGGACTTGTTGGACCACTTGCGGGAGACCAGGACGCGGCGCCCGGCGATCCCGAGGTGCTCGGGCTTGTGCGCTTTGCCCTTGCAATGCCCGGGTGTCGTTCCGGGGCGGGCGCCCTTGGGTTCGACGCCGTAGAGCAGCCAGATCGGGCAGCGCGGCGAGCACGGCGTGATCGCGAGTTCCGCGGCGAGGCGGCGGGCGTGCTCCCGCTGCCGGGAGGTAGCGGTGTCGTCGAGGCCGGCGGCCTGTCCGACGGATTTGGTGAGGTACTTGGTCAGGTAGCCGATGTGGCGGCCGGCCTCTTCGGTGCCGCCGAGGATGCCTTTGACGTGGACCTGGGGCCCGAACACCACCGTGTGCGCCGGGGCCGCGAGCGCGTCGGGGTCGGTGGCCTCGTCCCAGGTGGGCAGCGGGGCGCGGGTGTCGGGGTCGACGAACGCCTTGTGGTGGTGGTCCCAGCGCGGGAGCCGGTCTCCGGAGTAGACGATGTCGTCGTGGGCGGGCCACCAGACCTGGTGGTAGGTGGCGGCGGTGATCGCGCGGAGTTCGGTGCGGGGGATGGTGCCGCGGATGGCGGCGTGGAAGTGCGGGGCTCCGCGTTTCTGGGGTTCGACGGTGCCGAAGTACTGCACGTCCCAGCCGACGCAGCGGCGGGTGTTCTGCCAGAACCGGTCCAGCAGCTTGGGGAAGTGGATCGCATCCCGGGCGGCCCGGCGGTAGTCGTAGGAGTCGGGGTCGAGCGCGGCGCCGTGCTTGTCCACCCGCCCGTACGTGTCGAGTGTGAGCGTGAGGAACGTGGAGGGTCGGTACTTGCCGCCGAACACCCGTCCGAGGGTGCGGTCCTCCACCGGGCGGCGGGGCAGGTTGGGTGCGTCCTGGCGTCGTCGGGTGGAGCGGCGCACGGTCTGCGGTGTCGGGTCGAGCGGGGCGAGCCGTCCACGGACCCCGAGCGCGCGCAGCTCCTGGTCCACCTCTGCGACCGTCTCGCGGATCTCCTCGCACTCTTCCTCGTCGCGCTTGGTGCGGGCGTCGGTGTAGGCGGCGTGCAGGTCCGCCCGCACCGTCATCAGTTCCTTCTGCGCGGCGGTCGGGTCGGCGGGCCTGGCGATCGGTTCGTCCTCGAGGTGCCAGCCCTCCCTGCACTGGACCATCCGCAGGCGTCGGGCCTTCTCCGCGCACGGGTGACACTGGTCCTCCCGCGTCGACCCGCACGGCACGGGCACGACGTCGACCCGGCCGCTGCTCTGGTCGATCCGGCGCATGGCCAGCGGGCGGACACAGACGCCGTGGTCCTCGGCGAGCTGCGTGGCGACCTCGTTGGACAGCGCCAGCATGGCCTTCTGAGCGCGGGTGAGCTTGTCCTGGTCGATCGGGACAGAGCCGGCCTCGGGCGTTGTCTCATTGGCGCTCATGCGGCACCTCCGGCGGGCAGCGCGGGCGTCCCGGGGCGAAAGGGCAGCACCGGCGCGGGTCGCCGGGCCGGTTCGGGCGAGGGGGCGGTGACGAACCGTTCCAGGGCCTTGATCGCGTCATCCGGAACCCAGGCGGCGCGCACGCGCAGGGGTTCGCGAATGCCTTCCCCGAACAGGTACCCGACGCCGGGTTCGGATTCGCCGATGCGGTTCGCCCACGCACCCCGGTCGTAGGCGTGCTCGCCCAGGACCATCCCGACGTGAGACTTGGAGGCCACGCGCAGGCAGATGCGGCGCGGGAACAGCTCCCGGACCGGGACGGTGTCCTTGGTGGGTTCCTGGACGTAGCCGCGCACGGTGAACCCCAGCGCCCGGCCCTGGGTGGTCAGCAGTGCGATCCGCTCGGTGATGGCCTCGCGGGTCTTGCGGTCTCCGACGTAGCGCAGCAGGGCGCCGATCTCGTCGAACTCCACGATCTCCAACGGCGTGTCCCGAGTGATCGGAACGAGCCGTGTCTTTCCGGCGTGGGCACGCTTGCGGGCTTCCATCTCCTCGACGAGGTCGTCGAGCAACGCCAGGGCGTCCTTGCTGGTGACGGCGTAGCGGTGGAACACGTCGCGGCCGTAGGCCAGTTCCATGCCCTTGGGGTCGATCCCGTTGACCCGCACCAGGCCGTCCCGGATCGCGGGTGCGATCGAGAGCAGGGGCGTCCACATCAGTGAGATGCTTCTATGACTGTCAAGTGGTCATCGGGGATGTGTGGGTGGCTGTGAGGAGCCGGAAGAGTTCGCGGCTGATGTAGCGCTTGAGG
>NZ_JBFAON010000024.1:0-78945 GCF_040659795.1 Pseudonocardia sp. NPDC049635
TGCTGCAGGCCACCGCGATCAGCGACCGCTGGGGCGCGGCCCACTACGGACGGCTCAACGGGCTGCTGTCGGCGCCGGCGATGATCGCCACCGCATTCGCCCCGTGGGCCGGTGCTGCGCTCGCCGTCGCCCTCGGTGGCTACCCCGCCGTGTTCGGCCTGCTCGCCGCGATCGCCGCCGTCGCCGCGGTCCTGGCCGCCGGTACCGTTCCCCACCCCGTCCGCGGTGGCGGCACCGGGTCCCGACCGCCCGGCGTCCCGTCCCCGCCGCCCGCGGCGGCCGGGCCGGACGAGGTGGGCCATCGCTGATCCCGGCCGTCGCTGCGCTCGGGCCCGCCCGGCACGGCGCCTCCGGACGAGCGGGTCAGCTCAGCAGTTCGCTGACGTCGGTGCGGAACTGCATCGACCGGTACGGCCAGTTCGTCGTGGTGTTCCACTGGCTCACCACCAGGTGCAGGTCGTCGAGGGTCGACCCGGGGACGACGTAGCCGCCGTAGAGCTGCGCGACCCGGCCGCGGGCGTGGTCCTCGTCATCCCACCCGCAGCCGTGCAGCAGGGTGGTGCGGGGGGCGGCGTGCAGGTCGGCGTTCGGCCGGTCGAGCAGCATCGTGTCGATCCGGTAGTTGCCGGCGTCGAACCAGGTGAGCAGCAGGTGCTCGCGGCCGTCCGGGCCGGGCACCCGGCGCAGGTTCAGCTCACCGAACGCGCCCGGGATCGTCAGGGTCGGAGGGTTGCCCCAGCCCCAGCGCTCCCCGGCGAAGCCCCAGGGCTCCCAGGCGTCGCGGTCGGTGATCCGGTCCGCGGGCACCCGGTGCAGCAGCAGGCCGTCGCGGCGCTGGAAGCCGGTCGTGTACGCGTAGACGTAGCCGTCGCCACCGTGCTCCCAGGTGAGCTGCTGGAACAGTCCGTCGCAGTGCCCGCCCGGCCACTCGCACCCGGTGCGTTCCCAGCTCACACCGTTGTCCCGGGAGGCGAGCACCTCGCTGTACAGCACGTTGCCGAGGCCCTTGTTCGCCATCACGTGCAGGTACATCGTGTCACCCACGGTGATGACGTCGGCGGGCAGGATCGTGGTGACCCGCCGGTGCAGGCGGAACCAGTTCGTCGCCGGCTTGGTCACCAGCCGGCAGGCGTACTCGGCGCTGTCCCCACCGGATCCGGTCCAGCGCAGGCCGGACCGGAAGTCGTCCGGGTCGGCGAACAGCACCACCGGGGACCGCCAGCCGGGCCCGCCGACCCCGGCCCGGTCGAAGGTGTCGCCGAACACGGCGACGAGCCGGCCGTCCGGCGCGGTGGTGAGGATCCCGAGATCGGTCCCGCCGATCCCGAAACGGTCGGTGTGGCCGGGCCCGGTCAGGTCGGCGATCTTGGTGGTGACGGCCATGGGCGCGACCCTACGACCTCGGTGTCGCGGGGCTACGCCACGGCGACACCGTCGAGCTCGACCAGCTGTCCCGGCACGGCCAGCCGGGCCACCCCGAGCATCGTCGTGGTCGGCGCCACCCCGGCGGCGCCGAGGCGGCCCGCCAGCAGGCCGTAGTGGGCGACCAGCTCGTCGACGTCGGTGGTGTACACGTTCAGCCGGACCAGGTGCGCCAGCGTCATCCCGGCCGCCGCGAGGACACCCTCCAGGTTGCCGAGGGCCAGCGCCAGCTGCCCGGCGACGTCGCCTTCGTGTTCCGGCCTGCCGTCGCCGCTCATCGCGGTCTGCCCCGAGACGTAGAGCGTCCGGGTCTCCCCGCTGACGAGTTCCCCCTGGTTGAAGCCCAGTTCCTGGGACCAGGTCACCGGGTTCACCGCGATCCGTTCGAGTGTCATGTCGGCTCCGTCCGTTCGATCGTCGTCGCGCCCGCCCGCCGGCCCGGCGGCCGGCGCGTCCGACCGCGCACGATCAACCTGCCGGCGAAAGACGACACCTTGTGTCGTGTTTCCGGTAGGAACTCCGGACATGCGTGCCGACCGGCTGGTGTCCCTGGTGTTGCTGCTGCGCCGGCGCGGTCGGATGACCGCGGAGGCGATCGCGGCGGAGCTGGAGGTCTCGACCCGCACCGTGCTGCGCGACGTCGAGGCGCTGTCCGTCGCCGGGGTGCCGGTCTACGCCGAGCGCGGCAGGCACGGCGGCTTCGCACTCCTGCCCGGTTTCCGCACCGAGCTCGCCGGACTCACCCACGACGAGGCCCTCGCCCTGTCGACCGCCGGATCGGGGCGGGCGGGGCAGGTGTTCGGACTCGGTCCGGCGCTCGGCTCCGCGATGCGCAAGGTCGTCGACGCGCTCCCGGAGAGTCGGCGCTCCGTCGCGAGCGACGCGGTGGCGCGGATCCTGATCGAGCCGGAGACCGATCTGCTCTCGCGTCGGCAGGTGTCGGAAGAGATCGCCGACAACACGGTGACGGAGGTGCGCCGCGCGGTGCTGGCCGGGCACAAGCTCCGTATCCACTACGCCGCCTCGGGTGCACAGCCGCGGTGGCGCACCGTCGATCCCGTCGGTCTGGTCACCGTCCGCGCCCGCGCGTACCTGCTCGCCCTGGTCGACGGGCGGGACCGCACCTACCGGCTCTCCCGGATGTGCGCCGCGCGAGAACTCCCCGAACCGTCCGAACGGCCGGACGACGTCGACCTGGACCGTCTCTGGGCGGATCGCTGCGCGCGGTTCCTCTCCCGGGACCACATCGCGGTGCAGGTGCTCGTGCACCCGGCCCGGCGCGAGGAGCTGCTCGACACCGCACGCGCCGTCCGCTCCGAGACCACCGAGGACGACGGCCTGCTCCGTCTCGACGTGAGCTTCGAGGACCTCCGGCACGCCGTCTGGGCGGTCTGGCAACTCGGCGCCGACGCGGTCGTGCTCGCACCGGACACCCTGCGCACCGCGCTGCGTGAACGGGCCGAGCTCGTCGCGTCCCGTTACCGGTGACCGCCCGGTGCGGCGAACGGCTGGCGCCGCCTGCTCACCGCCGCCGGTAGGCCGAGATCGCGTCGCGGGTCGCGGGCAGCGCGAACACCTCGGCGAACACGTCGATGCTGGCCCGCGCCGACTCGTCGATCCCGTGGTTGCGCCAGGTCTCGAACAGCGCCTTCTGCGCGGCGACGACCTCCCGGGTCGGTCCGGCGAGCCGCGCCGCGAGGTCGGCGACGGCGGGGCCCAGCGCGTCCGGGTCCGGAACCAACCGGTTCACCAGGCCGGGCAGTTCCGTCACCGGATACAGGTCACCGGTCAGGATCAGCTCGTGTGCGCGGGCCGGGCCCAGGTAGTGCGGCAGCAACGCCGCGTCCACCACCGACGGGATGCCCAGCTTCACCTCCGGCAGCCCGACCCGGACACCCTCGTGGGCGACCCGCAGGTCACAGGCCAGCGCCAGCTCGAACGCCGCGCCGACGCAGACACCGTTGAGCCGGGCGATCGTCGGGATCGGTGAACGGCGCACCGTCGCCAGGCAGTCCGCGAGCCGGGTGATGATCTCCCGGCCGTCACCGGGGGCGGCGCCGGTGAAGACGTCGAGGTGCATCCCGGCGCCGAAGGCACGATCACCGGTGCCGGTCAGCACGATCACCCGGGCCCCGTCGTCGGCGTCGCGGACGGCGTCGGCGATCGCGTCGATGTCGGCGAGGTGCAGCGCGTTGGCCTGCGCGGGCCGGTCCAGCGTGATCGTCCGGACGCCGCCCTCGTCGGCGACGAGCGGGAGCCCCATCAGCGGGCGGCCGCGGCGACGGCGGCGGCGAACACCTGCGGAGCCTCGACCGGCACGAAGTGCCCGGCGCCGTCGACCTCGCTCACCCGGACGTCGGCGAAGAACTCCGGCACCCGGTCCGACCACTCCCGGGGGAACAGCGGGTCGTGCTCGGGCCACAGGAAGGTGGTGGGCACGGTGATCCGGTCGGCGGGGTCCGGGGCGGTCTCGGCGAGCGAGCGGGCGACCACGCCGCCGCCGGAGCGGTACCAGCCGATCGAGGCGACGAAGGCCCCGGGCGGCGAGTAGGCGGCGGTCAGATGGTCGAGCCGGTCGTCGTCGGGGGCGAAGCCCGGGCCGGACCAGTGCGACCAGAAGTGGCGCAGGTAGGCGCGGGTGGCGCCGATCTCGCCGTCGACGAGCTCGCGGGCCAGGTCGAGCTGGTGGAAGGACTGGTACCAGAACTCGCGCATCGGCCCCTCGCCGAGGATCCGCCATCCGACGCCGGGCGCCGGCGGGGTGACGACGAGGGCCCGCAACAGGTCCGGCCGATCCCGCGCCACCTGCTGGGCGACCCGGCTGCCGACGTCGTACCCGCCGATGACGACGCCGCTGTGCCCGAGCTCGGTCAGCAGCCCGACGACGCTGCGGGCCTGCGCGGCCGCGCCGTAGTGCACGGCGGGGTCGCGGTCGTGCTTGTCGGACCCGCCGAAGCCGCGCAGGTCCGGCACGACGACGTCGTGGCCGGCGGCGAGCCGCTCGGCGACCGCGGTCATGTCGGTCCGGTCTCCCGGCCAGCCGTGCAGCAGCAGGACGGGCGGTGCGCCCGGCTCGCCGTGCCGGTCGTAGGCCAGGTGGAAGTCGTCGATCGCGTCGGACAGCGGCATCGCGTGGCTCCTCACGGTCGGTACGCCACCCCGGATCTACCAGTGGCGGCCGCCGACGGCGACCGGTCGTCCGTGCAACGCTGCCTTCCGCAACGGAATCAAGGCGGTTACGATCCGCCGACCGTTCGGGCGATCCGCCAGGGGGAAGCGTGTCCCAGACTCCGGCCACTGCTGCCACGGAGCGTCACCGACTGCCGGTACGGACGCTGGTCGCCGCCTCCATCGGCAACGCCGTCGAGTGGTACGACTGGACGATCTACGCGACGTTCTCGATCTACTTCGCGACCCAGATCTTCCCGCCGGAGAACGCGGCGCTCGCGCTG
This sequence comes from Pseudonocardia sp. NPDC049635, assembly GCF_040659795.1. Classification (NCBI taxonomy): domain Bacteria; kingdom Bacillati; phylum Actinomycetota; class Actinomycetes; order Pseudonocardiales; family Pseudonocardiaceae; genus Pseudonocardia; species Pseudonocardia sp. NPDC049635. The sequence goes on from NZ_JBFAON010000024.1 coordinate 4,875, forward strand.
ATATCGACGCTCGCGACGTACGCGCTGGCGTTCTTCTTCCGCCCGCTCGGCGGTCTGCTGCTCGGCCGGTTCGCGGACCTGCACGGCCGGCGGACCGCCATGCTGGTGACGATCCTGATGATGGCGGGCGGCTCGGTCGTGATCGGCCTGCTGCCGACCTTCGCCATGGTGGGCTGGCTCGCGCCGGTGCTGTTGCTGCTGGCGCGGATCGCGCAGGGGATGTCGCTGGGCGGTGAGGTGTCGAACGCGTCGGCGTACCTGGCCGAGATCGCCCCGGCCGGGCGCCGCGGCCGCTACTCGTCGTTCTTCTACATCTCGACCGGCACGGCGGTGCTCATCGCGTCGCTGATGGGGTTCGTGCTCGCGGCGACCCTGACCGAGGACCAGCTCTCGACGTGGGGCTGGCGGATCCCGTTCCTGATCGGCGGGCTGCTCGGGTTGATCGGCATGTGGATGCGCAGGCAGATGGCGGAGACCGAGCAGTTCGAGGACAACAAGGAGGCGGCGGCGAAGATCCGGAACCCGCTGCTGCTGACGTTGCGCGAACACCCGAGGGCGGTGGCGCAGCTCGTCGGGTTCACCCTGCTCTCGACGCTGTGCTACTACACCTTCTTCTCCGCCCTCACCCCGTTCGCGACGACGTCGCGCGGGGCGGACCCGACGGAGGTGTTCCTGGCGCTGTCCATCGCGACGACGATCTTCGTGCTGCTCCAGTACCCGATGGGGGCACTGTCCGACCGGTACGGCCGCCGACCGCAGCTGCTCGTCTGGTCGGCCGCGACCGCGGTGCTGATCGTGCCGCTGTCCTTCCTCATCGGACCGGGTTTCTGGAACATGCTCGTCGTCTTCACGGTCGGGCTCGGGCTCTACACGATGATGACCTCGATCGCCCCGGCGGTGATGAGCGAACTTTTCCCGACGTCGGTCCGGGCGCTGGGCATCGGGGCCTGGTACAACCTCACCGTCGCGGTGTTCGGCGGCACCGCCCCGCTGGTCGTGCAGTCGTTGCAGCAGGCCGGGCTGGCCACCCTGTTTTTCGCCTACGTCGCCGTCGGGGCGGCGATCGCCTTCGGCGCGATCCTGACGCTGCCCGAGACCCGGGGGTCGGTGCTGCGCTGAGTACGGCGCTGAGGACCGCGCCGCGGCGCCGGATCGCGCGCGTTGCGTTCTCGTGTCGCGCCGACGGCGTGTCGGACGCCCGTGCGGTGCGTGTCCGGACCGTGGCCGGCACCTCGGTGGGGTGTGACCTGCCGGTTCGTCCGCGGTGCGCCATGTTGCGGACGTGCGCCGGGCGGGTCACCGCCGGGTACCGGGAATCCGCTGGTCGACGGCCCTCTTGACACGGGGATCCGCTGCGTTGCACCGTGTTGCGGTCAGTACCTCGACGTTGCGTATCAGGCAACACACGCTGTCGGATCGTCTGGTGGCCGCCGGCTCAAACTCGTGTGTGGACACCCCGCCCCGGTGGGGCGTGCGACGCTGCGCAGCGACGAATTCGCGAGCTGCCCGAGAGGGCACACGGATTCGCACGCAGGAGAGCGCCATGGCGACCACCACCCCCCGCATCGTGATCATCGGAGCCGGTGTCGTCGGCTGCGCGCTCTCCGACGAGCTGACCGCCCGCGGCCACCGGCACGTCACGGTTCTCGACAAGGGCGCGCTGTTCCGCACCGGTGGTGCGACGTCGCAGGATCCCGGCCTGGTGCACCAGATCGCGCCGGACCGTGCCTCCACCCGGTTGGCGGCGGCGACGGTCGCCAAGTACTCCGCGCTGCGCGCGCAGGGAACGCCGTGCCTGCGCAGTACGGGCGGCCTCGAGGTGGCGACGACACCGGAGCGCCTCGCCGACCTGCACCGCAGGCACGGCTGGGCGGCAGCGGCCGGTGTCGAGTCCCGGTTGCTGGAGCCGGGGGAGTGCGCCACGCTGTATCCGCTGCTGGACAAGGAGCGGGTCCTCGGCGGGCTGCACGTCCGCGGCGACGGCGTCGCCGGTCCGGTCGACGCGGCCCGGGAGCAGGCCCGCGCGGCGATCCACCGCGGCGCGGTGTTCCTGCAGGGCCGCACGGTGACGGCCGTCGAGCAGCGCGGCGATCGGGTCACCGGTGTCCGGTGCGGGGACGAGCTGTTCGGCGCCGACGTGGTGCTCTGCTGCGCCGGGACGTGGGGCCCGCTGGTCGGTGAACTGGCCGGGGTGACGATCCCGCTGGTCCCGATGGTGCACCAGTACGCGCGGACGAATCCGCTGCGCGCGCTGGAGACGATCCATGCACTGGAGTCGGCGGCCGGTCGGGTCGATCCGGTGCTGCCGGTGTTGTGGCACCCGGACGCGGCGCTGCGCGTCCGCCCGCACGGCCATCGGCTCGGGATCGGGGCGCGCGACCGGCGTCCCGGTCCGGTCCCGCTGCACGAGCTGGACGTCCCCGGCCCCGGTGCTGCGGCACCCGCCCGGCGCCGCTTCGCCCCCGAGGAGTTCGAGCAGACCTGGGCGGCGGCCGCCGCGCTGCTGCCGGTGCTCGGCGACGCCAAGATCGAGGACGGGACCGGCGGCGTCGTGCCGGTCACCCCGGACGGCCTGCCGCTGCTCGGCGAGCACCCCGGCCTCGCCGGATTCTGGACGGTCGAGGCGGTCCGGCTCGCACAGTCGGCCGGGGTGGCCGAGGCCGTCGCGGAGTGGCTGACGACCGGTCGCCCGATGCTCGGCGGTGAGCCGATCGACCTGTCGCACCTGCACCTGGACCGGTTCGATGCGGCCCAGCTCGCGCCGCCGGTCGTGCTGGCCCGCGCGGTCCGGGTGTTCGAGCAGGCCGACGAGGTCCGGCATCCGCTCGATCCGCCCTCGGCGGCCCGCCCGGTGCGCACCACGCCGCTGCACTCCCGGCAGGTCGAGCTGCGGGCGGTGTTCACCGAGGCCGGATCGGTGGAGCGTCCGATGTGGTTCGGCGCGAACGCCTGGTTGCCCGAGGTCTACGAGTCCTTCCCGCGCCGCGGTTGGGCCGCGCGCCACTGGTCACCGATCGCCGCGGCCGAGGCGCTGGTCACCCGTCGGGCCGCGGGGATGTTCGACCTGTCGCCGCTGCGCCGGATCGAGGTCACCGGCCCGGCAGCGGTGGAACTGCTGCAGCACGCCGTCACCGGTGACGTCGACGGTCCGGTCGGGCAGGTCGTGCCGACCGTGGCGCTGGACGACGCGGGGGGCGTCGTCACCGATCTGACTGTCACCCGGCTCGCGGAACAGCGGTTCCTGGTGGTCGTGCCGGACCGGCGCGGGGTCGCCGTGCTGCACCGGTGTGCGCGCCCCGGCGCCGCGGTCACCGACATCACCGAGGTGACGGCTGCGATCGGGCTCTGGGGCCCCCTGGCAGGTGACGTCCTGGACGGCCTGGTCCCCGCGGACGTGGCCGGGCTGGGCCCGCTGCGGGCCACCGGGTTCGTTCTCGCCGGCGTCGGCGTGACCGGGCTGCGGATCAGCGGGATCGGGGAGTACGGCTGGGAGCTGCTGTGCGCCGCCGCCGACGCCGAGCGGCTCTGGGACCGCCTGCACGCCGCAGGAGCACCGCTGGGACTCATCGCGGCAGGCGGGCACGCCCTCGACGCGCTGCGGTTCGAGGCCGGCCGTCCGGTCACCGGGGTGGACCTGACCCCGGAGCACGGTCCGGATGCCTCCGGCCTCGGCGGCGCGGTCGCGATGGGCAAGGGCCCGTTCGTCGGGCGGGCCGCGGTCCAGGCGTCCCGGGAGTCCGGCGGGCCGGCGCGCCGACTCGCCCGGCTGGTCCTGGACGACGCCGGTGCCGTGCTGCACGGCGGCGAGCCGGTCCACGACCTGCCGGCGCCCCGGCGGTACTCGCGCGACCCGGTCCTCCTCGACGGGGCGCCGGACCTGGCCAGGGGGCCGGTGATCGGGCGGATCACCACCGCCGCGACCGGTTACACCACGGGTACCTCGCTCGCCCGAGCGTGGCTGCCCGCCGAGCGGGCCGATCCGGGGACCCGGGTCTCGGTGGAGCTGTTCGGTCGCAGGCTCACCGCGGAGGTGACGGAGCGGTTCCGGTAGCCTCGATCGAAACGATGCCGTTTCGACAGGAGCCAGTATGACGACGGTCGAGCCGACCGAGACCCTCCGTCACCTCGAACACGGGGCCACGATCGGCGAGGCGCTGGCGTTCTTCGACGGGCTGCCCGCGGTCGAGGTGCCCGAGCTGTTCGGCAGCTGGCGCGGCGGGGAGATCCCCACCGGCAACCCGATGGACGGCCTGCTGGAGCGCTTCGGCTGGCACGGTAAGCGCTTCGACTCCGCCGAGGACGTCCATCCCCTGGTCATGGACCGACCCGGCGGCGGGCGGTTCAGCCTGCGTCCCGGGCTGGTGCCGCTGCCCGCGCTGCTGCCGGTGCTGCGGCGCCGTCCCGGCCTGGTCCGGCATCCCGCCCTGGCCCGGGTCGCCCGCACCCTCGCCCCGGCCCTCGGCACCCGGGCGCCCAGGGCGCGGTTGCGGCGCACCGAGTACCGCGGCGTCGTCAGCGCCACCATGTGCTACGACGAGCTGCCGATCCACGACGTGTTCCGCCGGGTCGACGCCGACACCGTGCTCGGCGCGATGGACCTGCGGGGGCTGACCTCACCGTTCATCTTCTTCCTGCGCCGCGAGTGAGCAGCCGGTTCCCCGTCCGGCGCCGCCGTGAGGTGCTCGACGCGACCCGTCGCCTGGTCGCCGAGCGCGGCTTCGAGCAGACGACCGTCGAGGCGGTCGCCGCCGCGACCCGCACCAGCAAGGCGACGCTGTACCGGCAGTGGGGGGACAAGGCGTCCCTGGTGGTGGAGGCGGTGTCGGCCGGCAGCGGGATCGCGATCGGCCGGATCGACACCGGCTCGCTGGCCGGGGACCTCGCCGCGGTCGCGGACATGCTGGCCGAGCGGGCGGCGGTGAACGTGCCGATCGTGCTCGGCATCGCCCGGGCCGGTCAGCGCGATCCGGCGCTGCTGGCCGCGCTGTCGGCCCGGTTGCTGCCCGAGGTCGAGGCGCTGCGCGCGATCGTCGGCCGGGCGGTCGCCAGGGGGGAGCTACCGGTCGAGCCGCCGGCCGCCCGCTACCTCCAGCACATGCTCACCGGCGCGGTGCTCGCACCATCGCTGCTGGAGGGGCCCGCCGCGACCGTGGACCAGCGCCATCTGCACGACTATCTCGCGGCCGTCGTCCTCCCGGCACTGGGAGCCGGACGGTCCCCGGTTGCCGACTAATTGATAGCTCCCTATCGTTAAATCGATGATCGCCACTCCCCGGCTGCCCTTCGACCGTCCGAACGTCCTCGACGTCGCCCCGCTCTACGCGGTGCTCCGCAGGCAGGCACCGGTGGTGCCGGTCCGGACCCCGGTCGGTGACCCCGCCTGGCTGGTGACCCGGCACGCGGAGGCCCGCGAGGTGTTCGCCGATCCGCGGCTCGGCCGCTCGCATCCCGAGCCGGAGCGGGCGGCCATGGTCACCGAGGCCGCCGTGATGAACGGGCCGAGCGGTGACCACGAGACCGAGCAGGAGGAGCACGACCGGCTGCGCACGCTGCTGGTCCCGGCGTTCTCCGCGAAGCGGATGCGGCTGCTCGGTGACCACGTCGCCGAGCTGGTCGACCGCTGCCTGGACGACCTGGTCGCCGCCCGTGACGCCGACGGCGTCGCCGACCTGCACGCGCACCTGTCGTTCCCGCTGCCGGTGCTGGTGATCTGCGAGCTGCTGGGGGTGCCGTTCGCCGACCGCGAGTACTTCAGCGGCCTGTCGGAGCGGGTCGCCGCGATCCGGTCCGGCGGGGACGCCGCGGCCGCGATGGCCGAGTTCCACGCCTACACCGGCCGGCTCGCCGCCGCCAAACGGGCTCGTCCCGGCGAGGACGTGATCACCGACCTGGTCCGGGCACAGGAGGCCGATCCGTCGTTCGGCGAGGCGGAGCTGACCCGGATCACCGCCGGCCTGCTCTTCGCCGGGCACGAGACCACGGTCGGCCGGATCGACCTCGGTGTGCTCCTGCTGCTGACCGACCCGGCGCGCCGGGACGCCTTCGTCGCCGACGTCGACGGCAGGCTGCACGGCACCGTGGAGGAGGTGCTGCGGCTCGCCGCACCCGGCGGGCTCGGCCTGCTGCGTTACGCCCACGACGACATCGACGTCGGCGGCGTGCGGATCCGGCGCGGTGAGGCCGTGCTGATCTCCACCGACTCCGCGAACCGGGACACCGGCGTGTTCGACGAACCCGAGACGTTCGATCCGGCACGCCGGCCCAACCCGCACCTCTCGTTCGGCTACGGCGGGCACTTCTGCATCGGCGCGAGCCTGGCCCGCACCGAGCTGTCGACGGTGTTCGCCCGGCTGTTCACCCGGTTGCCCGGCCTGCGCCTCGCGATCTCGCCGGATCAGCTCGACGTCCGGTCCGACCAGCTCACCGGGGGTGTGCGGGCGCTGCCCGTCACCTGGTGAGCCGGGTCACCGGGGTGGCCGGGATCGCGTCGACGGCACCCGCCGATCCCGCTTACCCTCGGTTACACCCGCCGGAGGCCGATCCGGGCGGGTGAGGGGGAGACGTGGCGGAGGTACGGCGCCGGCGGGCGCGCGGTGGGGTGGCGCGGACCCGGGAGGCGCTGCTGCAGGCGGCCGCCGAGATCTTCGCCGAGCGCGGGTACGACGGTGCCTCGGTCGACGAGATCGCCGGTACCGCCGGGGTGTCCGTCGGGTCGATCTACAGCCGGTTCGGGAGCAAACGCGACCTGTTCCGGGAACTGATGAGCGAGTACATGGAGCGTGACCTGGCCCGGGTGCGCGACGGCTTCGCCGCCGGACCCGAAGGTGGTCTGCGCGTGCTGGACGATCTGCTGCAGGAGACCGCGGCGTCGCGGCGCCAGACCCTGCTCGACGCCGAGACCTGGGCCTCGGCCATGCGCAGCCCGCGGTTGCGTTCGATGCTGGCCGAGCACGAGAACGGCGTGCGATCCGCCGCCGCCGAGCTGGTGCAGCAGGAGCGGGTGGCGACCGGGCACGAGCTCGGGATGCCCGACGACGAGTTCGCCGTCGTGCTCACCGCGCTGTTCCACGGGTTGTGCCGGCAGCACCGCCTGGCCCCCGGCTCGGTGCCGCGCGGGCTCTACGCCCGCACGGTGCTCGCGCTGGCCCGTGGTCTCGCCGAGCAACCCCCCGGGGCCGATCGACCCGGGCACTGACCCGGACCACCCACCCGGCGGTGGCGGCCCGGGCACCGTTCGCGACGATGGACCCGTGACAGGCACGGCACCCCCGGACACCCGCGCGGACGTCCAGCAGCACCGTTCGATCAACCAGCGGATCGCCGACGAGCTCGGCGCCCGGCCGGACCAGGTGGGGTCCGCGGTGGCCCTGCTCGACGAGGGGGCGACGGTCCCCTTCGTCGCCCGGTACCGGAAGGAGGCCACCGGCGGGCTGGACGACGCGCAGCTGCGCACCCTCGAGGAGCGCCTGCGGTACCTGCGCGAGCTCGAGGAGCGGCGCGCGGTGATCCTGGAGTCGATCCGGTCCCAGGGCAAGCTCGACGAGGCACTGCAGGAGCGGATCGAGGCCGCCGAGTCGAAGGCCCGGCTCGAGGACATCTACCTGCCGTACAAGCCCAAGCGGCGGACCAAGGCGATGATCGCCCGCGAGCAGGGTCTCGAACCGCTGGCCGACGCGCTGCTCGGTGACCCGTCGCTGGACCCGCACACGACTGCCGCCGGGTACGTCACCGGTGAGGAGGGCGGGGTCGCCGATGCCGGCGCCGCCCTGGAGGGCGCCCGGGCGATCCTGGTCGAGCGGATCGGGGAGAACGCCGACCTGGTCGGTGGCCTGCGCGAGCGCATGTGGTCGCGCGGCCGGCTGGTCACCACGGTCCGCGACGGCAAGGAGAACGACCAGGCCGCCGCCAAGTTCTCGGACTACTTCGAGTTCTCCGAGAAGTTCACGACGCTGCCCTCGCACCGGATCCTCGCGGTGTTCCGGGGGGAGACCGAGGAGGCCCTCGACGTCACGCTCGACGCCGGTGACGACGACGAGCCGACCTCCTACGAGCGGATGATCGCCGCCGAGTACGGCATCGCCGATCAGGGCAGGCCCGCCGACGCGTGGCTGCTCGGCGTCGTGCGGTGGGCCTGGCGGACCCGGCTGCAGACCGCACTGGGCATCGACATCCGGGTCCGGTTGCGCACCGCCGCCGAGGAGGGCGCGATCGGCGTCTTCGCGGCGAACCTGCGCGACCTGCTGCTCGCCGCGCCGGCCGGCACCCGGGCCACGATCGGTCTCGACCCGGGCCTGCGCACCGGGGTGAAGGTCGCGGTGGTGGACCCGACGGGCAAGGTCCTGGACACGGCGGTGATCTACCCGCACGAGCCGCGCAACGACCGCGCCGGCGCGCTCAAGACGCTCACGGCGCTGTGCGCCAAGCACTCCGTCGAGCTGATCGCGATCGGCAACGGCACCGCGTCGCGGGAGACCGACGCGCTCGCCGGTGAGCTGATCAAGGCCAACCCGGGCCTGAAGCTGACCAAGGTCATGGTCTCGGAAGCCGGCGCGTCGGTGTACTCCGCGTCGGCGTACGCGTCCGCCGAGCTGCCGGACATGGACGTCTCGCTCCGCGGCGCGGTGTCGATCGCCCGCCGCCTGCAGGACCCGCTGGCCGAGCTCGTCAAGATCGACCCCAAGTCGATCGGCGTGGGGCAGTACCAGCACGACCTGCCGGAGTCGTCGCTGTCCCGGTCGCTGGACTCGGTGGTCGAGGACTGTGTGAACGCGGTCGGCGTCGACCTGAACTCCGCCTCGGTGCCGCTGCTGCGCCGGGTCTCGGGGATATCGGAGTCCCTCGCGGGGGCGATCGTGGCGCACCGCGACGCCAACGGCCCGTTCCGTTCGCGGGCCGCGCTCACCGATGTGCCGCGGCTCGGTCCGAAGGCCTTCGAGCAGGCCGCGGGATTCCTGCGGATCCGCGACGGCGACGAGCCGCTGGACGTCACCGGTGTGCACCCGGAGTCCTACCCGGTCGTCCGGCGGATGGTGGAGCGGACCAAGCTGGACGTGTCCGCGCTGATGGGCAACGCCGCGCGGCTGCACCAGATCAAGCCGAAGGACTACGTCGACGGCACCGTCGGGCTCCCGACGGTCACCGACATCCTCGCCGAGCTGGAGAAGCCGGGCCGCGACCCGCGCCCGGCGTTCCGCACCGCCACCTTCGCCGACGGCGTGCACAAGATCTCCGACCTGCGGCCGGGGATGCTGCTCGAGGGCGTGGTCACGAACGTCGCGGCGTTCGGCGCGTTCGTCGACGTCGGGGTGCACCAGGACGGCCTGGTGCACGTCTCGGCGATGAGCAAGGAGTTCGTGTCCGACCCCCGGGAGGTCGTGAAGTCCGGTGACGTCGTGAAGGTGAAGGTCCTCGACGTCGACGAGGCCCGCAAGCGCATCTCGCTCACGCTGCGCCTGGACGACGAACCGGGTTCCGCATCGCGTGGCGGTGGGCGCCCGCAGGACAACCGTGGCGGTTCCGCGTCCGGCGGCCGCGGCGGCCGGCCGGGAGGAAGGCAGGGCGGCGGCGCCCAGGGCGGCGGGAAGCCCGGCGCCGGGCGGCAGAACGCCGGCAACCAGCGCGGCGGCAAGCAGGGCGGCGGCAACCGGCGGGACGACCGCAGGCAGTCCGCGCCGTCGAACGACGCGATGGCCGAGGCCCTGCGCCGGGCAGGCTTCGGCACGGGCTGAGATCGCCGTGGTGGTGCGTACGGCCGCGCGGACCGCGGTCCCGCGCACCACCACGGCGATCTCCACCGGCGCGGCGCCCCGGTCCGGGTGTCGATCACCGGTCGCAACCCCACGGCTACGTGACCTGGGGCGTCGGTGGTGCCGGTCACGTCGGACCCGCCGCACGGCAAGCGACCGGACGTGGAACAATGGACACCTGACGGCCGCCGGGAACGACGGTGGCCGCGAGCCCCGGAGGTCTGGGTTCACCGGCACACAGAGTGTCGCGCGCGGGCCTGGCGGGCTGGGAGCGGGCGAGATCCGCCCGACGACACGTGCGCATCCCCCTGCGCGAGCCTTGAGGACCGAGTGAACACCCTGCTGGAACAGCACCCCTCCGTCGACGTCACCGACATCGACACCCCCGAGAACGAGATCACCGAGAACGAGAACACCGCGAACGACGCCACCGTGAACACGGTCGACAGCGCCCCCGTGAACGCCCCCGAGATCGAGACCACGCCGGGCTTCGCCGAGCTCGGCCTGGCGTCGCAGCTGGTGTCCGCGTTGGACGGGCTGGGATACGAGACCCCCAGTCCCATCCAGGCCGCCGCCATCGGCCCGCTGATCGCCGGCCGCGACCTGCTCGGGCAGGCCGCCACCGGAACCGGCAAGACCGCGGCGTTCGCGCTGCCGATGCTGCAGCGCCTCGCCGACGGCCGGGCCTCGCACGACGGTGGCTCCCGCGCCCGGGGCACCAAGCCGTTCGGTCTGGTGCTGGCCCCGACCCGCGAGCTCGCGATGCAGGTCGGCGAGGCGATCACGAAGTACGGCGCCGGGCTCGGCGCGACCGTCGCCACGGTGTACGGCGGCGCCCCGATCGGCCCGCAGCTGGGCATGCTGCGGCGCGGCGTCGACGTCGTCGTCGCCACCCCGGGCCGGGCGATCGACCTGATCAACCGCGGTGCGCTGGCGCTGGACGCGATCGAGGTCGCCGTGCTCGACGAGGCCGACGAGATGCTCGACATGGGCTTCGTCGAGGACATCGAGACCATCCTCGGTGCGACCCCGCGCGGCCGGCAGACGGTGCTGTTCTCGGCGACCATGCCCGGCCGGATCCAGAGCCTGGCGCGGACCCACCTGAGCGACCCGGTCGACATCCGGATCAAGAAGGAGGCCACCCCGGAGGGGGAGGCGCCGAAGGTCCGGCAGACCGCCTACCACGTGCCGCGCAGCCACGTCACCGTCGCGCTGGGCCGGGTGCTGGAGATGGAGCAGCCGACCGCGGCGATCGTGTTCTGCCGCACCCGCGCCGACGTCGACGCCGTCACCGAGACGCTGACCTCCCGTGGCCTGCGCGCCGAGGCGCTGCACGGTGGCATGGACCAGGAGCACCGCACCCGGGTCGTCGAGCGGCTGCGTGCCGGCCGCACCGAGCTGCTGGTGGCGACCGACGTCGCGGCCCGTGGCCTGGACATCGACTCGCTGACCCACGTCGTCAACCACGACGTGCCGTCCTCGCCGGAGTCCTACGTGCACCGCATCGGCCGGGTCGGCCGGGCCGGGCGCGAGGGTGTCGCGATCACGCTGGTCACCCCGGGTTCGATCCGGCACCTGCGCAACATCGAGCGCCTGATCGGGGCCCCGGTCCCGTCCGCGCCGGTGCCGACCCCGCACGACCTGCGCACCGTGCGGCTCGCCCGCACCGCGCTCGCGCTGCGTGACCAGGTCGGCGCCGACGAGTCCGCCGCCGACTCCGCGTCGGACGGGGTCGACGAGCTGGTGCTCGAACTGGCCCGGGACCACGACCTGGCCTCCATCGCCGCCGCGGCGATCCGGCTGGCGAGGGCGGACACCTCGGTGCCGGACGACGAGATCGAGATTCCCGAGGTCCGCTCCCGCGGCGGACGCGACCGCGGGCCCGACTCGCGCGGCCCGCGCCGCGACCGCGACGGTCGTCCCGGCGGTGCCCGCGGTCAGGGCGCCCGCCCGCCGAAGGCGGGCACCACCCGGCTGTTCGTGTCGGCCGGCCGTTCCTCCGGTGTCCGCCCGCAGGACATCGTGGGTGCGCTCGCGAACGAGTCGCGGCTCTCCGGCCGCGACATCGGCGCGATCCAGATCCACGAGCGGCACGCGCTGGTCGAGGTCCCCGAGCACGCCGCCGACGACGTGCTGCGGTCGCTGCGGGGTGCGACCACCCTGAAGGGCCGCAAGGCGAACGTCCGGCGGGACCGGGACGGCGCCGGCGCCTGACGCCCGGCGCACACCGCTGGCCCCGGGTTCTGCGACGGGGTCGGCGGTCCGGGGGTGTGGGTGGCTCCACCCCGGGTAGGCGGCTCGTCGACGGCCCGGAACGGGTCGTGCCGACGATGTGCACGCCGGTCCCGCCCCGTACCCGGAGACGGGTGTGCGGGCACGGCCGGTCGTGCACGAGGAGTCACCCATGTTCCTGCACGTTCAACGTCTGCTGAACGAGATCGCCCCGGACGAGCCGGATCCCGCCGCCGCCAACGCGCTCCAGGAGGGGCTGGGCGGTCAGTTCGGTGAGATGCGCACGATGATGCAGTACCTGTTCCAGAGCTTCAATTTCCGCGGCCCCGACGGCAAGCCGTTCCGTGACCTGCTCTACGGGATCGGTACCGAGGAGATCGGCCACGTCGAGCTCATCGCCACCACGATCGCGCGGTTGACCGACGGTGCGCCCGGCTACCAGGGCGACCCCACGAATCTCGACGCCCCGGGCGCCGACGGCGCGACGCCGCTGAACCTCGCGCTGACCGAGGGCAACATCCACCACTACCTGGTGGGGGCCCAGGGGGCGCTGCCGGTCGACGCCCAGGGGGATCCCTGGACCGGGAAGTACGTCTACGACAGCGGCAACCTGCCGTTGAACCTGCTCTACAACCTGATGCTGGAGTCGACGGGCCGGCTGCAGAAGTGCCGGCTCTACGAGATGACGGCCAACAAGACCGCCCGCTCCACCATCGCCTACCTGATCGTGCGGGACCAGGCGCACGAGAACGCCTACGCCAAGGCCCTGGAGGCGCTCGGCGTCCACTGGAACCGGCTCCTGCCGATCCCGAAGACGAACGCGGAGCGGTTCCCGGAGGTGAAGACCCTCCTCGACCAGGGGTTGCAGAGCAAGCAGTACACCTTCAGCCTCGACCAGCTCTCCGAGGCGGGGAAGCTCTTCCGGGGCCCGTCGCCCTCGAACGACGGCACCGAGCTCACCACGGAGCAGGCACCCGAGGGCGTGCCTATGGAGATCGCCACCGAGCGCCCCGAGGAGTTCGGTCCGGGACTCGATCCGGAACTGCTCGCCATGGTCCAGGCCGTCGCCGAGATGGAGGGTGACGAGCCCGCCGGCCAGTGGGGCCGCAGCGGCTGATCCGCGGGTGGGAGCGGCGGCGAGTGCCGCTCCCACCGCCTCCCGGGCGCGGGCTATCGCACCTCGACCCGGTCGTAGACGTCGAGTTCGTGGAAGAAGATGACCGCGGCGGCGCGTTCGAGCCGCACGCACCCGGCCGAGGTCGTGTCCTGCTCACCCTCGTGGAAAGCGATGCCGCCGGGGGCGAAGAACACCGACCACGGCATCTTCGCGCCGTCGAACTCGACCGAGCGGTGGTCGCGCGCCTTGCGCTGCACACCGAAGTCCCCGGTCGGGGTCTCCATCCCCGCGCCGCCGTGACTGATGGGCACCGGGCCGTAGGAGATCTCGCCGCCGTCGATCAGCCAGGCGCGGTCGCTCGCCAGGTCGACGCAGGCCCGGGCGGTGACCGAGCACGGCGTGCCCTCCACCAGGTCGGTGCCCGGTAGCGCGACCGCGGTGCCCGCCGCGCCGAGGCCGACGACGAGCGCGACGGCGGACACGGTGAGTGCGCGGCGGCGGGAAGAGTGCTTCATGGCGGTCGCGTGGATCCTCTCTCGGGGGAACTGCAGGGCTGCTGCGGTGATCAACGATCACTCGGAGCAACGGTTACGTCCGATCGGACCACTGCAGGCGGCGCGTGGGCGGCCCGCCGCGGTGATCTGCGGGAGGATCGGGCGGTCCCGTACGCCGGCCAGCACAGGAGGCAACGCGCATGACCACCACCCGCAAGCCGCGCAGCCATCAGGTCACCGACGGCATCGGTGCCACCGCCGCGCGGAGCATGCTGCGCGCCGTCGGTATGCGCGACGACGACTTCGCGAAACCGCAGATCGGCATCGCGTCGTCCTGGAACGAGATCACCCCGTGCAACCTGTCCCTGCAGCGGCTCGCCACCGCGGCGAAGGAGGGCGTGCACGCCGGCGGCGGCTACCCCATGGAGTTCGGGACCATCTCGGTCTCCGACGCCATCTCCATGGGGCACGTCGGCATGCACTACTCGCTGGTCAGCCGGGAGATCATCGCCGACTCGGTGGAGACGGTCGTGCAGGCCGAGCGGCTCGACGGCACGGTCCTGCTGGCCGGCTGCGACAAGTCGCTGCCCGGGATGCTGATGGCCGCCGCCCGGCTGGACCTGGCCGGCGTGTTCGTCTACGCGGGATCGATCATGCCCGGCCGGGTCGGTGACCGCGAGGTCAACATCGGCGACGCGTTCGAGGCGATCGGTGCCTGCTCGCGCGGTCTCGTCACGGCCGAGGAGGTCGAGACACTGGAACGCGCGATGTGTCCCGGTGAGGGCGCCTGCGGCGGCTTCTACACCGCCAACACGATGGCCGCCGCGGCCGAGGCTCTCGGCATGGCGCTGCCCGGATCGGCCAGCCCACCGGCCGTCGACCGGCGTCGCGACGGCGTCGCCAGGGCCTCCGGTGAGGCGGCCGTGGGGATGATCGAGAAGGGGATCACCGCGCGCGACGTGCTGACCCGGGAGGCGTTCGAGAACGCGATCGCCGTCGTCATGGCCTTCGGTGGCTCGACGAACGCGGTGCTGCACCTGCTGGCGATCGCCCGCGAGGCCGAGGTGGATCTCGATCTCGACGACTTCAACACGGTCGGGGACCGGGTGCCGCACCTGGCCGACGTCAAGCCCTTCGGGCAGCACCTGATGTACGCGGTCGACCGGGTCGGCGGAATCCCGGTCGTGATGAAGGCGCTGCTCGACGCGGGTCTGATCCACGGTGACGCGCTCACCGTGACCGGCCGGACCGTCGCGGAGAACCTCGCCGATCTCGACCCGCCCGGCCTGGACGGCTCGGTGATCCACGACCTCGCCGACCCGATCCACCCGACCGGCGGGATCACCGTGCTGCGCGGGTCGCTCGCCCCCGGCGGTGCCGTCGTCAAGTCCGCCGGGTTCGACGCCACCACCTTCACCGGCACCGTCCGGGTGTTCGACGGCGAGCAGGGCGCCCTCGACGCCGTCGACGCCGGCGAGATCGGACCCGGGACGATCGTGCTCATCCGCTACGAGGGCCCGCGGGGCGGGCCGGGGATGCGGGAGATGCTCGCCGTCACCGGCCGGATCAAGGGTGCCGGCCTGGGCAAGGACGTCCTGCTGGTGACCGACGGCCGGTTCTCCGGTGCCACCACCGGGCTGTGCGTCGGGCACGTGGCGCCGGAGGCGGCGGACGGCGGGCCGATCGCGTTGGTCCGCGACGGCGACCGGCTCACCCTGGACATGGGTGCCCGCACCCTCGACGTCGATGTCGACGCCGCAGAGCTGGACCGTCGCCGCGCCGGGTGGGTGGCCCCGGAGCCCACCAACCGGCGCGGTGTCCTGGGGAAATACGCGAAGCTGGTCTCGTCGGCGGCCGACGGCGCGGTCTGCGGCTGAGCCCCGACGGCTCCCACCCCGCAGCGTCCGGCACCCCCGCGTCCGGTACCCACCGCCGCCCGCACGGGTTCGCCGCCGTCGCAACGAGATCGGGTCCCGTGAGTCGCGGTCGACCCGTGCCGAACGTGACACCGCGGGAGGTTTCTCCACGGACGGGTGGGGATGGCACACTCGGCGGCGGGACGATCGAGAACGGGCAGCACACCTCTCCTGCGCACACAGTCACCGGCGGGGAGACGGAACCCACGGCCTCCGGCGGGCGTCCTGACCCCCGTGTAACCGCCGCGACCCCCCGTGGAAACGGCGGCCGTCGATCGTGTGCGTGTGGAGGCCGTGATGGGTGATCGTGAGTTGCCGGAGGCGGGCATCGGCGTCGTCGTTCCCTACGACTTCGCCCAGGACCGCGAGATGTGGCGGTGGGTCCCGGCACCGACGTCGCTGCACGTCACCCGCACCCCCTACGTCGCGACCCCGGCCGACGCGGGCCAGGCCCTGTTGATCTCGGCCCCGGAGACCGTCCGGCAGGCGGTGCGGGACGTGCTGCTTCCCGAGCCGGGTGTCGTCGCCTACTCCTGCACCTCCGGCAGCTTCGTCGCAGGCGCCGACGGGGAGCGGGCGCTGCGCGAGGTCATCCGGGACGCGGGGGCCCCACAGGCCGTCACCACCGCCGGTGCCCTGGTCGCCGCGTGCGCCGCGCTCGGCGTCGACCGGCTCGCGCTGGCGACCCCCTACGTCGACGACCTCACCGCGAAGCTCGAGGCGTTCCTCGCGGCGCACGGGATCGGCACGGTGGCCCGGTACGGCCTGGGCCTGCTCGGCCGCATCTGGGACGTGCGGGCGGAGGAGGTGGTGCGCGCGGTGCGCGCCGCCGACCACCCGGACGCCGAGGCGGTCTTCGTGTCCTGCACGAACCTGCCCACCTACGACGTGATCGCCGGTCTGGAGGCCGAGCTCGGCAAGCCGGTGCTCACCGCGAACCAGGTCACCATGTGGGCGGCGCTGGGCGCGGTTGGGCGCTGCGCCGTCGGTCCCGGCCAGTCGCTCGTCGAGTGCCGGGCGCCGGGGGACCGCGCGGTCCTGCGGGTGGTGCACGACAGCACCGCCGACCTGACCGTGGTGCCGTCCGGATTCGGCACCGACGACGGCACCGGCGGCCCGGACGGCGGGCCCGGGACCGATCCGGGCTCCGGTCACGCCACCGAGGACGAGGTGGCCGACGGCCTGCCTGCGCTGTACAAGGTCCGGGTCCGGCTGCCCGACGAGTCGGGGGCGCTGGCCCGGCTGACCGCGGCTGTCGCCGAGGTGGACGGCAACATCCTGGCGTTGTCGGTGCACGGCAACGACTCACGTTCGGTCGTCGACGAGATGCTGGTCGGCGGGCGGGTGAGCGCGGCGCGGTTGTCCCGGGTGATCCGGCGCAGGCTGCGCTCGGCCGGATTGGACGCGGTGCAGGTCGTCGTCGCCGATCCGCACGAGCTGGTCGACCCGCCGACCCGGGCGCTGGACCTGCTCACCCGGACCCGCACCGCCGGTGACGTGGCGCGCGGGCTGGCGGAGCTGCTGCACGCCGACGCCGTCGAGACGACGCCGGACGGGACCGGACCGGAAACCGGGGACGGGCACGCCCTCGTGCTGCCCTGCCCGGACGGTGCCGGGCTGATCGCCCGCCGCGCGTGGGCGCCGTTCACCGTGACCGAGCGGGCGCGGGCCGAGGCGTTCCTCCGGGCCGCGTCCACGCAGCCCGCCCGCGACGGTCACGAACTGCTGCTCCCCGGTGGCGAGGAGCTGACGGTGCTGCCCGCGGCGGGTGCGGAGACGACCGAGCTGGACACACTGCTGCGCACCTGCCTGGCCGGGGCGTCCGGCGACGGGACCGCCGTCGCGGACTGGACGGTCGACGAGCTGCGGTCGGTGCTCGACCCCCCGGGCGGGGTCTGCCTGCTGGTGCGCACCACGGGCGGCACGCTGGTCGCGGCCGGCTCGCTGCTGGCCGCCGACGGCGGCGGTCCGGAACCGGTGGTCCTGGTGCATCCGCTGTACCGGGGCCGCGGGCTGGCAGCCTGGCTGCGCCGCAGGCTCGGTACGACCGTCGCGGCGTAGGGCTACCCTCGGCAGGTGCCGAACGACCTGCCCGACGACTGGTCGTCCTGGAAGGACCGGGTCGACCTGGACACCTACGACGCCCGGTGGGCGGCGATGGCCGAGGCCGGCCACGACCCGCACGGCGAGGCCGGCCTCGTGCAGGCGCTGCTGGAGGGCGGCGCGGTGCTCGACGGTGGCTGCGGGACCGGTCGGGTCGCGATCGAGCTGGACCGTCGCGGGATCGATGTGGTCGGTGTCGATCCCGATCCCGACATGATCGCCGCCGCCCGGGCGAAGGCGCCGGGGCTGCGCTGGGCGGCGGTCGGTCTGGAGGATCTCGACCTGCCCGAGCGGTTCGGGCTGGTGGTGCTGGCGGGCAACGTGATCCCCTACGCCGATGACCGCGCGGGGGTCGTCGGCGGGTGCGCTCGCCACCTGCGCCGCGGCGGGCTGCTGCTCGCCGGTTTCACGTTGCGGCCCGGCTGGCCCACCCTCGACGAGTACGACGCCTGGTGCGCCGCCGCGGGTCTCGTGCCCGAGCAGCGGTGGGCCACCTGGGACCGGGAGCCCTACCGGGGCGGTGACTACGCCGTCTCCGCGCACCGGCTGCGCTGAGGCGGGTCAGCAGCCGGGGCCGCCCGGCTGCAGGGGTGCGACACCGAGCGGCTGGATGTAGGAGTCCCCTCCGGCCCGGGCCAGTGCCTCGCACGCCCGTCCGCGGTCGCTGAACGGTCCGAGATAGACGACGTAGATCAGCTCGCCGGTCGGGGTTCGCGGCCGGAACGAAGTGCAGCTGCCGAGTGCCCGCAGGTAGTTCGAGCCGGGATGGCGGTCGAGGTGCTCCTGGACGTCCTGCGGGTAGCGCGCCGGATCGATCCCGGCGCCGACGATGACCACATCGGCCCCCGTGCAGCCGAGCCGGGTGACCGGCCGGGCCAGCCCCAGGTCGCCGTCACCGGCGGCCGGGTCGGACGTGGCGGTCGGTGGCGCGCCGGTGGTCGCCGAGCCGGCCGGCTGCAACGGCCCGGGTGAACCGGGCGCCGTCGGCCGCGGGTCCGGGGCCGGTGGCGAGCTCAGGGTGGGCACGGCGATCGCGGTGTCGCCGTCGCCGTCACCCCGGTCGGGCAGGATCGCCCACACCACGCCGACCAGGACGGCCGTCGCGACCAGGGCGGCCCCGATCGCGAGGACGAGCCCGCGGCCCCGGTGTGGTGGTGGGGCAGCGGCGCCGTCGTGGTCGGGCAGGATCCAGGTCGGCCCGGGCCCGGGGTCCGCCGGTGCAGTGGCGGCCGGCGCCGCGGCCGGGGACGCGTCGCCCGCGCCGGGACGGGTTCCGCCCGGCGGTGCCGCGTCCCGGTGCGTGCCGTTCGGCGGCGGAGCCGGGGGCGTGCCGTACGGCGGCGGTCCCGGGGGAGCGTGGTGCCCCGGGGCGCCGGCCCGGTCCTGCGCCTCGGCCGGTGCACCTGCGCCGCTCGGGGCCGCCGGCGGAACCGCGCCGGCTCGGGCCGGCGCGGGCACCTCGGTCCGTGCCACGGGTGCCTGCGGGGCGCCCCCGGCCAGCCGGGTCACCGCGGCGGCGAGCGCCCCGGCGGTGGGGTAGCGCTCGTCCGGTCGCTTGGCCATCCCGCGGGCGACGATGTCGTCCCACCCGGGATCGAGCTCGGGCCGCAGCGCGGTGACCCGCGGCGGTGGCGCCATCAGGTGCGCGGAGAGCACGGTCGCGGGCTCCGCACCGGGGAACGGTGGCCGCCCGGTCAGCATCTCGACGAGCACGCAGGCCAGCGAGTAGACGTCGGCGCGCCCGTCCACCGGGCCGAGGGAGTCGGACAGGCGCTCCGGGGCGAGATAGCCGAGCGTCCCGACGGTGGCACCGGTCGCGGTGAGCGCGGTGTCCGGATCGGGTCCGACGGCGCGGGCGATGCCGAAGTCGACGAGCGAGGTGAAGTCGTCGCGAGCCTCCACGACCAGCAGGTTCGCCGGTTTGACGTCGCGGTGCACCATCCCGGCGGCGTGTGCCGCGTCCAGCGCGTGCGCGGCCTGCCGGACGATCCCGGCCGCCCGCACCGGGGGCAGCGGGGCCCTGCGGGACAGCAGCCGGGCGAGATCCTCGCCGTCGATCAGGCGCATCGACAGGTAGAGCCTGCCGTCGACCTCGCCGTAGCCGTGCACCGGGACCACGTGCGGGTCGCGCAGCTCGAACGCGGCCCGGGCCTCGCGACGGAACCGCTCGACGGTGACGCGGTCGGCGGCCAGGGCCGCGGGCAGCACCTTGAGCGCGACCTCGCCGCCGTGCCGCCGGTCGTAGGCACGGAAGACGACACCCATCCCGCCCGCTCCGAGCCTGCCCCGGATCTCGAAGTCGCCGAACTCCGCACCGATCGGCAGATCGCCGACATCCATGAGCCCCCCAGCTGCAGTCCGACGAAGCGTTCATACCAGGCGGGCCGGGTGGTCGGGCCGGTTCCGCAACGTCATTGAGAGTGCCACTGAGAGTGCCACTGAGAGTGCCACTGAGAGTGGCACTGAGAGTGGCACTGAGAGTGGCACTGAGAGTGCCACTGAGGATGTCGGGGAGAACATCGTCGGGACAGTCACCGCCCGTCCTCGGGCACGTGCGCACCCGCCGACTCCCGGCCTCGGCCCGTCCACCCCCGGCCCGCACCGATACCGTGGGCCCGGTGACCGATCTTCCGACGTCCGGACGGCCCCCGGGCATCGCCCGGCGGATCGGCAGGCCGCGGAAGGGCGAGCCGACGCTGACCCGGGAGCGGATCGGTCGCGCAGTGCTCGACGAGGCGGCGGGCCGCGGCGCGGACCGGGTGACCATGCGATCGATCGCCGAGCGGCTCTCGGTGACCCCGCGCGCGCTCTACAAGATCGTCCGGGACCGGGACGACGCGCTCGCCGCGGCCGTCGCCGTCGCCGAACGGGAGTGGCCCGACGGGCCGCACGACCCGGAGCGCTGGGAGGACGGGCTCGCCCGGTTCGTCCGCGAGCTCCGGGCCTGGTACCGGCGCTACCCGGTGCTGCTGCGGATCGTGGCGTCCACCCCGATGGACGACGAGGTGCGCGCCGCCGCCCTGCGCAACATGGAGGTTCTCGCCGGGTTCCTGCTGGCGACGGGGCTCCCGCCCGAGGACGTGGTCCGTGGCTGCGACCTGATCATCGGCACCGTCGCCGGTTTCACCGAGATCGAGGAGTGGGAGGCCAGGGCGGCCGCGGCGGACCCCCGGAACGGCCCGCCGGAGGAGGTCACGCCGGTCACCCGGGCAGCCGCCAATGAGGACGAGCTGCCGCACCTGCGCTCGCTCGGGCACGTCCCGCCGGCCACCGCCGACGAGCGCTTCGAGGGGCACGTCGAGATGCTGTTGCTCTGGCTGGGCGCCCGGATCCCCTGACCCCTCAGGCCCGGCAGAGCAGCTCGCCGTGCGGGACGACGAACCAGCCGTCGGGGTGCTCCGCCCAGGCCCGCCAGGCGTCCGAGATCGCGGTCAGCTCGGCCGGCTCGGCGAGGCCGCGCTCCAGCGCCATCCGCCCGACGCCGGTGTGGATCCGGTCCGCCCACATGCCACCCCAGGCGGCCCGCTGCACCGGTGTGGCATAGCACCAGACCGCGGCCGAGGGGACCACCTCGGTGAACCCGGCTGCGTGCGCCCAGCCGAGCAACCGCCGCCCGGCATCGGGCTCGGCGTCGTTGCCACGGGCGACCGCCCGGTAGAGCTCCAGCCAGCGGTCCAGCCGAGGATCGGCGGGCCACCAGTGGAACCCCGCGTAGTCGGCGTCCCGGACGGCGACCAGCCCGCCCGGGCGGGCGACCCGGCGCATCTCACGCAGCACCGCGACCGGGTCGGACACGTGCTGCAGCACCTGGTGGGCGTGCACGACGTCCCAGGTGTCGTCCGGTTCGGACAGGGCGTAGGCGTCGTCGACGGCGAACTCGACGGCGACGCCGCGGTCGGCGGCGGCCGCCCTGGCCTGCTCCAGCGGCTCCGGCACCAGTTCGACGCCCCGGACCCGGCCCGGCGCCACCCGGGCCGCCAGGTCGACGGTGATGCTGCCGGGACCGCAACCGACGTCGAGCAGCGACGTGCCCGGTGCCAGGTGCCCCAGCAGGTAACCGCAGGAGTCCTCGGCGGTGCGGGCGGAGTGCGAGCGGACGACGATCTCGGGATGGCCGTGGGTGTAGACGTCGCGCGGTGGCATACCGGCCAGCGTGCCCGATCACCCGCCCCGGTCGTGCGGCCGGGCGCGGCGGATCCGGACCGGCCCCCTCGCCGTCGACGGGTCGACGACCGCGCCGCCCGCGACGATCTCGACCGCTCCGGCGGCGACCAGCCGTCGCGCCGCCATCCGGACCGGTTCCATCAGGTCGCGCCAACCGTCGGGCGCGACCCGTCGGGCCGCTTCGGACGGGCAGATCGTCGCACCGGCCCGGCGCTGCGCGAGCAGGTCGGTGATGGCGTCCTCCAGGTCCCGGTCGACCTGCCGGAGGCCGCGCTCGCGGCACTCCGCACAGCAGAACCGGTCCGTGTCCGGGCCCTCGGTCCGGCGCCCGCACACCGCGCAGCTCGTCGCCTCCACCCGGCCATGGTCGGACGGGTGCGGTCCTCGCGCGCGGTGACGCTCAGCTCCGGGCGAGGACGGCGGCCTCCAGGGCCTCCCGCATCGCGGGCTCCGGCCCCGGCCGGCCGGTCATCAGCTCGACCTGTGCGACCGCCTGCTGCAGCAGCATCTCCAGGCCGGACACGATCGTCGCCCCGGCCGCGGCGGCACCGGCCGCGAGGGCGGTCGGCCACGGCGCGTACACCGCGTCGAGCAGCACGGTCCCGGGCCTCCAGCGCGCACCGGCGAGCACGTCCGCGACGCCCGCGGGCAGCGTGGAGACGACGACGGCGGCCCCGTCCAGCACGGTCGCGGCGGCGACCGGGTCACCGAGCACCGCGTGCACCCGTGCCTCGGTGCCGAGCCGGGCCGCGGTGGCCTGCAGGTCACCGGAGCGGCTCGCATCGCGGACCAGGACGTCGATCCCGTCGACCTCCAGGTCGTGCAACCCGGCGAGCGCGGCCTGGGCGGTCCCGCCGGCACCGAGGATCACCGCCCGCCCGGCGCCCGCCCCGGCGGCGCGCAGCGACTCGGCGATCCCGGTGACGTCGGTGTTGTGCACGGTGCTGCCCCCGTCGGTGAACACCAGCGTGTTGCCGGCGCCGATGGCGGCGGCACCGGGGGAGACGGTGTCGGCGACGTCGAGCACGACCCGCTTGAGCGGCATGGTCAGCGACAGGCCCACCCACTCCGGGCCCAGCCCGGCGACGAACCCGGCCAGGCCGGCCTCGTCGACCTCGAACCGGTCGTAGCGCCAGTCCACCAGGCCGAGGGCGGTGTAGGCGGCGTTGTGCAGGGCCGGGGACAGGCTGTGGGCGATCGGCGAGCCGAGCACCGCGGCGCGGCGCCCGGGTGGGGCGGAGGTCGTCACCCCCGGAGTATCCCTGCCCGCCCGCGCGGCGAACCGTGCGGCACCGGGTGGGAGGCTGCGCGGGTGAGCGGAACGGTGCTGGTGTTCGGCGGTCGGAGCGAGATCGGGGTGGCGGTCGCGCAGCGCCTCGCCGGGCGGGAGGCGGGCACCGTGGTGCTCGCCGCACGCCGGGCCGGTGAGCTGGACGCCGAGACGGCGCGGGTGGCCGCGGCGGGCGCCCGCGTGGAGACCGCCGAGTTCGACGCCGACGATCTCGCGGCGCACCGCCCGCTGATCGACGACGTGCGGGCCCGGCACGGGCGGATCGATGTCGCGGTGATCGCCTTCGGTGTGCTCGGCGACCAGGCCCGCGCCGAGACCGACGCGGCGCACGCGGCGGCGATCGTGCACACCGACTACCTCGCCCAGGTTCACCTGCTCACCGAGCTGACGCAGGTGCTGCGGGAACAGGGGAGCGGAACGCTGGTCGTCTACTCCTCGGTGGCCGGGGTGCGGGTACGGCGGGCCAACTACGTCTACGGCAGCGCGAAGGCGGGCCTCGACGGGTTCGCCTCCGGCCTGGCCGACGCGCTGCACGGATCCGGGGTGCGGCTGGTGCTGATCCGGCCCGGCTTCGTGATCGGCCGGATGACCGAGGGGATGCATCCTGCTCCGCTGTCCTCTACCCCGGAGCAGGTCGCCGACGCCACCGTCGCGGCTCTGCGCCGTCGCAGCGGGAACGCCGACGTCTGGGTGCCGGGCACCCTGCGGTTGCTCTTCGCGGTGCTGCGGCTGCTGCCGCGCGCGGTGTGGCGCCGGATGCCCCGGTAGGGACGTTCCACGAGCGAACGTCCTGCCGTGATCGGTGTGTGGCACTTCCCAACCCGTGATCCGGGTCATATCGTCACGTGCGCATCGACCTGAGCTGACATCGACGTCGGAGGAGAGCACAGTGGCACAGACCCGTGGGGCCGTGGTCCGGAGCGCACCGGGCAAGTTCGAGGTCGTGGATCTCGAGCTCGACGACCCGCGCCCGGGCGAGATCGAGGTGAAGATGGTGGCGTCGGGGCTCTGTCACTCCGACGACCACATCGCCACCGGGGACATCCCGGTCGGCACCTACCCCTTCGCCGGGGGACATGAGGGCTCGGGCATCGTCACCCGGGCCGGCGCGAACAAGAAGGGCCTCAAGGAGGGCGATCACGTCGTCTTCTCCTTCCTGCCCTCGTGCGGGCACTGCCGTTGGTGCGCGAGCGGCATGCAGAACCTCTGCGACCTGGGCGCCGGGCTGCTCGCCGGCACCCGGTGGGAGGAGAACACCACCCGCCTGCGGCTGGCCGACGACGGCACCCCGGTCGGCCAGATGTGCGGGATCTCGACCTTCTGCGAGACCACCCTGGTCTCGGAGGACTCCTGCGTGAAGGT
The DNA here is from genome assembly GCF_040659795.1 of Pseudonocardia sp. NPDC049635. Taxonomy (NCBI): domain Bacteria; kingdom Bacillati; phylum Actinomycetota; class Actinomycetes; order Pseudonocardiales; family Pseudonocardiaceae; genus Pseudonocardia; species Pseudonocardia sp. NPDC049635. The sequence goes on from NZ_JBFAON010000024.1 coordinate 29,300, forward strand.
GCCCGACGACATCCCGCTCGAGGTCGCCTGCCTCGTCGGTTGCGGCGTCGGCACCGGCTGGGGCTCCGCGGTGAACGCCGGCGGCGTCCAGCCCGGACACACCACGATCGTCATGGGTATCGGCGGCATCGGTATCAACGCCGTGCAGGGCGCCGCGCACGCCGGCGCCAGCAACATCATCGCCGTCGACCCGGTGGCGCTCAAGCGGGAGACCGCCCAGCAGCTCGGCGCCACCCACGCGGTGGAGACGATGGAGGAGGCCACCGAGCTGGCCAAGCAGTTCACCAACGGCCAGGGCGCCGACCAGACGATCATCACCGTCGGCGTGCTGAAGCCCGACCACGTCGGGCAGGCGATGGGCTCGATCCGCAAGGCCGGCACCGTCGTCGTCACGGCACTGGGCGACATCAACTCGACCGAGCCGCTGCCGGTCTCGCTGGCCGACGTCACCCTGTTCCAGAAGCGGATCCAGGGTGCGATGTTCGGCATGTCCAACCCGAACTGGGACATCCTGCGCCAGCTGGAGCTCTACCGCTCCGGCGCGCTGAAGCTCGACGAGCTGGTCACCACGACCTACACCCTCGACCAGGTCGCCACCGCCTACGAGGACATGCACGCCGGCAAGAACGTCCGCGGCGTCATCCGCTACTGACCTCACCGGTGGCACGTCCAGGGCCCCGGTCCCGCCAGGACCGGGGCCCGACCCGTGCCGCCGGACCGGTCACGGGGATCCGGGGGCGCCCTGCGGGCCCTCGCGCGGGACCGCCAGGGCCGCGGCCGTCGAGGCGGCGATCCGCAACGACCCGACCGCGGTCGGGTGGAACGGGTCCGGCCGGTCCAGGCCCTGCAGGTCCGGTCCCAGCTGATCGGCGGACGGGGCGCAGAGCGGGGTCAGGTTCGGTGCCGCGGTGGTGAAGCCGAAGCGGGCCGCACCGTCGGCCAGCACGTCGTTGAGCCTGCGGTTCCGCTCGGTCAGCAGGTCGATCTTGTCCTGGTCCAGCCCGGCGGCGCCGGGCGGGCCCTGCATGTCGGCGCAGGTGGGGTCGAACTGCGCCGGGAACGGGTCGTAGGACAGCGTGACGACGACCCGTGGATCACCGGGCAGCGCGTCCAGGTCGCTGAACAGCGCCCCGACGTCGCGGGCGAACACGGCCAGCCGGGACTCGAACTCGCCCTCGGCGAGCCGGTCGTCGCAGGTCTCGGAGCCGTAGCAGTAGAGAAGGAAGTCCGACCAGGCCAGATCGTTCGGGCCGATCGCGACGGCCACCCACTGCAGCCCCTGTACCTGCTTGAGCCGCCCGACCTGGGGATCGAGGGTCACGCCGTCGCGCTGCTGCGGCCCACGCAACCCGGCGGGGATGCTGGCCCCGGCGCACGCCAGGTTCAGCACCTGCTCGCCGCGCAGCAGCGACAGCTCGGCGGCCGTGGAGTCGGCGCTGCGTGCGCAGGCGGCGTCGTCCGGGGCGACGGAGCCGTCCGGCTGTTCGAGGGGTGGACCACCTACCCGCGCCGCCCGGGAGTCGCCGATGACCGCGCCGGTGACGCCGGTGACGGGTGGGCCGACCGGTGACGGCGTGATCGCAGATGCGCCGACCAGATCGGTCAGCGAGGTGATCGAGGCGAGCCCGGTCGTCGTCCCGTGCAGCGCGGCGACACCGGCACCGCCCCACAACAGCACCGACGCGGCCACCGCGATCGTGGTCATCCGGCCGATCGGGCCGGCGTGATCGTCCCAGTGCACGGGTTCGCTGTCCTGGCGCCGGGCCCGGCGCAGCGCGACCAGCAGCCGCACGCACCCCATCAACCCGCTCGCCAGCAGCGCCGCGACGATCATGCCGGCGGCGCCCCACAGGTACCAGGTGGCGAAACCGTCGGTGAGCGTGCGGACGGCGTCCCCGGCGCCGTCGACGGTGTGCGGGCCGAGCACCGGGCCGTTGTCCTCGGGGCGCTTCAGCGGCCCGACCGACAACCGCGGCCGGATCGGGCCGTAGACCTGCACGCTGCTGAGATCGAACTCGGCGTTGCCGATCTGGACGATCTGGGCCGGGCCGGACAGGGTCAGCGGCGGGACGCGGGCACCGACGCCGACCTGCTGGCCGAAGACCTCGACCTGCTTCTCCGGCGTTCCCATGATCACCAGCGGCACGCCGACGACCGCGATCAGGGCGAGCACCAGCAGGGTCGGGAGCGACCGGGCCTCACGCAGCAGGCTGCGGAACCAGGACGTGCGGGCGGAGCTGACGGGCACCGTCAGCGAGGGTCACCGGGGAGCTGCATGCCCCACATCGTGCCCGGACGAGCGCCGGGCGTCACGGGTGATCACCACCGGGGTGGCCGACGGCACCCCCGCGCAACCGGGGACGCAACCGGTCCGGCCCGACGGCGTGGCCCGCCTCGATGTCGGAGGCGAGCGACTCGGCGTGCGCGGTCAGGCCCGCCAGGTCCAGCCCGGCCGGAGCGGCCCGGTCGAGCACCCGCCAGATGCGGACGCCCTCGGCGCCGCGGCGCAGCAGCGCCACCGCACCGCGGGCATTGCCGCGCTGGGCGTGGGTGAGTCCGACCGCGAGCTGGGCCAGCGCTCGCCAGAGCTCGCGGCCGTCGTCGTCGCAGTCCTTCCAGGTGCCCTCCAGCACCTCGTGCGCCTGGAACGGCAGGCCCTCGTCGAGCAGCCGCTGGGCCTCGGTGACGGCCTCGTCCGGCGGTAGGACGAGATCCTCGGGCACTCGGTCGACGCCGGTCGCGCCGTGCGGGAGCGGCCGGCCCGCGGCGTCCCGGGGGCGGGCGTTGCGGGCACGGCCGCGGTCGTCGCGATCGCGGGTCGCTGTCATGGCTCCGACCCTGCCATCCGCACGGCGACCGGGCACGCCCGATGCGGGCGGGGCTCCGGACATCCGCCGATGATGATTTTGCGACACAATCCCGCGGGTGCTCGTCTCCGAGATCCCGGCCCGGCGTGCGGCAGCTCCGGTCCGGCGTGGCAGGTGGTCCGCCGCGGCGGCCTGGGGGGTCGCGGTCGGCGTACCCACCCTGGTGCTGGCGTGCCACATGGCGCTCTACGGCCGCTGGCTGATCGACGACGCCGGGATCACCTTCGCCTACGCCCGGTCGATCGCGGCCGGCGCCGGCCCGGTTCTGCAGCCGGGTTCGGCCCCCGTGGAGGGCTGGTCGAATCCCACCTGGCTGGCCCTGCTGGTCCTCGCCTCGGTGGTCGGGCTGTTCGACCACGGCACCTGGTTCGGGGTGTCCGACCTGGTGCTGTTCCCCAAGGCCGCGGCGCTGGCCTGCGGCGCCGGGGTCGCGGTCGCGTTCCACCTGATCGCGCGCGAGGTCGTTCCCTCCCGGTGGCGGGCCGCGCTGGTGTCCGCGGTGGCGGGGTCGCTGGTGGCGGTCGTCCCGTCGTACGCGGTGTGGATGTCGTCCGGGCTGGAGAACCCACTGCTGGCGGTCGTGACGTCGGCACTGGCGGCGACGCTGGTCCGGGCGGTGGCACGGGAGCGGCTCACCGCGCCCGGTGTCGCGGTGACGGCCGGGTTGCTCGCCGCGGCCGCGGCGTTGACCCGGCCGGACGGGCTGGTGTACGCGGTGGCGTACCCGCTGGTCGTGGTGCTCCTGCTGCGCCGCGGCACGGTGCGACGGGCGGTTGCCGCGGCGGGCCTGTCGGTCGTCGCGTTCGCGGTGCCGTACGGGGCCTACCTGGCCTGGCGGCTGGCCACCTTCGAGCTGTGGGTGCCGAACACGGCGGTCGCGAAGGCGCAGGAGCTGCCGGGGCTGGCCGCGCTCGACCGGCCGGTGGAGCTGGTGCCGGTGGTCGGCTGGTTGCCGGTGTCGATCGCGGTGGGCGCGCTCGGGGCGGCGCTGCTGCGCCCGGGACGGCACCGGCCGCTGCTCGCGGTGCTGCTGGTCCTGTTCGCACTGGCGTTGGGGGCCTACGCCGTGTTGGAACCGGACTGGATGGGGCTGCAGCGTTTCGCGACACCGGTCTGGGTGTCGGGTGGGCTGACCGGGGTGCTGGCCGCGGAGCGGGCGGCCGGTGCGATGACCGGCCGCGGCCGGGTGGTCGCCGGACTGCTGGTGGCGGTGGCACTGGTGGTGTCGGCGTCGTCGTGGTCGCAGATCGCCCGCGGCTTCCGGAACGGCCCGACGGTGCCGCTGTGCGCGATCGCCGTCGGGATGGGGGCGGCGCCGAACGCGTTCGGTGACATCCTCGGCATCCGCACCGGCCGGATCGCCACGCCGGACGTCGGTGGTACCGCCCTGACCAGCCGGTACGAGGTCGTCGACCTCGCAGGTCTGGTGTCGGCGCCGCTCGCCCGGTACTACGCCGACGACGACATGGCGGGCCTGCGCGATCACGTGCTCGACGAGGTGCGCCCGGAGTTCATCGAGGTGCACGGCAACTGGGCGCGTAACACCGGCCTGCTCGACGACCCGCGCACCGCGCAGCGCTACCTGCCGGTGCTCATGGTGGCGCCCGACTCGGGCTACCTGGTGCGCCGGGACCTCGTGACCGATCCGGCCCGGCTCGCCGCGGCGACCAGCTACGCCGAACAGGTCACCCAGCCGCGCCGGGTGGCGGCGAGCTCGGCGCCCCGATCGGGCTGCGGGACGCTGCGTCCCGGTTCGACGGAGGCGCTGACCGTCACCCGGTGATCAGCCGGACTCCAGCGGCCCCAGCTCGGCGGTGAACTCGTCGAGGTAGCCGGTCCAGTCGAGGATCGGGGCGGACGGGCGCACGACGAACTTGGTGAGTCCGCCGTCGAGGTGGCGGCGGATCAGCTCCGCGACCCCGTCCCAGCCGATCCCGACCAGCTCGCGGGGGTCGACGTCCGGGCGTTGCGCGGCGGCGCGGGCCAGCGCGGCGTCGGTGTCCGTGCCGGGGACGGCGACCCAGACGTTGGTGCCGTAGTGGTCGTCGTCGATCGTGCGGCCCGCCTCCTCGGCCGCCCGCTCGATCACGGCGCGACCGCGCGCCGTCTCCGCCGGGGTGAGGAAGCTGGCCAGCCAGCCGTCGGCGAGCCGCCCGGCGCGGCGTAGACCCGCCTCCGCCCGGCCGCCGAACCACAGGTCCAGGGGTTGCACCGGTCGCGGGACGATCGAGGCGTCGTCGAGGGTGAAGAACTCGCCGTGATGGGTGACCGAGTCCTCGGTCAGCAGCCGCCGCAGCACGGTGACCGACTCCTCGAACACGGCGGCGAGCCGTCCCGGCACCGGGTAGAGCTGGCGGTCGTGCGGGGACGCGGCACGGATCCCGAAGACCGGCAGGATCCGCTTCGGCGCGAGCACCGCGAGCGAGGCGAGCTCGGCGGCGAACAGCATCGGGTTGCGGCCGGGCAGCACCGTGACGCCGGTGCCGACCTTCAGCCGCCGGGTGCGGGCGGCGGCCCAGGTGCTGCCGACGGTCGCCTCGATCACCCCGGTGGAGGGCAGGTCGGCGAGCCAGAGGGAGTCCACGGCGGACTTGTCGAGCGCGGCGAGCAGCTCGTCGAACTCGGTGCCCAGGTCGGGGAGCGAGCGTGCCCCCAGCAGCCCGACGCCGATCCGTACCTTGCCGTGCGGGGAAGCGGCCACTCACTCCACGTTACGCCCTGACCACTGTGGGGTCACGCTCGTGGGGAGTGGACCACAGTCCTCGGGCGGCTCGGTGAGATCGCGCGGGCCGGGCGTCCCTGGCTCCCGCTCCTGCCGGTGTCGGTGGGTCGGCTGCGACGACGAAACGGCGGCTCGGGTCCGACCGCGACGTCGCCGTCCCGGCGGGACAGCGTGTTCGCCGGTCCGGACGAGCTCCTCGTCACCTGGTGACGGGCGGCCCGAAACCGGCAGCCGAGCGGAACCGGGTGGAACACTGGCCGCGTGTCAGACGGTATGGGCCGCCGGGAACGCAAGAAGCTGGCGACGCGGGAGGCGTTGGTCTCCGCTGCGCTGGAGCTGTTCGGCGAGCGCGGTTTCGACGGTGTCACGGTCGCGGAGATCGCGGAGCGGGCCGACGTCAGCACCCGGACGTTCTTCCTGCACTTCCCGACCAAGGAGGACGTCCTCGCCGGTGACGCCGACGCGCGGCTGCAGATCGGCCTGGACGCGCTGGCCGAACACGTGCCGGGGGAGGGTCCGGAGGACGCGCTGGCCAGAGCGATGCGTCTGATGATCGACGACGGCCGGCCCGAGGAGCTCGCTCTCGGCCGGGTCCGCTACGACCTCTCCCGTGCGCACCCGTCGATCCGGGCGAACAGCGTGCGTCGCCGGTTCGAGGCGGAGAAGCTGCTGGCAGCGGCCTTGCGGGAACGGTTCGACGACCGGATCGACGAGATCGGCGCGGCGGCGCTGGTCGCCGCGGTGATGGCGGCGACCTACGCCGCCGCGACGACCGTGCTCGCCAGCGGTGCCGCGGTGCCGACGATCCAGGACGCGATGCACCGCGCCGTCGACATCGCGCTGTGGGGGAAGCGCCGCAATGGCTGAGCAGCCGGGGCGACGCGAGCGCAAGAGGCTGGCGACCCGGCAGGCCCTGATCGACGCCGCCGTCGAACTCTTCGAGGCGCAGGGGTTCGACGGGACGACCGTCGCCCAGATAGCCGAGCGGGCCGACGTCACGCCGCGGACGTTCTTCCTGCACTTCGCGTCCAAGGAGGACGTGCTGACCGGCGGTGCGGCCGCGCGGGTGGAGCTCGTGCTCGACGTGCTCTCGGCACCCGGACCCGGTGAGCACATGGTCGACACCCTGGCCAGAGCGGCGCACACGATGATCGACGACCTGCCCGAGCAGGAGGCCCGGCTCGCCTGGCTGCGACTGCGCCTCGCCGCGCAGGACCAGCGCTTCCAGGCGAGCATGTTCCGCGGTCGCGGCGCCGCGGAGGCGCGCTACGCGCAGGCGCTGCACCGTTCGTTCCCGGAGGAGGTCGACGAGCTCGGCGCCACCGTCTCGGTCGCGGCCGTCATGGAGGCGATGTACGCGGCCGGGCTCGTCGCGCTGCGCGCCCGGGAGACCCCGGAGGGGGTGCGGGCGGCGATGCACCGGGGGGTCGAGATCGCGCTGCGCGGACTCGGGGGCGGGTGACCAGCGGGACGAGTCCGGCGGTGTCGTGATGGCTGTCGTGATGGTTGTGGAGCGGTGCCCCGGGAACGACAACAACAGCACCGCCTGAGTTGACTACATTGACTGCATTACTACACTCAGCGAAGTAGCGTGGTTCCGCCCATCCTCCCGGAGCGTCGTGATGTCCCAGCCCTGTCGAAACCCGTGTCGGCCGTGCGGTGCGCGATGAGCGTCGTCGTCGTGGGTGGCGGTCCCACTGCCCTGCTGCTGGCCGGTGATCTCGCGGCGTCCGGAGTGGACGTCACGGTTCTGGAGCGGCGGACCGAACAGTCCCCGCTGACCAGGGCGTTCGCCGTGCACGCCCGGACGCTCGAGCAGCTCGACGCCCGCGGCCTTGCCGACGACCTGGTCAGCGGGGGTGCGACGGTCGACGAGTTCCGGCTCTTCGGCTCCGTCTCGATCGATCTGACCGCCCTGCCCAGCCGGTTCCCGTTCCTGCTGGTCACACCCCAGTACGAGGTCGAGCGGTTGCTGACCGCGCGGGCGGTGGACGCCGGGGCCCGGTTCCGGAGCGGGGTGCGTGTCGACCGGGTCGTCGACCACGGTGACCGGGTCACGGTGGGCTGGACCGGCCCGGACGGGCGCCCCGGGGAGACCGGCGCGGCGTACGTCGTCGGCGCCGACGGCCACCACAGCACCGTGCGCGACCAGCTCGGACTGGACTTCCCCGGCGAGTCGGTGGTCCGCTCCCTGATGCTCGCCGACGTGCGGATGAGCGACCCGCCGCCGGATGTGCTGACCGTGGACGGCAACCGGCACGGCTTCTGCTTCGTCGTGCCCTACGGGGACGGCTGGTACCGGGTGATCGCCCGGCGGGCCGGTTCGGAGCTGCCCGACGACGCGCCGGTGCAGCTCGACGAGATCACCGAGGTCGCCCGGCGGGTCTTCGGGACCGATCTGGGTATGCACGACCCGCGTTGGCTCTCGCGCTTCCACAGCGAGGAGCGGCAGGTCACCGCCTACCGGAGCGGACGGGTGTTCCTGGCGGGCGACGCCGCGCACGTGCACTCCCCGGCCGGCGGGCAGGGTATGAACACCGGCCTGCAGGACGCGGCGAACCTGAGCTGGAAGCTCGCGGCCGTGCTCGACCGGCGGGCCGCGCCCGCGCTGCTCGACACCTACGACGCCGAGCGGCGTCCGGTCGGCGCAACGGTCCTGCGCCTGTCCGGGGGGCTGATCCGGGCCGCGCTGCTGCGCGCGGCACCGGCCCGCGCCGTGCGGAACCGGGTCGCGCGGACCCTCCTCGCGCTGCCCCCTGCGGCCCGCCGGATCCGAGGGTTGCTGACCGGGATCGGGTACGCCTACCCACGCGCCGCCGGTGCGGGTGCGCAGGTGGGCCGGCGCGCCCCGGACGCGGTCGGGCCGGACGGCGTCCGGCTCTACGAGGCGCTCCGGGGTGGCCGGTTCGTACTCACCGGACCGGCGGCGCGCTCGGCGCGCCACGATCTCGTCGCCGGGTTCCCCGGGGTGCAGTCGACACTGATCCGGCCGGACGGCTACGTCGGCTGGGCCGCCGACGGCACCGAGGGGCTCGGCGCGGCGGCGGCCCGGCTCGGGGCGCCGGGCGTCGACCTCGGCGCGCCGGACGGGCCCCGGCGATGACGGCCGGATCCGGTGTCACGATCGACGACGTCGACATCGACTCCGGGGGTGTTCGACTCACCGGGCGGCTGCACCGTCCGGCCGGGGCGGGCGACCGGCTGCCGCTCGTCGTCATGTGTCAGGGCTTCGGCGGTCTCGCCGCCCGCCTCCGGATGCAGGCGCACACGCTCGCCGAGGCCGGCGTCGCGACGCTCACCTTCGACTACCGCAGCTTCGGCAGGAGCGGGGGCGTGCCGCGCCACGTCGTCGACCTGGCCGGTCAGCGGGCGGACCTGCGCGCTGCGATCGTCGCCGGCTCCGCGTTGCCGGGCGTCGACCCGTCCCGGGTCGCCGTCTGGGGCGTGTCACTGGGCGGGGCACACGCGGTGCACGTCGCGGCCGACGGCGCCCCGGTCGCGGCCGTGATCGCGCAGGTGCCGTTCAACGGTTTCCCGCGCCGGGTCGAGGGCCGCAACAGGTGGACGACGGCGCGACTGTTCGCCGCCATCGTCCGGGACCGGCTCGGTCGCCGCCTGGGGGCGGCACCGCACTACGTCCCGCTGGTGGGGCGGCCGGGGGAGGTCGCGATCGTCACCACGCCGGAGGCCGTCCGGCACGTCACCGACCTCGGCCCGGACGTCGAACGGGTCGAGCAGGTCGCACCGGGCGCGGCGCTGGACATGCTCCGCTACCGGCCCGGGGACGTCGCCGACCGGGTTCCGGTGCCGGTGCTGGTCTGCGCCGCCGAGTTCGACACCGAGACGCCGCTGCCGCTGGTCCGCCGGATCGCCGACCGGGCACCGCACGGTGAGCTGCGCGTCTTCCCGGCGACGCACCTGGAGTTCTACGACGATCCGCAGCTGTGGGCCCGGGTGGCGCGGACGCAGGTCGAGTTCCTCCGGCGCACCGTCGCGGCCGAGGCGCCCGGGCGGGGCGCGGGATGAACGACTACCTGTTCGCGCTCACCGACGGCGGCGGCACCGTCCCGCCCGAGCTCGGGACGGTCCGCCGCCTGCTCGCCCGCGGTCACCGGGTGCGGGTGCTCGCCGACGACTCGATGGCACGCGGCGTCGCCGCGACCGGGGCCGAGTTCCTCCCGTGGGAGCCCGGGTCGGGCGGCCCGCCGCCCGCGGCCGGCTTCCGGGACTGGGAGCTGCGCACCCCGTGGGCGCTGGCCCGCGGCATGGCCGAGCACATGCTCGTCGGCCAGGCCCCGGTGCAGGCCGGGCGGCTCTCGGTCGAGGTCGCGGCGGACCGGCCCGATCTGGTCGTCACCTCGTTCGGTGCGTTCGGCGCGATGGCCGCCGCCGAGGCCGCCGGACTCCGGTACGACGTGTTGATACCGAACGTCTACCCGGTCCCGGCGCCCGGCCTGCCGCCACTGGGCACGGGATGGCGGCCGGGGCGGACCGCGCTCGGCCGGTTCCGGGACCGGGCCGCCGGGGCGGCGGCCTCGCGGCTCCTGGGCCGCTACGTGCTGCCGCCGCTGAACGGCCTGCGGTCCCGGCTCGGCCTGCCGCCGCTGCGCGGAGTGTGGGAGCAGCTGCGCCGGGCCCGGCACCGGCTCGTCCTGACGGCCCGCAGCTTCGACTTCCCGGCCCGGCTCGACCCGGGCGTCCGCTACGTCGGCCCGGTGCTCGACGACCCGTCCTGGGCCACGGCACCCGACTGGTCCGCGCCGGAGGGCACCGGTCCGCTGGTGCTGGTCGCGCTCTCCTCCACCTTCCAGGACCAGCGCCGGTGCCTGCAGAACGTGGTGGATGCGCTGATCCGGTGCCGGGTCCGTGGCCTGGTCACCACCGGGCCCGCGCTCGATCCGGCCGGCATCCGCGGCGGCGACGGGATCACCGTGGTGCGCGCGGCCCCGCACGCCGAGGTGCTCGAACGGGCCGATCTGGTGGTGACGCACGGCGGGCACGGCACGGTGCTCAAGTCCCTGGTCGCCGACCGTCCGCTGCTCGTCCTCCCGCACGGTCGTGACCAGTGGGACAACGCGACCCGGGTGACGGCCCGGGGTGCGGGGCGCATGCTGCGCCCGACCGCGTCACCGGCCCGGCTGGCCCGCGCCGTCGACGACCTGCTGCACACCCCGTCCTGGACCGCGGCGGCGCAGCGGCTCGGCGCGGCCGTCCGGGAGGAGATCGCGCACAGCCCGCTGGTCGCGGAGCTGGAACGGACCGGTCCGTGACCGGGACGGCGGGGCGTCACGACGAGCGGGAGTGGCCGGTGGGCGCCCGGGCCCGGCCGAGTCACATCCGCCGGTTCGAGGTGACCGCGGACGGGTCGCTGCGCGGCGGAGAGATCCTGGCGATCTCCGACGCGGGCGGGTTCGACGGCGTCCGGGTCGACGCCGAGGGGCGGATCTGGGCGGCGGCGCACGACGGCCTGCACTGCGTCCATCCCGACGGGACGGTGCTGGGCGTACTGCGGGTGCCGGAGATCTGCTCGAACCTGGTGTTCGCCGGCCCCCGGTGCAACCACCTGTTCATCACCGCGACCACGTCGGTGTACGCGATCCGGTTGTCGGTGAACGGGGCTCCTCCGCCGGCCGGTCGCTGATCCGCGCGCGGGGCAATCTCGTCGCCGGGTGGTGTGGCGGCGCCACGGTGCTCCGGCACGGCCGCGTCCGGTCAGGTGGCGCCGCGGTGTTCCAGCGCGGCCGCCGCGATCCCGGCGGCCTCCAGCCCCAGGTAGCGACGGGTGAGCCGGCCGAGCACCGTCCCGACGACGACGCCCACCGGAGCGTGCTGGGCCAGGCCGAGCCGCAGCCGGGACCGGCCGGGGCCCCGTCCGGTCACCAGGTGCGTCCCGGTGGTTGCCACACCGAGGCCCCGGGCGACCCAGGTCAGCTCGGCGCCCTCGACGAGCCGGGTGACCGTCCAGGTCATCGGGACGAGCCGGGGCTGGACGATCCGGACCCGGTCACCGGGTGCGATGCCGCCGTCGAGCAGGTCGATCCGGGTGATGGAGTCGGTCCACCGTGGCCAGTCCACCGGGTCGGCGAGCACGGACCACACGTGCTCGGCGTCGGTCGGGACGTCCTGCTCCACGACGAACTCCATCGCCCCTCCTCGGGTGTACCGTCCGGCACGCAACCAGGTTGTACCACCTGGTACGTCCAGGCGTCAGCATTGCACGTCATTATGGAGCAGTCGATGTAGTGATACAGTGACTGTAGTAATATCGGAGGCGTAGGGCGTCCGACGCCGAGCCATCGGAGGCGGAGATGAGCGCGCGCACCAGCGACGGAACCGGCGGGTTCGCCAGCCCCGCCGCCCGCAGGCGCTTCCAGCTGGCCTATCACCGCGCGCTCGCCCGACTCCCCGAGCCGAGCACCGAGCACGACGTGCCGACCCGCCTCGGAACGGTGCGCGTCCTGCAGTACGGCGACGGGCCGGGACGCCCGCTGATGCTGCTGCCGGGCCGGGGCGCCACCACCGCCCTGTGGCTGCCACAGATCCCGGTCTGGTCCCGCAACCGCACCGTGCTGGCTGTCGAACCGCTCGGCGACGCCGGCCCGAGCGTGCCGGACCGGATCCCGCGCACCGCCGACGACCAGGCGGCGTGGCTCGCCGACACCGTCGAGGGGCTCGGCACCGGGCCCGCGCACGCCGTCGGTGTCTCCTACGGGGCCTGGCTCGCGGCCAACCTCGCCGTGCGTGATCCGTCCGCGTTCGCCTCGCTGACGATGATCGAACCGGCGCAGGTGCTGGCCCGGTTCCCGATGGCCTTCCTGCCCGCCGCTCTGGCGGCGTCCCGGTTCGCCCCCGAACCGGTCCGGCGCCGCGCGCTGCGGTGGATCATCGGCGGTGGGTCGCTCGACACCCCGACCGGACGGGTCACCACCGCGGTCGCCGCGGGACACCGCGGCGCGGCGGTACCGCCCGCCATGCTGTCCGACGACGAGCTGCGTTCGCTCACCCTCCCGGTCCAGGTGCTCCTCGGTGCCGAGAGCCGGACCCACGACGCGGCGCGGGCCGCTCGACGGGCACGGGCGCTGCTGCCCGACGCCCGGGTCGAGCTGGTCCCCGGCGTCGGTCACTCGCTGTCCGGTGAACGGCCCGACCTGGTCGAGGCCCGCGTACTCGACTTCACCGCCTTCCAGGAGGGTGCGCCGTGGCCGAGCTGACCTACCAGGGCCCCGGCGGCACCGTCGCCGTCCCGGACCTCGGGGACGGGGGGGCACCGGTCCGGCACCGACGTGCTCGTCGTCGGCGCCGGACCCACCGGCCTCGCACTCGCCTGTGGCCTGGCCGCCGCCGGGGTGCGGGTCCGGGTCCTGGACCGGGCCGACGGGCCGTCGGTGACCTCGCGGGCGAACATCCTGCATGCCCGCGGGGTGGAGGTGCTCGACCGGCTCGGCGCGCTCGGCGACCTGCCCGCCGACGCCGTCGCCCCGACCGGGCTACGCATGTACGTGCGCGGCGAGCACCTCGCGACCATGACCTTCGCCCACGACGAACGGGAGAGCACGCAGGCCCTCTACGTCTCTCAGGCCTCGGTGGAACACCGGCTGCGGGAACGCCTCGACCGACACGGTGTGCGGGTCGAATGGCGACGAGAGGTGGCGGAGCTGGAACAGCAGGCCGGTGGTGTGACCATCCGGACCTCCGAGGGCGGCACGATCGAGGCCTCCTGGCTGGTCGGCTGCGACGGTGCGCACAGCCGTGTCCGGGAGCTGGCGGGCATCGGCTTCCCCGGTGTGCCGATCGTCGAACGGTTCCTGCTCGCCGACGTGCACGCCGACGGGCTCCCCGACCGTTCCGGCGGCGCGGGCTGGTTCCACCGTGAGGGCCTGATCATGGCGATGCCGATGCCGGACGAGGTCGGGACGCTGTGGCGGCTCATGGCCGACGTGCCCGACGACGGCCGCCGCCTCACCCCCGACGACGTCGTGCGCGAGCTGGCCGGGTTGATCGAGGAGCGTGCCGGGATCGTCGGCACCCGGATCTCCGACGTCGTCTGGACCTCGGTGTTCCGCATCCAGCGCAGACTCGCCGACGGCTACCGGTCCGGCCGGGTCCTCCTCGCCGGTGATGCCGCGCACATCCACTCCCCGTTCGGCGGTCAGGGCATGAACACCGGCATCGGTGACGCCGAGAACCTCGCCTGGAAGTTGGCCCTGGTCGTACACGGCGGGGCGCGGGCGGCGTTGCTCGACACCTACGGTGCCGAGCGCAGGCCGGCGGCCGCCGACGTGCTCCGGCGCACCACTACCAACACCCGGATGCTCGTCGCGCAAGGGTGGTTCGCCCGGTTGCTGCGCGATCACGTGCTCATCCGGATCCTCGACCTGCCGAGCGTCCAGCGCCGGGCGACCCGGGTCGCGTCCCAGCTGGACCTGAGCTACCGTCGCGGCCCGCTGGGCGGGGGCGGGCGGGCGCCGCGGCCGGGAGACCGTGTCGGCGAGCGTCCGGTCACCGTCGACGGGGGACGGCTGCGGCTCGCCGACCTGCTCGGGCCGGGATGGGCGCTGGTCGGCCGGGACCTCGCGCCGTTGCGCGCCGTGCTCGACCGCAGGCTTCCCGGCGCCGTCACGCTCGCCGCGACAGACCGCGCGGACGCGTTGCTCATCCGGCCCGACGGCCACCTGCTGTGGCGGGGGACCTCCCCGGCCCGGCTGGAGGCGACCCTGGAGGCGGCGGGCATCCGGCCGGTCGGGGCGCACCGGTGAACGGTCTCCTGCCGACCGTCCGCGCACTGTTCGACGCCGGGTAGAAGGTCGCGCTCCGGATGCGGCACAGTGGAGCCGTCCGACTCGACGACCTTGCCCGGAGGCCGCCCCCATGAACGACCCCACCCTCGTCGCCCGGATCTTCCGGATCGTCGCGATCGCCGAGGCGGTGTCCTGGACCGGCCTGCTGGCCGGGATGTTCGTCAAGTGGGTGCTGGGCACCAGCGAGATCGGGGTGCAGGTCTTCGGCCCGGTGCACGGTGCGCTGTTCGTCGTCTACGTGCTGGTCACGTTGTGGACCGCGAGGCTGTTCCGCTGGAGCCTGTGGACGACGGCGGTCGGCCTGCTCGCCAGCGTCCCGCCGTTGACGACGATCTGGTTCGAGCGTCACGTCGTGCGGACCGGGCGGCTTGACGCGGACCGGGCGCGAGGGCCCCGCCGGGTGCGCCGCTTGACGGCGTAGGTAAGCCTCGGCTAACTTCTGCGTTGTCGCTTCGTGGTGGGAGCGGCGCGTCAGTTCGGGAATCACGGCCCGGCCGCCATGACCACAGCGGCCGGGCCGTCCTGCGTTCCGGGGTGCCTGGACGGCACTCGAGCCGGTCCGGCCCGGGGCTTGACATTGAGGTAAGGCTTGGCTAATTTCGTCGTGTCGCTTCGTGGTGGGAGCGGCGCGTCAGTTCGGGACGAGGGCCCGGCCGTGTCGATCACAGCGGCCGGGCCCTCACACGTTCCGGTCGTCATCCTCCGGGTCGGCCAGTGCCGCGTAGATCGGTCGGAGTGCCTCGGTGAGTCGCTTCCGGCCGGCCCGCAGCTCCGGCT
Source organism: Pseudonocardia sp. NPDC049635 (assembly GCF_040659795.1). NCBI lineage: Bacteria > Bacillati > Actinomycetota > Actinomycetes > Pseudonocardiales > Pseudonocardiaceae > Pseudonocardia > Pseudonocardia sp. NPDC049635. Next base: position 44,464 of record NZ_JBFAON010000024.1, read on the forward strand.
CCGGCACCTGGTTCAGCACCGCTCCCGGTTCGGTCTCCGGTGGTCGCGGCGGGACGGTGGTGGCGGCGGGCGCCGACCAGAAGTCGTCCAGCCGGTCGGCGAGCGCCACCGTCTCGGCCGGCCCGGCCGCACCGGCGGCCTGGTCGCGTTCCTCGCGCAACCGCCCCAGCAGCGTCGCCCGGTCCCGGCCGCGCAGCGCCAGCAGGATGAACGGATCGGTGTCGCAGCGCTCGGCCAGCAGGTAGAACACCGCGGCCAGGTGTTTGCAGGGCACCGTCGCGTCCGGGCAGGAGCAGTCCTGCGACAGATCGTTGCCGGGTGCCGGGAACAGCGACAGCCCGAGCCCGCCGAGCAGCTCCTCGATCTCGGTCGGCACCGTCCCGGCGAGCAGCGCAGCCGCGTACCAGGCATCCGCGGCGAGGGCGTGCTCCACCCGGCGCCACTCCGGCTTGTCCCAGACCCGCAACCCGATCCGCACCCGGTAGGGCTGTGGCCGGGTGCCCTGGACCAGTGCGACGGCGGCCCCCGCGTCGACGTCGAGCGACACGATCTGCCCGGACCGGGCGTAGGTCTTCCCGCGGGAGAGCCGCCCGCCGACGCCGAGCTGTTCCAGGACGGACAGGAACCGCGCCGACCACCAGGTGCGGGCCACCGGGCCCTTCGGGGCGTGGATCCGGATGCCGCCCTCGACCCGGATCGGGCGACCGCCGGTGAAGTCGTCCTGCGCCCAGAACGGCCGGTCGCTCACCGGAGCCCCCCGGCGGCAGGCAGGTCAGGTTCTGCATCGGAGTCGCTGTCGGCCACCGCGTCGGCGCCCAGCGCGAAGACCTCCCGCAGCTCGCCGACCGACAACGAGGTCAGCCAGTCCTCGCCGTCGGTGACGACCATGTCCGACAGCGACCGTTTCGACGCGACCAGCGTGTCGATCCGCTCCTCGACGGTGCCCGGGCAGACGAACTTGCGGACCTGGACCGAACGCTTCTGGCCGATCCGGAACGCCCGGTCGGTGGCCTGGTCCTCGACGGCGGGGTTCCACCAGCGGTCCAGGTGGATCACGTGGTTCGCCGCGGTCAGCGTCAGCCCGGTACCGCCGGCCTTGAGCGAGAGCAGGAACACCGAGGGCCCGTCCGGTCCCTGGAACGCCGCGACCATCTCGTCGCGGCGCTTCTTCGGGGTGCCTCCGTGCAGGTAGAGCACCTCGGTGTCGAACCGCGCCGACAGGTGCGGGCGCAGCATCGCCGCGAACTCCGTGTACTGGGTGAACAGCAGCGCCTTGTCTCCCGCGGCGAGCACCGTCTCCAGGATCTCCTCCAGCCGGGCGACCTTCCCGGAGCGGTGCCGCCCGCCCGCCCGGTGGATCGGCGAGCCGTCGTGCAGCAGCTGTGCTGGATGGTTGCAGACCTGTTTGAGCTTGCTCATGGCCGCGAGCACGTTGCCGCGGCGTTCGATGCCGTCGCTGCCCTCGATCTTCTCCATCATGTCGTCGACGACCGTGCGGTAGAGCGAGGCCTGCTCGCGGGTGAGCCGGTGGTCGACCACGATCTCGATCTTCTCCGGCAGGTCGTCGATCACCGTCGGGTCGGTCTTGACCCGCCGCAGGAGGTACGGGCGCGTGATCCGGCGCAGGGTCCGGGCGGCCCCGGCGTCGCCGTGCCGCTCGATCGGCACCGCGAAGCGCTGCCGGAAGACCTCGGGCACACCGAGCATGCCCGGGTTCAGGAAGTCCATCACCGACCACAGCTCGGCCAGCCGGTTCTCCATCGGGGTGCCGGTGAGCGCGATCCGGTGCGCCGCGTCGAGCGAGCGCATCGTGCGGGACGCGGCGGCAGACGAGTTCTTGATCATCTGGGCCTCGTCGAGGACGAGCCGGTGGAACCGCCACAGCCGCAGGTCCTCGGCGTCGCGGGTGGCGGTGGCGTACGTCGTGACGACCAGGTCCACCGCCCCGAGCCGCTCGTGCAGTGCCGCGCCACGGGGCCGGCCCGCGCCGTGGTGGGCGTGCACCCGCAGGTCCGGCGCGAACCGGGCGGCCTCCCGCTGCCAGGTGCCGACCATCGACATCGGACACACGATCAGCGTCGGTGCCCCGGGCGCACCCTCGTCGGGGGCCCGGTCGTGTGCCTCCAGGGCGAGCAGTTGCACGGTCTTGCCGAGCCCCATGTCGTCGGCCAGGCAGGCGCCCAGCCCGAGCGACGACAGGAAGGCCAGCCACGCGACGCCGCGCTCCTGGTAGGGGCGCAGCTGCGCGGTGAACCCGGACGGCGGCGGCAGCGGCTCCAGATCGCGGTCCGCGGTGCCCTCGAGCAGCTCACCGAGCCGGCCGTGCGCCGTCACGTCGGTCACCGGCAGCGGGGCGTCGACATCACCCCGGGCGGCGGCCAGCACGTCGTGCACGGTGGGGGTGCGGTCCCGTGCGCGGCGCAGGAAGTCCAGACCGCGGGCCAGCGCCTCGGCGTCGACCGCGACCCAGCGCCCACGCAGCCGGACCAGGGGAGCCTTCGCCGCGACCAGAGCGGCGATCTCCTCCTCGGCCAGCTCGTCGTCGCCGACCGCGATCGACCAGCGGAAGGTCGCGAGCTCGTCACGGCCCAGACCGCCCCGGGTGACCACCCCGGGGGCGGCCGCCGACGACGCCGACAGCTTCAGCCCGAGCGTGCGCGCGCCGTCCCACCCGCGGGGGAGCGCGACCCCGAACCCGGCCGCGAGCAGTGCCGGGGCATCCCGGGTGAGGAACCGGTGCGCCCCGTCGACGTCCAGCGCCAGCTCGGTGGGCCGGGCGCTGCGCAGCGCCCGGACCAGCGGCGGGAGCACCTGGGCGGCCCGGCCCAGCTCGGCGAGCAGCACCTCCTGCGCGCCGGCGACGAGATCGTCGGCCGCGCCTGCCCAGACGTCGGCGGCCTCGATCTGCAGGCTCGGATCCTCGGTGGACTGCAGCACGAACTGCAGCTCCCAGCGGGTGCCCTCACCGGTCTGGTCCAGCGGGTCCGGCCCGGGATCGGCCGGGTCGTGCATCGAGGGCACCTCGGCCAGCCGGAACAGCGCGGTACCTGCACCGGCCTGCTCGCGGCCGACCTCCGCCCACTCGTCGAGGGCGTCGCGCAGCACACCCAGCCCCTCCGCGCCGGCGGCGACCGCCGGGTCCGGCCCGGTGAGGGCGTGCAGCAGTGCTGCCACCGAGTCCGGCCGCGACGGCAGCGGCATCACCGATGAGCGGCCCAACCGCTCCCGGACCGCGGTATCGGTGAACCGGGCCAGCGCCGAGTCGACCAGCTCCTCCGGGGCGGGGCCGGAGACGTCACCCGGTCGCCGCTGCTCGGCACGCGCCACCGGCGGCAGCCGGCGCACCAGATCGGCCCGGGCCACCGCGTCCAGACCCTGCACCACCGGACGCCAGCGGGCGACCGGTCGGCCGGCCTCGGTGCGCAGCAGCGGAAGCACCCGCCCGCGGGCGGCCAGCTCCTCGGCGATCGAGGCCAGCTCGGCGAGATGGGCGACCTCGTCGCCGTAGCGCACGTCGGCCGAGAGGTCCCTCAGCTCGGACGGGTCCACCAGTACCGCGGGGACCGTCCACGGCGCCAGCGTGGGGTCGCTGCGCGAGTGCACCCTCGCGGTCGACCGGACGAGGCCGGGGGAGTCCTGCGGGCCGCCGGGGAAGGACGGCAGCAGCACCGTGACCGAGGCGTTGCGACCCGGGTGCACCGCGGCCAGCTCGTCGGAGGGCACCGCGAACGGGTGCGGGCGCGCGGTGCGCAGCGAGCGCCGGGAGGTGCGGGCCGGGCGCTCCCCGTCCTCCGCCCAGAGCAGCACGCCGCGGCCGGGGGAGAACAGGGCGTGGACGACGAGCACGCCCCCACGCTAGAGGCGACCCCCGACGATGTGCGGCCGGGGAACCGGGGCGGCCCCGCACCGGGTCCCCGGCCGCACGCCCTGCCCGTCGGTGACCTGCTGCGGCTCAACCGCCGGCCAGCAGCTCGTCGAGCTTCTCGTGCCCCTGCCGGACCCCGACCTCCATCCCGGAGGCGAGCATCCCGTCGCGGGCCTCGAACGATTCGAACGTCGACGTGGCGACCAGCCGGGTACGGCCGCCGTCGAGCGCGGTGAGGGTCAGTGTCTCCAGGCAGACGCCGTCCGGGAAGCCCTCGAAGGTGAAGGTCTGCACGATCCGGCCGGGTGCGCGGACCTCGTGGAACGACCCGTAGAAGCGGTACTCGCCCTCGCCGTCGGTGTGCGTGTAGCGGTAGGCGCCGCCGGTCGTGGCGTCCCAGCGGTCGACGGTCATCGTCAGGTTGCGCGGGCCGAGCCAGCGCTTCACCTTCTCGACGTCGACGTGCGCGTCGAAGACCCGCTCCGGCGGGGCGTCGAACTCGCGGACGATCCGGACCATCGGGAGGCCCTCGACGGCCTCGATGCTGGTCTCGCGGGTGGTCGTGCTCATGATGCTGCTCCCTCGCTCGTTCCGGACGACTCCTCGGCGAGCAGGTCGTCGAGGCGCCGGTAGCGCTGCTCGACCTGTCGCCGGTACCGCTCGATCCAGGCCGTCATCAGGTCGAACACCTCCGCCTCCAGGTGCACCGGGCGCCGCTGGGCCTGCCGGCTCCGCCGGACCAGCCCCGCGTCCTGGAGCACCTTGATGTGCTTCGACACGGCCTGCAGGGAGACGTCGTAGGGCTCGGCGAGCTCGTTCACCGTCGCGTCGTCGGCGGCCAGCCGGGCCACCATGTCGCGGCGCATCGGGTCCGCCAGTGCGGCGAACACCTTCGAGAGCCGGTCCTCCACGTCGCCTCCTCCTTGCTCAACCTCTCGGTTGAGCAAGACGCTAGCGGAGGACCGGCCCGTACTCAACTCATTGGTTGAATCAGCTGAAGGAGCCGGGGAGCGAGCCGTGCGGCACGTAGTCGGACGGGACGACGCCGAGCCGCCCGCGCTGGTAGTCCTCGAACGCCTGGTGCACCTCGTCCTTGGTGTTCATGACGAACGGTCCCGCCCACGCGACCGGCTCGCGGATCGGGAGCCCGCCCAGTACGACGAGGTCGAACCCAGGATGCCGGGCCTCCTGGGAGACGTTGCCGCCCACGGTGATCGCGTCACCGGGCCCGAACACGGCGAGCTGCCCGGTGCGCACCGGTCGGCGGTCCGCGCCGACCGTGCCGGAGCCGCTCAGCACGTAGACCAGCGCGTTGAACTCGCGCGGCCACGGCAGTCGCAGCTCGCCGCCGGGGGAGACGGTCGCGTGCACCATCGCCATCGGGGTGTGTGTCGCGCCCGGCCCGGACACCCCGGCGACGTCGCCCGCGATCACCCGCAGCAGCGCGCCACCGTCCGGGCTCGCAACCAGTGCGGACTCACCGGCGCGCAGGTCCTGGTACTTCGGCGGCAGCCACTTGTCCTTGCGCGGCAGGTTCACCCAGAGCTGCAGGCCGTGGAACAGTCCGCCGCTGCGGACGAGCTCCTCCGGCGGGCGCTCGATGTGCAGCAGGCCCGAGCCCGCCGTCATCCACTGGGTGTCGCCGTTGGTGATGGTGCCGCCGCCACCGTGCGAGTCGCCGTGCTCGAAGGTGCCGTCGATGATGTAGGTGACGGTCTCGAAGCCGCGGTGCGGATGCCAGGAGGTGCCCTTCGGCTCGCCCGGTGCGTACTCGACCTCGCCCATCTGGTCCATGTGCAGGAACGGGTCGAGATCGCGCAGGTCGACGCCGGCGAAGGCGCGCCGGACCGGGAAGCCCTCGCCCTCGTAACCCTTCGGCGCGGTGGTGACGCTGCGGACCCCGCGGTCGAGGTCGGTCGGCCCCGGGATCGGGACGCGGGGCAGCGTGCTGACGTCGGTGACGGTGACGGCGGGCATCGGATCCTCCCGGATTCGGTGGTGGTTGCACGTTCAACAACCAGGGTGGCGAGGCTGTTCCCGGACCGCCAGACTCGGGCGGTGCCCGCACTCCTGCAGTCCGCCGCAGCCGAGCTGCTCGCCTCCGCCCCGGTCGCCCGGCTCGCCACGATCCGGCACACCGACGGCACCCCGCGCCTGGTTCCCGTCACGTTCGCGCTGGTCGAGAGCACCGTGGTGACCGCGGTCGACCGGGTGAAGGCGAAACGGCACACCCGGTTGGCCCGGCTGCGCGACATCGCCGCCGATCCGCGGGTGGGTCTGCTCGCGGACCGCTACGACGACGACTGGTCGCAGCTGTGGTGGGTGCGGGTCGACGCCGTGGCCGAGCTGCACGACCGGGGGGAGCACCACGAGCGGGCGGTCGCGGCGCTGGTGGCCAAGTACCCGCCGTACGCGGCCCGGCCGCCCGTCGACGACGTGCTCGTGCTGACCCCGACCCGCTGGACCGGATGGTCCGCGCGCTGATCCGTCGGACGCGTGCCCGGCCCGACGATCTGCGGGTCGGCACGCCCCGGGGCGGCAGGCGCGGTCCGGTCACGGCAGACCGGAGAGGAAGCCGGTGATCGCAGCGGCCGTCTCGTCGGGCAGCTCCAGGTGCGGGGAGTGCCGGCATGCCAGCTCGGTGACGGTGACCGGACCGGCCGCCCGCTCCGCCACGCTGCGGACGTGCACGATGCTGCCGTACGGGTCGTCGTCACCCTGGATCCCGAGCACCGGTGCGGTGATGGCGCCGAGCTCGTCGCGGATGTCCCAGGCCCGGAACTCCTCGGCCAGCCACATGTCGTTCCAGCCGCGGAAGGCTGCGTCCGGATCGTCGTGGTGGCGGGCCATCCGGCTGCGCAGGTCACCCTGCTCGAACGCGGTCCGCGCGGCCCGGATCTCGGCCAGCGCGAACTCCTCGACCAGCACGTGCGGGGCCAGGACGATCACCCCGGGCACGTCGAGCCGGGTGGCGGTCAGCAGCGCGATCGTCCCGCCGTCGGAGTGGCCGACCGGGACCGGACGGTCCAGACCGAGCGCGGAACACAGCGCCGGGACGACGACGGCCGCCTCCTCCGCCATGAACGACGTCGTCGGTGGGGTGCGGGGGCGGTCCGAGCGGCCGTGCCCGAGCCGCGAGTAGGCGACGGCACGCCGGCCGCTCTCGGCGGCGATCCTGCGGTGGAACCCGCGCCACAGGCCGACCGAGCCGAGCCCCTCGTGCAGGAACAGCAGGGGTGCGAGGTCCGGTGAACCGGGCACGTCGTCGAACTCGTAGCGCAGGCCGTCGAGTTCCAGCAGCGTCGTCGCGGGCACGGTCGATCATGCTAGGTGCTGCGTCCGGTTGCGGGTGGTCGAGCGGTGCTGCAGGGTTCCGGCGGTGTCCCGCGGCAGGCAGCACCCGACCCGAGCGTCCGGCCGGGTCGCGTGCCCGGCACTCGCGCTGATCGCGGCGCTGCTGACCGTCACCGGTTGTGCCGGTGCCGCCGACGGGCACACGGTGCGCCTCGCCCAGTTCCCCTGGAGTGCGGCGAAGCTGACCAACGCGATCCTGGCCGAGGTCGTCGCGACGCATCCGGAGCTCGGGGTGGGGGAGCTGGAGACCATCCAGGTCGGGCCCGCCACCGCGTGGGCCGGCGCCCGCCGCGGTGACGTCGACGTGCTCACCGAGGTCGCGATGCCCAACCAGTCCGAGCTCGCCGCGCAGGCCGAACCCCGCATCGAGCTCGTGCACCCGACCTACGACGGCGCCGAGCAGGGCTGGTACGTGCCCACCGCGATGCTCGGCCCCGGACAGCCGCTCGAAGGGTTGCGCAGTGTCACGCAGCTCAACGACTACGCGGCCGCACTGGACAACAGACTGGTCGACTCCGACCCGAGCTTCATCACCACCGAGCAGAACGCGAAGCGGCTCGCCGGATACGGCCTGGACCTGGAACAGGTCACCTCCAGCGAGGCCGCGCAGATCGCCGAGCTGCGCCGCGCCCAGGAACGCGGCACGCCGATCCTGGTCTACCTCTACCGGCCGCACTACGTCTTCGAGGAGTTCGAGCTGACCAGGCTGGAGGAACCCAACCCGGCCCGCGACGACTGCTTCACCACCGGTGACGGTGCCTGCGCGATGCCGGCGTACTCGGCGTGGACCGCCGCTGCCGGTGATCTGAACGCGACCGCCCCGCGGTTCGCGGAACTGCTCGGACGATTCGAACTGCCGCTCGCCGACGTCGAGCAGATGCTGCAACGGGTGGACGTCGACAACGCCGACGTCGAGACGGTGGCCCGCGACTACGTGGCCGCCCGTCCCGACCTGGTCCGGGAATGGGTGGGTGCGCCGTGAGCACGATGATCGAGGTCCGGAACCTGACCAAGGTGTTCGGTTCCCCGAAGGAGATCGACGACGCCGTCGTGCTGGCCGGTGGCGGGGTGGGCCGCGGTGAGATCCAGCGGCGCACCGGCGCGACCCTGGCCGTGCACGACGTGTCGTTCGACATCGCGGCCGGCGAGCTGTTCGTGATCATGGGGTTGTCCGGATCGGGCAAGTCGACGCTGGTCCGGCTGCTGAACCGGCTGATCGAGCCGACCTCCGGCACGATCGGGATCGACGGGCACGATCTCGGTTCGCTCGGTGGCGTCGATCTGCGGAACCTGCGCAACAAGCGGATCGCGATGGTGTTCCAGCACTTCGCGTTGCTGCCGCACCGCACCGTCCGGCAGAACGCCGAGTACGGCCTGCAGATCCGCGGCACCGCAACCGCGCAGCGCCGGGAGAAGGCCGAATGGGCGCTGGAGCAGGTGGGTCTGGCCGAGCGCGCCGAGGCCTACCCCGGTCAGCTCTCCGGTGGGATGCAGCAGCGGGTCGGGCTGGCGCGGGCGCTCGCCGCCGACACCGACGTGCTGCTCATGGACGAGCCGTACTCCGCGCTGGACCCGCTGATCCGCCGGGACATGCAGCAGCTGCTCGTGCGGCTGCAGCGGGAGTTGCGCAAGACGATCGTGTTCATCACCCACGACCTCAACGAGGCGATGCTGCTCGGCGACCGGATCCTGTTGCTCAAGGACGGCAGGCTGGTCCAGGTCGGGACCGGTCCGCAGATCCTGGAGTCCCCGGCCGACGACTACGTCGCCGAGTTCGTCTCCGACGTCGACCGCAGCCGGGTGCTGACCGCCGCTGACGTGATCCGGGAACCGAGGATCACGGTGCGGCTCACCGAGCGCCCGGCCGACGTGCTCGTCCGGCTCGGGCAGGCCGAGGCGACCGGCGCCTACGTGGTCGACGACGAGCAGCGCATCCTCGGCGTGATCCGGGACGACCGGCTGGGCCACGCCGCAGGGCGCGGCGCGGACTCGATCGACGAGTCGGCGCTGGTCGCGGAGTACCGCACGACCGAACCGGATCGTCCGCTGATCGACCTGTTGGGCGACGTCGGCCGCAACCCCGTCCCGCTGGCCGTCGTGGCGGACGGCCGGCTGTGCGGTGTCGTGCCGCGCGGTGCCGTGCTGGCCGCGCTGTCCGCCCAGCCCGGCCCCGACGGGAGCCGCTGATGCCCAGGATCGAGCTCGGGAGTTACGTCGAGGCGTTCGTGCTGTGGCTGCTGTCGGCGATCCCGGCCCTGCTGGACGGGATCAGCGCTCTCGTCACGGTGGTCGTGGAGGCACTGACGACGGTGCTCGCCGGACCGCCGTGGTGGGTCTGGCTGGTGCTGCTCACCCTGGGCGCGTTGCTCGTGCGCGGCTGGGGCCTGGCCGTGTTCACGCTGCTCGGGTTCGCCCTGGTCGACGCGTTCGACCTGTGGCAGGAGACGATGGAGACGCTCGGCGTGGTGCTGGTCGCCGCGACGATCGCGACCGCGGTGGGGGTGCCGCTGGGCATCTGGGCGGCCCGCAGCCGTGCGGTCGGCGCGGTGGTGCGCCCCCTGCTGGACCTGATGCAGACGACGCCGGTGTTCGTCTACCTGATCCCGGCGGTGTTCTTCTTCGGCATCGGTGTGGTGCCCGGCGTGGTGGCGACGACGGTGTTCTCCATCCCGCCCGCCGTCCGGCTCACCGAGCTCGGGATCCGCGGCGTCGATCCGGAGATCGTCGAGGCCGCGCACGCGTTCGGCGCGCACCCGCGGCAGATCCTGCGCGAGATCCAGCTGCCGATGGCGCTGCCCTCGATCATGGCCGGGATCAACCAGGTGATCATGCTGGCGCTGTCGATGGTGGTGGTCGCCGGGCTGGCCGGAGCCGACGGCCTGGGCACCGTCGTGGTGAGCGCGGTGACCCAGCTCGACATCGCCGCGGGCGTGGAGGGCGGTCTGGCCGTCGTGATCCTGGCGATCTTCCTGGACCGGTTCACCGCAGCCCTCGCCGAGCGCCCCGGCCGCGGCCTGCTGGCGACGCTGCGGGGCCGGCGCGGCCGGACCTCCGGCTCGGCCCGGCCCGCGACGACGACCGAGGTCGCCGGCGCCGGGGCGCGAGCCTGAACCCGGACCGCGCCGCGCCGCGCCGAACCGCGCTGCGCCGCACCGTGCGCAGCCGGTGCTCAGGTCCCGGTGAGGCGCTTCGGCGCGACCTGGCGGTAGGCGTCGGTGACGATCTCGGTGATCTCGTCGAGGTCGGCGGCCTGCTCGCCGGTCCCGTCGAGCACGACACCGAGCCAGCCCCGGTGCCCGACGTAGGCGGGGCGGAAGAAACGGGCCGGGTCCTCGGCGACCAGCTCCTCCTGCACACCCGGCGGCGCCGCGCACCAGAACGCGATGTGCGGGTGCCCGTGGTGGTGTTCGGCGTAGCTGACGAACATCCGCTTCACGAACCACGCCGGTGAGCCGTGACTGATCTTCTCGGTGACCTCGGGCAGCGACAGGCAGATCTCCCGCAGCCAGGGCAGCGGATCGGCCGGGTCGGGATGTCGCGCCGTCATCCGGTCATCCGGTACGTCCCCGCCGACCAGACGTTGCCCTCCGGGTCGGCCACGGCGAACTCGCGCGACCCGTAGTCCTGGTCGACCGGTTCCATCACCACCCGGGCCCCGGCGGTGACCGCCCTGCGGTAGAGGGCGTCCGGGTCGTCGCAGGTCAGGTAGAGGACGGCGCGTCCGGTGTCGAACCGGTCGTCGACACCACGACGGGCACCGAGGGCGAGCACCGCGGTGTCGTCGCCGTCGTCCCAGGCCAGCTCGGCGTGTGCGATCACCCCGCGGTCGTCGGCGCGGGTGTCCAGCGCCCGGAACCCGAGCGCCGAGGTGAGGAAGTCGATCGCGGCGCGGGGGTCGTCGTAGCGCAGCGTGGTGTGGATGCTCATGCCGGTCGATCCTGGCCGGCAGCCGGGCCCTCGTCTTGTACGAACGGGAACCCGGACCACTCGGCGCGGAACCCGCCCGGGGTGACCCCGGCGAGCGCGCGGAACTCCCGGCCCAGGTGCGCCTGGTCGGCGTAGCCGCAGGTCGCCGCGATCCCGGCCAGCGGGGCCCGGCTGCCGGTGACCATCGCGGAGGCCCGCGCGAAGCGCAGCACCCGGCCCGCGGTACGCGGGCCGATCCCGATCTGGGCCGAGAAGCGGGCCTGGAGGTGTCTGCGGCTCCAGCCGGTCTCGGCGGCCAGCTCCGACACCCTCAGCCCTCCACCCGTGGCGGAGATCCGCCGCCAGGCGTGCATCACCTCCGGTGCCGGGCGGCGGGCCCGCAGGTCGAGCAGCCGGGCGGCCAGCACGTCGCTGACCAGCCCGAACCGCGCCGGCCAGTCCGGTGCGGCGGCGAGCCGGTCGGGCAGCGCGGCCAGTACCGGATCGGACAGCTCGTCCAGCGTGGGGACCGCGCCGTTCGGCAGGGCCCGGCCACCGAGCAGGGTGTAGAGGCCCACCGGGGTGAGGTCCACCTGTACGCCCGCCTGCGGGCCGGTGAACCGGGTGAGGACCCAGCTGTCGCTCAGTCCGCCGACGAACGCGGCCGCGCTCGTCGCGCCGAGTTCCGGACCGGACAGCTCCAGCGGATGGAACCCGATGACGAGCGCGACTCCCGCGGCCGGGGCCTGCCGCCGTTGCACGGGCACCGCCGACTCCTCCCGGTAACCGAGGTAGCGCAGCACGTGGGGGCGCAGCGCGGCGGGCGGCCGCGCCGGCCGGAACTGCCCTCCCATACCGGGCATCGTGCCAGGGCGACGGCCGCCCCGGCAGCTGCTGTGCGACGAGAGCCGGCGTCAGGCGAGTGCGAGGCCGGCCGCGAGCACCAGCATGACCACAGCGACGGCGCCGTCGAGCACCCGCCAGGCCGACGGCCGCGCGAACAACCCGGCCAGCCGGGTCGCGCCGAAACCGAGACCGGTGAACCAGAGCAGGCTCGCCGCGATCACACCGGCGGCGAACGCCCACCGGCCGTCCCCGTGTGCGGCGGCCAGCGAGCCGAGCACGAGCAGGTCCAGCAGCATGTGCGGGTTGAGGAAGGTCAGCGCGGCGGCCGTGCCCAGCACCGGGGCCAGCGCCCGGGCCGCGCCGGTCCGGTCGGTGGTGAGGGCGCCCGGCCGTAGTGCCCGGCGCAGCGCGAGCAGCCCGTAACCGGCCAGGTAGACCACCCCGCCCCAGCGCACCACCTCGGTCAGACCGGGCGTCCCGCCGAGCACCAGCCCGACCCCGGCGACGGCCGCCGTCACCAGCACCAGATCGGCCAGCACGCAGAACGCCACCACGGCGGGTACGTGCTCGCGGCGCAGTCCCTGCCGCAGCACGAACGCGTTCTGCGCTCCGATCGCCGCGATCAGCGACAACCCGGTCCCGAACCCCATCACCACGCTCACGGTCGGTGACGCTAGGCCGGGCCCCCGCGGATCGGTGCAGCGGTTCATGTTCTGTCATGAAGCTTAGAATCATTTCATGTACGACCGGGACCGGCTGGCGACCCTGAGCGCCGTCGTCGAGGAGGGCAGCTTCGAGGCGGCCGCCGAACGGCTGGCGATCACCCCGTCCGCGGTGTCCCAGCGGATCAAGGCCCTGGAGCGGCAGTCGCGGCAGATCCTGGTCCGCCGCTCCCGGCCGTGCACCGCCACCGAGCCCGGCCGCACGCTGCTCCGGCTGGCCCGGCAGATCGCGCTGCTCGAGGGTGAGGTGGCGCGCGACCTGGGCGAGGACGGTCCGGGCGGGACCGTGCACCTGCCGATCGCGGTGAACGCGGACTCGGTGACCCACTGGTTCCTGCGCGCCGTCGTGCCGCTCGCGCAGCGCCACGGGGTTCGACTCGACCTGCACATCGACGACGAGGAGCACACCGCGGCACTGCTGCGGGAGGGCGCCGTGGTCGGCGCGGTGACGACCTCGGCGGCGGCGGTCCAGGGCTGCGCGGTGCAGGCGATCGGCGCGACCCGCTACCGGCCCGTCGCGGCCCGCCCGGTGTACGACCGTTGGTTCGCCGGTCGTGATCCGGCCGAGGCCTTCCCCCTCGCACCGCGGGTCGACTTCGGGACGAAGGACCGGCTGCAGACCCGGTTCGTCCGGCAGCTCACGCACCGGCCGTGCACCGGGCCCGCACACCGGGTGCCCGCCGCCGACGGCTACCACGACGCCGTCCGGGCCGGGCTCGGCTGGGGGATGTTCACCGACGTCCCGGCCCGCGCGTCGGCCGATCGCGGGCGGATCGTGCTGCTCGATGCACAGCGCTACCTCGACGTGCCGCTGTACTGGCAGCACTGGAAGCTGAGCACCACGGTGCTGGACGCGCTCACCGCCGCCGTGCAGGAGGTCGCGGCCGGGATCCTGGTCCCGCCACAGCCCTGACCGGCGGTCAGATCCCGGACCGCCACGGGCGTCCGAGCCGGATGTCGCAGGTGATGTCGCCGCGGTCGGCGCCGGTCAGGTCCGCGATCAGGTCGCGGACCGCGTCCTCGGCGGCGCGTGGGTCGTCGACCGTGGTGGAGGCTTCGATCCCGGGAACGTAGAGGGTGAGCCTGCGGTCCGCCCGCCAGGCCACCACCTCGTAATGGCGTGCACCGGTCACGGTCTCCACGGTAGCCCGGTGACGGCGTCGCGGGGGAGGGTCCGTCGCCCTCAGCCGACGGTGGGATCGGGGGAGCTGCCGGTGTCCTCCCCGGGCTGCGGATCGGATCGGCCGATCAGCGGCTCCGGCCCCGGATCCGGCGTGACGGCCGGCTGGTCCTGGTCCGGCAGCGGCTCCGGCTCCGGTGGTTCCTCCGGCGGCGGAGGGGGCTGCTGTTCCGGCTCCGGCGTCGGGGTCGGGGCCGCGCTGCTCGTCGGGGTGGGCTCCGGGGTCGCGGTCGGCTCGTTCGGTGCGAGGGTGGACGGCGGCCGCCCGAGTGCCCGGAACGTCGGGAACTCGGCGGTCTCGCCGGTGCGGACCGCGTTCGACATGAACTCCTGCCACATGTCGCCCGGCAGGTCCTTGCCGCTGATCGGGGTACCGGAGGCGTCGCGGATCGGGTCGTTGCGGTCGGTGCCCACCCACACGGCGGTGGCCAGGTCGGGGGTGAAACCGGCGAACCAGGCGTCGTTGTTCTCGCCCTCGAAGCGGGACTGGACGGTGCCGGTCTTCCCGGCCGCCTCCTGGCCGCCGGGCAGCTCCAGGCCGTCGTTGGGCAGGACGTCCAGCATCGCCTCGGTGACGTTGCGCGCGACCTGCTCGGAGAACCGCTGCTCGCCCTCGCCGGGGAGGAGCTCGTAGAGCACCCGGCCCTCCGAATCGACGACCTTCGAGACCAGGTGCGGTGCGTGCCAGACACCCCCGGCCGCGATGGTCGCGTACGCCGACGCGAGCTGGACCGGTGTCACCTCCTTGTTGCCCAGCGGGAGTCGCGCGTCCGGGTTGTCCATCGACGCGGTGATGCCGGCGAGGCGCGCCGCGTCGGCGACCTTCTGCGGACCGACCTGCGCGGCGAGCTTGGTGAAGACGACGTTGTTGGAGATCGTCATCGCCTGTTTGAGGTCGCAGCTGGGGCAGTCCGCGCCGTCGGCGTTGCGCAACCCCGGCCGCTCGGAGCCGTCGAACTCGGTGCCCAGGCCGATCGGGGGGTCCTCCAGGAGGCCGGCGAGCACGGCGAACGGCTTGAACGTCGAGCCCGGCTGCTTCAGGACACGCGCGTAGTCGAGGCCGGTGCCGTTCTCCCCGCCGTAGTAGGCGACGATCCCGCCGGTCCGCGGGTCGATCGCGACGGCGCCGGTGCGTAGCTCCTCGGGCTGGCCCTCCATCTGCGCGCGCACGGACTCGGTGAGCTGCTGCTGACGCTGCGGGTCGACGGTGGTGGTGACCTGCAGCCCGCCCTGGGCGAACGCCTGCTCGGAGATGCCGAGCGACGCCAGCTCGGCCCGGACCGCGTTCAGGATGTGCCCGCGTTCGTCGGTCAGCGAGGACGACCGTGACGTGTTCGCCGGCGGGATCGTCGCCGGGAACTGCGCGGCTTCGCGGTCCTCCCGGGAGATCCAGCCCTGCTGGGACATCCCGTCGAGGACGAAGGCCCAGCGCTGCCGGGCCCGGTCCGGCGCGTTCGCCGGGTCCCAGTTGGACGGCGACTGGATGATCCCGGCCAGCAGTGCGCCTTCGCTCGGGGTCAGCTCGGCGGCGGGCTTGCCGTAGTAGGCGAGGCTGGCGGACTCGATGCCGTACGCGCCACGGCCGAAGTAGATCGCGTTCAGGTAGTCGTTGAGGATCTCGTCCTTGGACTTCTGCCCGGAGACCTTGAGCGAGACGATCAGTTCCTTGTACTTGCGCCAGTAGGTGGCGTCGTTGCCGACCAGGGTGTTCTTGACGTACTGCTGGGTGATGGTCGAGCCGCCGCCGGCGCCGCCGGTGAGCTGGTTGACCGCCGCGCGCAGGATGCCGGTGATGTCGAAGCCCGGGTTGGAGTAGAAGGTGCGGTCCTCGGCGGCCAGCACGGCTTCGCGGACGTGCACCGGGATCGCGTCCATCGACACCTTGATGCGGTTGCCCTGTTCGGGGACCAGGCGCGCGAGCTGCTCGCCGTCGGTGTAGGAGATGGTGGCGATCTGGTTGTTGACGGCGTCGTCCGGGCTGGGGATCGGGAAGATCAGCCAGCCGATGCCGAGCAGCAGCAACGGCAGCAGCACGATCGACGCCGCGCCTGCGCCGAGTGACCAACGCACCTGGCTGCGACGTCGGGCGGTGCGTTCCTCGGGGGTGAGGGCGGCCTTCTGTTCGGCGTCGAGAACGCCGATCCGGGTCCGGACGGCGCCCACCGCGAGCCCGACGATCGCGATGACCCTGTCCAGCGGCTTCTCCGGCTCGGCTCGGCGACGCCCACGAGGACGGTCACCGGTCGCGTTCGCCGCGGCGTCGGGGGCGAGCAGGGTCGGATCCTCGGCCCCGGCGACCACCGGGCCCGGCGGGGCAGGTTCGGGCCGCCGGCGGTGACCGGTGGAGGCGGGCGCGGCGGCAGGGCCCGGGGCGGACCCGTCCGGGGAGTCGGTGGAGGGGCCCGTACGAGGTGGGCGGGGTCCCTGACCGGCAGGTCCCGGCCCGGGGGGCGCGGCGGCTGTCGCGGGGCCGGTGAGACCCGGCGCCACGGCTGCCGGCGCGACGGGTCGCGGTGCGGACGTACCCGGTCTGGCCACGGTCGGTGCTGCCGCTGCCGGTGCCGCCGCTGCCGGTGTGGCCGTGGTCGGTGCCGCCGCTGCGGGTGTGGCCGTGGTCGGTGCAGCCGCTGCGGGTGTGGCCGCTGCCGGTGTCGCTGCCTCGCGTGTGGCAGGCCTCGGGCGGGCAGGCCCCGGGCCGGGGAGCCCTGGTGTCGCGGGCGCCGTTGTTCCGGGGCGCCGTGGCATAGCACCGGCCCCGGCCGGCGCCGGTGCGGGCCCGGTGGATCGGCGTGCGGCGACTCCCGGCGGCTGGCCCGGTCCGCCGGGTTGTGCGGGGCTGCCGGCGCGCCCCGGCCCAGGCCTGCCGGGCTGCACCGGGGGCGGTGGCGTGGGCTGCGGCGGGCGGGGGACGGTGCCCCCACGCACCCGGAAGCCGACACCGGTCGTTCCGTCGATCCCGGTGGGGGGGCGTCCGTCCGGCTGAGCGGCCGGGCGGTGGTCGCCGCCCGTGGCCCCGTTCTGCGGACCGGTTCGCGGTGCGGCACCGGGCCGCACACCGGCGGACCGTCCGCGCTCGTCGGAACGGGGCCGGCCCTCGGCGGACGGCCCGGCGCCACCACGGGAGTGTCGCGTGTCGCGGGCCTGCCCTCCCATCTGCGAGGGCGGCCCACCGGCCTCGGGGCCGGCCCCGCCCGGTCCGGAGCGGGATCCGGCCCCGGAACCGTGCCGCGGGGGTCGGCCGGAACCGACCCGGGCGATCTCGTCGCTGCTGTGCCGCCCCGACGTGGGCTCCACCGTCCCGACACCACGGCGGGGCCGGTCGAAGGCGTGTGGATCGACAGACTCAGAGGGACGCCGGGACCGCGGCGGCGGGGGCGGGACTGCGGTCAACCGCCTCTCCTCTCACGGTCCGTCCGGTCGGGGGCCCACCGGTGTCGACGGGTACCGGCGTGCTCCACCGGCCAACGAGTCAGCGGCGCCGCACGTTGTGCCGAGCTGATCGACGTCACTCGAATGTCGGCACGTCAGCGAGGTAGTGGACCGTCGTGTGACCGACCCGGCCGGGGGCTGCCGTTCCTCCGCCCATGGTGCCTCGGCCGCCCGTCCGATTCAGCCGGGGTGATCACGTCGTCGAGCAGCGGCCGGATCTGTGCGACGACGCGCCGGACGGCGCGGGCCGGACGGTGACAGGTGCGAGCCCGATGGCGACGCGGTGTCACCGGGCGCAGCCGGACTACCGCCCGTCCACGGATGCGGCTGCCGGACCGGCCGTTCGGCCGTGGCACGACGCCGTCGTCCGGCCCCCACCACGCCTCGGCCGGCGACGACGGCAGCGCCCCTCGCGGCCGGTTCCGGATCCGGCTGTCCACGCCGCCCCGGGCGGCCGGCGTCACCGGCCGGTCATCGGCGGGGGCCGTCGCCGGCCGTCGCCGTGCCCTCCGGCGGCACCGCGCCGAGCGACCGGACGGGTCCGTTCACGGGTTCGACGACCTGGACCCGCTCGACGAGGTCGGACCGGTGCACCCGGCCACCACCGGCGGGGCGGCCGATGATCTCCGCCGGGAGCACCACGTAGGCCACGGTCCCCGACGGTTGCCGGGTGCCGAGCCGGACTGTGATGCGGTGGTACTGCGCGAGTCTCCCGACGACGAACAGTCCCATCCGGCGTGAGTCGCGGGCGGGTGCGTCGACCGCCGCGGAGCCTGCCGCGGCGAGCCCGGCGTTCACCCGACGGAGATCGTCGGGTGCCATCCCGACCCCGGCGTCCGCGACGGTCACGGTCACCGAACCGTCGTTGCCACGCCGGGCCTCCAGCTCCACCGGGCTGTCCGGTGGTGACATGGACGTCGCGTTCTCCAGTAGTTCGGCGAGCAGGTGCAGTACGTCCGCCGCGGCACCGCCGGCGACGGTCAGGTCGTCGGTGTGGGTGAGGGAGATCCGCTCGTACTGTTCGACGGCCGACACCGCGGCCAACAGGACGTCGCCGAGCGACACCGGACCAGAGTTCCGGTTGACCTCCCTGTGCCCGGCGAGCACCAGCAGGCTGTCGCAGTTGCGCCGCATCCGGGTGGCCAGATGGTCGAGCCGGAACAGCCGGGTGAGCTGTTCGGGATCGGTCTCGTCGCCCTCCATCGACTCGATCAGGGACAGTTGCCTGCCGACCAGGCTCTGCAGCCGACGGGACAGGTTGACGAAGGTGGTGTTGGTGTCCGTGTGCAGTGCGGACTGCTCGACCGCCAGCCGGACGGCCTCCGCGTGGACTGCGTCGAACGCGCGAGCGACCTGACCGATCTCCTCCTCGGTCGTGATCGCAATCGGCTCCACCCGGGGCCGGCGGAGCTTCCCGGAGCGCAGGCCGTGCACCGTGGCGGGCAGCTCGCGCTGCGCGACGTCCCACGCGGCGTCGCGCAGCCTGCGCAGCGACCGGGTCGTCCCGCGTACGAGCAGGGAGAGCACGGAAGCGCCGATGAGCAGCGCCACGACCAGTAGCACGACATTGAGCACCACGAGCTCGGTGGCCTCGTCGGACGCGGCCCGGGCCGCCGACGTCAGGTCGGTGCGGGCTCGTTCGTCGGCGAGGGCGAGATCACCGGTGAACGCGGACAGCACCGGCTCCACCTCCGACGGCGTCGTCGCCGGCAGCGGGGGTGCGGCCCGGGCCACCCGCTGCACCACGAGCTCCCGCTCACTGTTCGACCGACCGGCGACGAACGGTGCGAAGGCCACCCGTTCCGCGGGCTCGAGGTGGGTCGTGAAGCGGTCCAACCCGTCGCTGAGCCGGATGTCGCTGGCGAGGAGCGCCTCGACCGCGGCGGTCGAGGTGTCCGGACCGGTCGTCGCCGCGTGCAGCAGCGCCAGCTGGAGCGTGGCCTCCTCACGTGGACCGACGAGCATGTCGATCCGGCGCGCGTGCTGGGCGCCCTGTTCGGCGCTGATCCCCGACAGCAGCTCGGACCGGAGCCGTTCACCGTGGCGGACCAGGTCGGAGTAGCGGGCCACGACGGCCGTCGGTGACGCGGCCGTCGCCGCGGTCAGCTCCCGGACCGCGGGCAGCTGCGCCCACGCGTCGAGGGTCTCCTGCCGGACGGCAGCGAGCGCGGGCCGCGGGTACTCGGCGTAGAGCTGGTCGAGGTCGGACTCGACCGTCTGCAGCATCGTGTCGACGTGCTCGGTGCTGCTCTGCAACCGGTCGAGATGGCCGGTCCGGCCGGCTGCGACGAAACGGACGGCGTCGAGCCGTTCCTGCTGCAGCCGGCCGGTCAGCTCCGCGACCCTCGCCTGCACCGTGGCGAACCGGACGACCCGCTGGGACTCCGCGGCGGCCCCCGTGAGGTCCGCGATCCGGATCCCGGCGAGGGCCGCGGCGAGCAGGGCGGGCGTCAGCAACGCCACGACCAGCCGGGCCCCGAGGCCCCAGTTCCGCGGTGGGGTCCATCGGGGGAGCGCCGGTCCGTGCCGGTCACCGGCGGAGGACGGCGGATCGTCGCCGCTCCCCGCGCTCGCCCAGGCCGCGTTCATGCGCGCCCGTGACTCGCCCGGCTGCGGCGCGCCACCGAGTCGAGGGCGACGGCCAGGGCCAGCACCAGCCCGGTCACCATGAAGCGGAAGCTGGAGTCCAGGTTGAGCAGGGTGAGACCGCTGGAGATGGACTGGATGACGATGACGCCGAGCAGCGCGGCGAACGCGCTGCCGCGCCCGCCGAACAGGCTGGTCCCCCCGATCACTGCCGCGGCGATGGCGTTGAGGTTGACGTCACCGGTGCCGGTGCTCTGGTTCGCGGCCGCCAGCCGGGCGGCGGCCAGCACGCCGCCCAGCGCGGCCAGGCTGGAGCACAGCACGAACGCGGACACGAGCACGCTGTTGACCCGGATACCCGCGCGACGTGCGGCCTCGGCGTTGCCACCGACCGCGTAGACCGCCCGCCCCCAGGCGGTGCGGCGGAGCAGGTGGTTGAGCCCGACCACCATCGCCACGAACACGACGAACATCCAGCCGAGCCCCCGGCCCAGGTTGAGGTACCAGACCAGGGCCAGCAGGCCGAGCAGCAGCGTGCCGCTCTCGGCGAGGAGCCCGGTCGTCGAACGGGCCGACAACCCGGCTGCCGCACGCCTGCGGGCATGGCCGTGCCTGCTCGCGAACAACCCGCCCGCGGTGACGGCCACCAGCACGTAGGAGAGCCACTCCGGCACGAACGCCAGCTGCGCGTAGAACACCAGCGGCGAGGTGAAGGGGAGATTGATCGCCCCCTGCGCCCCCAGGAGCCACAACTGGAGACCGAGGATCGCGAGGAGCCCGGCGAGGGTGGCGACGAAGCTCGGCACGCCGAGTCGGGTCACCATCAGGGCGTAGACACCGCCGACCACGCTCCCGGCCAGGACCGCCGTCGCCACCGCGACGGCGAGCGGCCACCCCTGCCCGACGAAGGCCACCGCGGTGATCGCCGCCGCGAGCCCGCTGACCGAACCGACCGAGAGGTCGATCTGACCGACCAGCAGCACGCACACCACGCCCAGCGCGATCGTGCCCACCGCGACGGACTCCATCGTGAGGTTGACCAGGTTGGCCGGGGAGAGGAAGACCGGGTTGAGGATCTGGAACACGGTCCAGATCACGACGAGGCCGGCGACGACCGGGAGCACCCCCAGGTCACCGGACCGGAGCCGGTCGACCGCCGTGCTCAGCGCCCCGCGCAGACCGGTGCCGGCGCGCAGGCGCTCGTCCCGGCGGTCGATCGCGGGCGGCGGTCCGGGGGTCACGGTTGGCCGGACGCCGGTCATCGGACCACGCTCCTCGCGTCATGGCGCCGGCTGACCGCGTTGTCCGAGGCGCCCGTGATCGCGGCGACGAGCTCCTCGGTCGAGACGGTGGCGGCGGGGAAGACACCGTTGTTGCGACCGAGCCGGAGCACGGCGATCCGGTCGGCGACGGCGCGCACGTCGTCCATGTTGTGGCTGATCATGATGACGCCCAGCCCGCGTTCGCGGAGCCGTTCGATGAGGTTGAGCACCTCGGCGGTCTGGGCGACACCCAGAGCGGCGGTCGGCTCGTCGAGGACGACGATCCGCGGGTCGCCCAGCAGCGACCGGGCGATCGCCACGGTCTGTCGCTGACCACCGGACAGCGACGCGATCGGGATCCGCACGGTGGGGATCCGCGCCGAGAGCTGCCGCAGCAGCTCCCACGATCGGACCTCCATCGCCACCTCGTCGAGCCGCCCGCGCCGCACCTCACGGCCCAGGAACAGGTTGGCGACGACGTCGAGGTTCTCGCAGAGTGCGAGGTCCTGGAACACGGTGGCGATGCCGAGGGCCTGGGCAACCGCCGGGGTGCCGATCTCGACCGGTTCGCCACCGAACGCGATGGTGCCGGCGCTCGCGCGGTGCACCCCGGACAGCACCTTGACCAGCGTCGACTTCCCGGCGCCGTTGTCACCGACCACGGCCACGACCTCACCGGGTGACACATCGAGGTCGACGTCGGTGAGCGCGGCGACCGCGCCGAAGGTCTTGCTCACGCCGCGCAGCGAAAGGGTGGTGCTCATCGGATGCCCGCGGCCTGGCAGGGGGCGGCGTACTCGCCGGCGCAGAGCGCACCCACCTCGATCTCACCGGTCTCGACCAGCACCTCACGCAGGTTCTCGGCGGTCACCACAGTCGGGGTGAACAGGTCGGTCGGCGTGTCGAACAACGTCGTGGAACCGGCGGGGGGCCGGCCGTTGACGAATCCGAGGGCCACGTCCGCGGCGGCCTCGGCGACCGTCGTGATCGGCTTGGAGACGGTGTTGTACTGGTCGCCGGTGAGGATGCGCTGAGCCGCGGCCACCTCTGCGTCGTTGCCGGTGACCGCGGGCAGCGGGTCCACCGCGGCCGCCTTGAACGCGGCGATCGCGCCCCCACCGGTGCCGTCGTTGGCGGCCGCCACACCGGCGATGCGGTCGCCGAAGCGGGTGATCTGGCCGCTCGTCCAGTCCTGGGCCCTGGCCGGTTCCCAGTCCGGGGTGTCGAACTCGGCGAGCAGTTCCCGGCCGCTGGCGTCGACCGCGGTGTGGATGCCCTTCTTGATCAGGCCCGCCGCGGCGTCGGTCGGGGAACCGTTGATCTGCAGGATCCCGCCCTGCGCACCGTCCGCCGCGAGTTTGTCGACCAGTGACTGGCCGATCAACCGGCCGATCTCCTCGTTGTCGAAGGACACGTAGTAGTCCGCACCCGAGGGGATGGGCCGGTCGTAGGCGATCACCGGCACGCTCTGGGCGCGGGCGGCCTCGACGATCCCGGCGGCCGCCGTGCTGTCCACCGGATCGAGCACCATCGCGTCGACCCCCTGGGCCAGCGCGGAGTTCGCCTGCTGTTGCTGCTGGGCCGCGTCGGAGTCGGCGTTGGCGTACAGGACCTCGCAACCCGGGCACTGTGCGGCGACCCGGGCCTCGAACTTCGGCCGATCCGCGAGCTCGTAGCGGGTGGACGCCAGATCGGGCATCAGGAAGGCGATCGTGGCCTGCTGCGGGTCGCTGCTCGCGGCGGACCCCGCGCCGGAGACGTCGGCGCACGCGGCGAGCGCGGTGATGCCGACGGTGGTGACGACGGCGGCGGCGATCCTGCGGACCGCTCGGTGCCGGGGTGGAAGCGTCATGGGTGTCTCCTCGGGGTGGACGCCGCGCTGGCGGTCGGGGAAGCGCTGGTGAAGAGCGGGGGGAGCGGGATGTTGAGGCCCAGTAGCGATGCCGGGCCCGGCTGGCCCGGTCGCAGCACGACCTCGCAGAGTGCGACGTTGTCGAGCCGGGGGAACAGCGTGCGGTACCGGGCGAGGGGGAGCCCGAGGACGGTGCACAGGATCAGGCGCAGCACGGTGTTGTGGGCGACGACGAGCACCGTGCGCTCCGGGTGCCTGCGTGCGACGGCGTCGAGGGTCGCCGCGCCACGGGCGGCGGCCGCGTGCGGGTCCTCGGCACCGGGGAACGGGTGCGCCACCGGATCGCTGCGGAACGCCTCGGCGACCGCCGGTTCGAGCTCGGCCAGCCGGTGACCCTCGGCGCTGCCGAACGAGACCTCCCGCAGGCCCACCTCGATCTCGATCTCGAGCCCCCAGTGGCGGGCGGCCGGCGTCGCGGTCTCCACGGCGCGTCGCACCGGTGAGCAGACGACGGCATGCACCGGCCTGATCCGGTCGAGCCCGGCCAGCCGCTCGGCCTGGACACGTCCGTTCGGGGTGAGGTCGATGTCGCTGTCACCGCCCGCGTACCTGTTCTCGGCGTGCCACTCCGTCTCGGCGTGCCGGGTGAGCAGCAGATGAGTACTCACGGCGCGGCCGTGCCGACGGCGGGATTGGCGCAGTGGAGCAACGGTTCGCCACGCTGCCAGCGGGTGGCCTCGCTGGTCACGATGCGGCTGGCCCGCTCGGCCACGGCCCGGCTCGCCCCGGCGAGGTGCGGGGTCAGGACCACGTTCGGTGCTGTGCGCAGCGGGTGGTCGGCCGGCAGGGGTTCCAGGTCGACCACGTCGAGCCCGGCCGCGTACAGATGGCCGCTGTGCAGCGCGTCGGCGAGTGCACCGTGGTCGACGAGCGCGCCGCGGGCGGTGTTGACCAGCACCGAACCCGGGCGCATGGCCGCGAGCCGGCGGGCGTCGAGAAGCCCCCGTGTCTCGTCGGTGAGCCTCGCGTGCAACGAGACCACCGCCGACGCATCGAGCAGCACGTCCAGCCCGACGCGCCGGGTGCCGGAGGGGATGCCGGAGGGGCACGCGTACGGATCGTGCACCAGTACCTCGGCTCCCATGCCGAGCAGCGCGTGCGCGACCCTTCTGCCCACCGAACCGGCACCGATCAACCCGACGGTGCTGCCGGCGAGCTCCAGACCCGCCTCGGTGTAGGCGTAGAGCGAGCTGGGCCAGCGTCCGGTGCGGACCTCGGCGTCGCTGCGCGCGATGCGCCGCATCGCGGCGAGCATCAACCCGACCGTGTACTCGGCGGTCGCCGTGGCGTTGCGTCCCGGGGCGAAGGTGACGGTCACACCGTGCGCGGTCGCCGCGGCGAGGTTGACGTTCACCGGCCCGCCGCGGGAGACCGCGAAGAACTCCAGATCCGGGCATTCGCCGAGGATCCGGGCGGTCAGCGGGGCCATCTGGGTGATGCAGGCACGGACGCCCTGCAGAGCCTCGATCATCTCGTCCTCGGTGCCGGAGGCCTCGTCGACCTCTGCCACCGGGCCGAACGGGACGTGCGGCCACGCGAGCTCGATCTCGCGCAGGTCCCAGGCCGCGCCGCCGAAGGCGAGATCGGTCGCCAGCAGCCGGTTCAGGACGAAGTGATCACCCGCGAGGAGCGCGGGTACCCGGTCGGCCATCGACCATCCTCTCGGTTCGGGTGGTCGCGTGGGCGGCCAGGTCCTGATCGATCCATCCCCGCTCGCGGAGCTCGGTGACGAACCGGACGTGCGCCTCCGCCAGATCTGCGTGACGTCGGGGATCGGGGTGCAGGACCCGGTCGGTGTGCACCATCAGCCGTGCGGCCCCGACCAGACCGGTACCGCTGGCGCCGGCGGCGAGCACCGCCATCCCGGCGGCCGGTTCGGCGTTGCGGGGCACGGTGACGGGAGTGCCGAGCAGGTCGCACCGCAGCTGGTTCCACCACCGGTTCGCCGATGCCCCGCCGGTGAGGGTGATCGGGGTGCCGACCTCGGCACCGATCTGGTCCAGCAGGTCGAAGCAGAGCCGTTCGACGTGGGCGACACCGTGGCACACCGCCGCGAACACCGTGGCCTCGTCGCCGCTCGGGGGGATCCCGAACCCGCGGGCCTCCGGAGCGACGAACGGGAACCGTTCGCCGCGCCCGGCCAGGGGGTAGCAGAGCGGGACCTCGGTGCGGGTGGCCGCCTGTGCGGTGAGCCGGCCCAGGTCGCGGCCGGGGAACAGGGCGGTGACCACCCCGGCGCCGGTGTTCGACGCTCCGCCCGGGAACCACAGCGGCCCGTCGTCGTCGTGGGGTGCGCGGTGGGAGTAGACCGCACCGGTCGGATCGCCGAGCAGCTGCCGGCTGACGCCCTTGACGGCCAGCGTCGTCCCCAGCACGCAGTTCCAGGCACCGCGGGTGAGGGTCCCGGCGCCGAGCTGTGCCGCGCAGCCGTCGGTCATCCCGGCGACGACCGGGGTGCCCGCCGGCAGCCCGGTGCGCGCGGCCGCCGCCGGACACACCGTTCCGAGGACGGTCCCCGACCGTACGACCGGTGGCAGCATCTCGGGGTCGATGCCGAGGTCGGCCATGATCTGCTCGGGCCACCGCCCGGCGAGCTGGTCGAAACCGCTCTTGAGGGCGTGGCTGGTGTCGGTGGCCACCGGCCCGCCGGCCAGCCGGGCGGTGACGACGTCCGGCTGATGGGCCAGGCGGACTCCCGGGGTCAGCAGGCCCTGGTCCCGCCACCACAGCAGCTTCGGCAGGGCCCAGCTCGGCTGCATGCGGTGGCCGAGCCGGGACCAGAGTTCCGCACCGGCCTCGGCTGCTTCGGGCACGAGCGCCGCGGCGCGTGCGTCGTCGTACATCAGGCCGGGGGTGCACGGTGTGCCGTCGCGGCCGGTCAGCAGGACCGTGCCCGAGGTGCCGGCGACCGCCACCGCACCGATCGCGGCCCGATCGGCGGGGGCGAGCCCGGCGGACATCTCGGCGAGGGCGTCGGCCGTCGCGGCCCACCACCGGGCCGGGTCCTGCTCGTGGTGCGAGTCGCCGCGGCGGCTGGTCAGCGGCCGCGCGGCCCGGGCGAGCTGGGTGCCCACGTCGTCGACCGAGAGGGCCCGCACGCTCTGCGTGCCCAGGTCGATCCCCACCCAGACCCGGCCGCGAGCCCGTTCAGCCACCGGAGCACCGCCCGTCGGGCCGGACCCACCGGTCCCATCGGTGCGCCACCAGCTCGCGGGTCGCATGGAACTCCGCGTACTCGGCGACGTACCGGTCGTGCACGCCCGTGTCCGGGACGAACCGGTCGCGCTCGACGACCAGCGCGGCGGCCGCGACGTCGGGATCGGGGTACTCGCCGAGGACGGTCGCCGCAGCGATCAACGCCCCCTTGGCGCCGGTCTCGGCGTCGGCGGTGCGGACGGTGTCGATCCCGCAGACGTCGGCGATGATCTGACACCAGACCGCACCCGACGCGCCGCCGCCGCACAACCGCAGCTCACCGGGCTCGCCCGGTGCCGTGTCGAGGCAGTGGCGGATCACGTAGGCCAGGCCCTCCAGAACCGCCCTGGCGATCTGGGGCCGGCCGTGCCCGAAGGTGAGACCGGTCAGCACACCGGTGGCCGAGACGTCCAGGAACGGAGCGCGCTCCCCGGAGGGCGCCAGGTAGGGGAGCAGCCGGAGCCCGTCGGCGCCGGGGGTGGATCGCGCGGCCAGCTGCGACACCTCGGCCGCTCCGGACAGACCCAACAGCCCGGCCAGCCAGTCGACGACCTCGCACCCGGCCAGCGTCGGGAACGCCCGCAGGTAGCGCCCGGGCGGGCCGGGGCCAGGGTGAGTCCGTGCGGAGGGCCGGTCAGGTCGAGCCCGGCGGTGACCACCTCGGTGCACAGCGTCGTGCCGAGCACGCTGACCGCCTGGCCCGGCCGTGTCGTACCGCTGCCGGCGGCGGTCGCGACGATGTCGTAGGGCGCGAGCAGCACCGGAGTCCCGGCGGGCACGCCGAGGCGGGCCCCGGCGGACGCGGTGAGCGGGCGCACCCGGTCGGCTCCCTCCAGCAGCGGGGGCAGCAGCCCGCGGTGGGGCTCCAGCCCGTAGAGCCCCACGAGCTCCTCGCAGTAGTGGCCCGACCGGATGTCGAGCCACGACGCCGAGACCTCCGACGGGTCGACCGCGAGCCGGCCCGTCAGGTTGAACAGGAGCCAGCCGCCGCAGGTGACCGTGCACGCCGCCGCCCGTAGCGATCCCGGTTCCTCGCGGGCGAGCGCACACAGCAGCGGCGGCGCCATTCCGGCGGACTGCTGGGAGCCGGTGAGCGCGCGGACCTCGTCGAGCAGACCGGTGGTCCGCCAGTGGTCGAGCAGCTGGGCGGCCCGGCCGTCGTTCCACAGCACCGCGGGTCGGACCGGGCGGCCGGCCGCGTCGACGAGCCACACGCCGTCGCCCTGAGCGGTCACCGCGATCAGCCGAACCGGCCTGCCCACCCGGGCGACCGTGGTGGCGACCGTATGGACGACGGCTTCCCAGACCTCGTCCATGTCCTGCTCGGCCCGGTCCGGGAGGGGCCGGTCGACGACGGTGGCGCGGCGCTGCACCGCGAGCTCCCGCCCCTGCGCGTCGAACACCACGGCCTTGACCACCGTGGTCCCGGCGTCCACACAGACCGCCACCGGGCCGGCCGACCCATTGCCCGTCCCCCCGGCCTCCCCGCGGCTACTGTGTCGCCGTTCACAAACGAACACTAGCGAGTGTGAAAATCGCAAGTCAACTTGAGATTGTCACGGAAGATGGTGTTATCTGGTGGCCATCGGTGTGCATCTCGCGGCTCCCGCTGTCGGCCGCGCGGTACCGTCCGGTCCCGACGACAGGCTCTCCGAGGGGAGGACGCCCGTGATGGCCCACGACCCGGCAGGCCCCGCGCCCGGCCCGGGCTACCGGCCCTCCGGGCCCGGTGAGCGGCAGGCCCTGATCACCGACCTGGTGATCGGCCGGGGCAGCGTCGGTGCCCAGGAGCTCGCCGAGGCGTTCGGTGTCTCGCTGATGACCGTGCACCGCGATCTCGACGAGCTGCAGCGTCAGGGCGTCCTCCGCAAGTCGCGCGGGGTCGCGACCGCCCAACCCACCGGGGTGTTCGAGTCGAACGTCGCCTACCGGTCGAAGACCAACGTGGAGGCCAAGCAGCAGATCGGCGCCCGCGCCTGCCGGTACCTCGAACCGGGGATGTCGGTCCTGCTCGACGACTCCACCACGGTCGCCCAGATGCTGCCCCACCTCGGTGTGCTCGCACCGCTGACGGTGGCGACCAACTTCCTGCACGGGCTGGTCGAGCTGACCCGGGTCCCGGGCATCGACGTGGTGGCCCTGTCGGGCCACTACGACGCCCAGCACGACTCCTTCCTCGGAGCGGCCTGCGTCGAGTCACTGCACGCGATGCGCTTCGACGCCGCATTCGTCAGCACCTCGGCCGCCCGTGAGGGGTGCGCGTTCCACCAGGAGGACCACATCGTCGCGGTGAAGCGCGAGATGCTGGCCGTGGCGACCCGCAGCTACCTGCTGATCGACCACACCAAGCTGGCGCGCACGGCGCTGCACCGGCTGGCGCCGCTCAGCGGGTTCGCCGCCGTCGTCATCGACGCCGGTGTCGGTGAGGAGCAGGTCGCCGAGCTGGTCCGGCTCGGGGTCCAGGTGGACGTGGCGGACGCCGGGTAGGGGCCGGCCGGGTGCGGCCGGACGGCTCGTCGGTGCCCAGCGATAGCATCGACGGGCGATCCCGCAGCGGATGCGCGCTCCCGCGATCCCGCAGCGGGAGACCCCGTCAACCGTGAGAGCCCTGGAGGCCGTCCCGTGTCCGCACCGCCCGCCCCGCCCGCGTCCGCCCCGATCCGGGTGCCGGCCGGGACGACCGCCGGCGCGCGCGTCCGGGAGGGCGGACTGCCGACCAGCGGCCCGGAGGCGGTCGTCGTCGTCCGGGACCCCGACGGGAACCTGCGTGACCTGGCCTGGGCCCCCGATGTCGACACCGACGTGGTCGCGGTCGCTGCGAACACCGAGGAGGGCCGCAGCGTCATCCGGCACTCGGCGGCGCACGTGCTGGCGCAGGCCGTCCAGCAGCTGTTCCCGAAGGCGAAGCTGGGTATCGGGCCGCCGATCACCGACGGCTTCTACTACGACTTCGACGTCGCGGAGCCCTTCACCCCCGAGGATCTGAAGAAGATCGAGTCGGCGATGAAGAAGATCATCAAATCCGGGCAGCGGTTCTCCCGGCGCCGGTTCGAGAGCCGGGAGGAGGCCCGCGCCGAGCTGGCCGGCGAGCCGTACAAGCTGGAGCTGGTCGATCTCAAGGGCAACAGCGACGCCGAGGTCATGGAGGTCGACGGCTCCGGCGAGCTGACGATCTACGACAACGTGCACGCGCACACCGGTGAGACCGTCTGGTCCGACCTGTGCCGCGGCCCGCACCTGCCGACCACGAAGTTCATCCCGGCCTTCACCCTGACCCGGAGCGCCGCGGCGTACTGGCGCGGCGACCAGCGCAACGCCCAGCTGCAGCGGATCTACGGCACCGCCTGGGAGTCGCAGGAGGCCCTCGACGCCTACCTGGAGCGGATCGCCGAGGCCGAGCGCCGCGACCACCGCAGGCTCGGCACCGAGCTGGACCTGTTCAGCTTCCCGGACGAGATCGGCTCCGGGCTCGCCGTGTTCCACCCGAAGGGCGGCATCGTCCGCAAGGAGCTGGAGGACCTCTCGCGCGAGCGGCACGCCGAGGCGGGTTACGAGTTCGTCTACTCCCCGCACGCCACCAAGGGTCAGCTGTTCGAGCTGTCCGGGCACCTGCAGTGGTACGCCGAGGGCATGTACCCGCCCATGCAGCTCGACGCGGAGTACACCGCCGACGGCGAGCTGAAGCGGCCCGCCGTCGACTACTACCTCAAGCCGATGAACTGCCCGATGCACAACCTGATCTTCCGCTCGCGCGGGCGCTCCTACCGCGAGCTGCCGCTGCGGCTGTTCGAGTTCGGCACCGTCTACCGGTACGAGAAGTCCGGCGTCGTGCACGGCCTCACCCGGGCCCGCGGTTTCACCCAGGACGACGCGCACATCTACTGCACCCGCGAGCAGATGGGCGAGGAGATCCGCAGCCTGCTCCGGTTCGTGCTGGACCTGCTGCGTGACTACGGTCTCGACGACTTCTACCTGGAGCTCTCCACCCGCAACCCGGAGAAGTCCATCGGTGACGACGCGTCGTGGGCCGAGGCGACCGAGGCGCTGCGCACCGCCGCCGAGAGCTTCGGGCTGGAGCTGCGCGACGACCCGGGCGGCGCCGCGTTCTACGCACCGAAGATCTCGGTCCAGGCGCGCGACGCGATCGGTCGCTACTGGCAGATGTCGACCATCCAGGTCGACCTCATGCTCCCGGACCGCTTCGAGCTCGAGTACACCGCGCCGGACGGCTCACGGCAGCGCCCGGTGATGATCCACCGCGCGCTGTTCGGGTCGATCGAGCGGTTCTTCGGGGTGCTGACCGAGCACTACGCCGGAGCGTTCCCGGCCTGGCTGGCGCCGGTGCAGGTGGTCGGCATCCCGGTCACCGACGACCAGGGCGACTACGTCCGCGAGATCGCCACCCGGCTGCGGCGCAAGGGGATCCGGATCGACGTCGACGCCGGTGACGACCGGATGCAGAAGAAGATCCGCACGCACACCATGGCGAAGGTGCCGTTCCTGCTGCTCGCGGGCGCCCGGGACGTGGAGTCCGGCGCGGTCAGCTTCCGCTTCCGCGACGGCTCGCAGCACAACGGCGTGCCCGTCGACGAGGCCGTCGAGCGGATCGCGGCCTGGATCGCGTCGCGCAGCAACGTCTCGCCGACCGCGGAGAGCTTCGGGGCCGGAGCCTAGGATCGGCCCATGGAGCAGGAGTGGGTCCCGCAGGAGGGTGTCGGGACGCCCGACGGTTTCGCCCGGCTGTGGACGCCGCACCGGCTGGCGTACATCAAGGGCACCACGGACACCGGCTGCCCGTTCTGCCGGATCGCCCGCGGGGAGTCCCTGGAGGAGTCCGCGGACCCCGATGCGGACAATCTCGTCGTCGCCCGCGGCGACGAGGTGTTCGCGCTGCTCAACCTGCACCCGTACAACCCCGGTCACCTCATGGTGCTGCCCTACCGGCACGTCGGTGACCTCGAGGAGCTGACCGACTCGGAGTCCGCCGAGCTGATGGACTTCACCCGGCAGGCCGTCGTGACGATGAAGAAGGTCGCCGCCCCGCACGCGTTCAACGTCGGCCTGAACCTCGGTCATCTCGCCGGCGGCTCGCTGGCCGACCACCTGCACCAGCACATCGTCCCGCGGTGGGGAGGCGACGCGAACTTCATAGCCGTGGTCGGGCAGACCAAGGTCATCCCGCAGCTCCTGGCGGAGACCCGGGACCAGCTCGCCGCCGCGTGGGTGAGCCCGCGGCGGGCGGACCCGCAGCCGGACTAGGCTGGAGTCGTCCCGTTCGAGAACTTGGAGCGCACGGCGCACGATGCTGAACATGTTCGCCCGCGGGCACGTCAACCGGCTCACCGACCCGGTCGGCCGGCGCCTCGTCGAGCGCGGTGTCAGCCCCGACACGGTGACGGTGGCGGGCACCGTCGGCGCGATCGTGTGCTCGGTCGTGTTCGTGCCCGCCGGCTGGCTGGTGCTCGGGGCCGTCCTGGTGACGCTGTTCGTGCTCACCGACCTGATCGACGGTGCGATGGCCCGGGCACTCGGCGGCGGCACCCGGTTCGGCGCGGTACTCGACTCCACCTGCGACCGGATGGTCGACGGCGCACTGTTCGGCGCGCTCGCCTGGTGGGCGTTGACCGGCGGGGCGGAGCCGGTGGCCGGTGCGGCCGCGCTGGTCTGCCTGGTCGGCGGCCAGATCGTGTCGTATGTGAAGGCACGCGCCGAGTCGGTCGGGCTGACCGCGGAGGGCGGGTTCGTCGAACGGGCGGAACGGTTGATCCTGGGTCTGCTCGGCGCGTTCCTCTCCGGTCTGGGGGTGCCCTACGCGCTGACCGTCGCGCTGCTGGTGCTGGCCGCGGGGACGGTGGTGACCCTGGGCCAGCGGATCCTGGCGGTACGGCGGAGCGCCCGTGGGGTGCCCCGTGCCTGATCTACCCGGCCGCCTCGCGGAGGCGGTCGCGGGAGCGGGTTACGGCGCCGGCTGGGCGCTCGTCGGGAGGCTGCCGGCGGGTGTGGTCAGGCGGGTGTTCGACGCGGGAGCCGATCTCGCCACCCGCCGCAACGGCCCAGGGGTGCGCCGGTTGCGCGCCAACCTGGCCCGGGTCCGGCCGGACGCGGCTCCGGACGAGCTGGACCGGCTCGTCGCGCGCGCGATGCGCAGCTACGCCCGCTACTGGAGGGAGGCGTTCGCGCTGCCCTCGCTCGACCCGGACGTGCTGCACGCCGCGATGCACCCGCACGCGCACGGAGTCGCGGCGTCGCTGGAGCCGCTGGCCCGCGGGCGCGGCGTGCTGTACGCGCTGCCGCACGCCGGGAACTGGGACGTCGCCGGCGTCTACCTGGTCCGCGAGCTGGCCCACCGCGGGCTCGACCCGGTGCTCACCACCGTGGTGCAGCGGTTGCGCCCGGAGTCGTTGTTCCGCCGTTTCCTGGCCTACCGGCGTGCACTGGGCTTCGAGGTCCTCACCGCCGACGACCCGCGTACGGCGCACCGGGCGCTCACCGCGCGGCTGCGCGAGGGCGGGGTGGTGTGCCTGATCGCCGACCGGGACCTGTCCGGGCGCGGGATCGACGTGTCGTTCCTCGGTGCGCCCGCGCGGCTCCCGGCCGGACCGGCCCGGCTGGCCCGCAGCACGGGCGCCGCCCTGTACCCGGCGTACCCGGTGTTCGTCGGCGACGCCTGGGGGGTGCGGGTCGGCGCGGAGATCCCGGTCCCCGAGGAGCGGTCCCGTCGCTCCGATGCGAAGGCCGTGCAGGTCCTCGCCGACGCGTTCGGCGAGCTGATCGCCGAACGTCCCGAGGACTGGCACATGCTGCAGCCGATCGGGGCGCCGCGATGACCGGCGGACTGCGGATCGGCATCGTCTGCCCGTACGCGCTGGACGTCCCGGGCGGGGTGCAGAATCATGTGCTCGACCTGGCCGCGACGCTGCGGGCGCTCGGCCACCGGGTCGAGGTGCTGGCACCGGGGGTGGGGCAGGCATCGGAGTTCGTCACCCCGCTCGGCCGCGCGGTCGGTGTCCCCTACAACGGCTCGGTCGCCCGGGTGAGCTTCGGGCCGTTCACCTACCACCGGGTACGACGGTGGCTGGCCTGCCACGACTTCGACGTGCTGCACCTGCACGAACCCACCACCGTCAGCGTCTCCGCGCTGGCGCTGCTCGCCGCGGGCGGCCCGATCGTGGCGACCTTCCACACCTCCACCGAGCGGTCCCGGGCGCTCTCCGCCTTCGGCGGGATGATCCGGCCGCTGATGGAGAAGGTGACGGCCCGGGTCGCGGTGTCGGCGACCGCCCGCCGGGTCCAGGTCGAGCACCTCGGCGGTGACGCGATCGAGATCCCCAACGGCGTCGACGTCGCCCGGTTCGCCGGCGGCCCCACGCTCGACGAGCTCGTCCCCGGGCTGCCGCGCGGCACCCGGATCGGGTTCGTCGGCCGCTTCGACGAGCCGCGCAAGGGCATGCCGTTGCTGCTCGACGCGCTGCGCGGCCTGCTGCCGCACTACCCGGACCTGCGGCTGCTCGTCGTCGGGCGGGGTGACGGCGCCGCCCTGCGGCGGGCGGCGGGACCGGAGCTCACCGGGCGGATCGACCTGCTCGGCGCGGTCGACGAACCGACCAAGGCGGCGGCGCTGCGCGCGATGGACGTGTACTGCGCGCCGCACCGGGGCGGTGAGAGCTTCGGGATGGTGCTGACCGAGGCGATGGCGGCCGGCGCGCCGGTACTGGCCGCTGACATCGAGTCCTTCCGCGCGGTGCTCGCCGGCGGGGCCGGCCGGCTGTTCCGGGCCGGTGACCCGGCCGCGCTGGCCGCCGCGTTGAGCGGACTGCTCGACGACCCGGCTGCCCGGGCCGCGCTCGTCGCCGCCGGGCGGGACAGGGCCTCGCGCTACGACTGGCCGGTCGTCGCGTCCGAGCTGGTCCGGGTCTACCGTGCCGCGATCGCGGCGGCCCCGCGCGCTGCCACCGGTGGTGCGGCGTGACGGCGGCGGTCGTGCTCGTGCCGGTCGCGCTGTTGCTGCTCGTGGTGGCGGCACTCACCGTGTGGTGCCTGACACGGGTGCGCAGGCTGCACCGGCTGCACGCCAGGGTGGACGCGGCCCGGGCCGGGCTCGCCGCGGCGCTCGCCCGCCGGGTGCAGGTCGCGCTGGAGATCGCCGCGCTGCTCGATCCGCCGCGAGCGGCGCCGCTCGCCGCCGCCGCACGGGCCGCCGCCGCCCGCTCCGCACCGGCCGCCGA
>NZ_JBFAON010000025.1:0-64200 GCF_040659795.1 Pseudonocardia sp. NPDC049635
ATCGCGGTCGACTGCACACCGGCGCCGCAGGAGAACACCGCCATCGTCGGGGCGCTCACTTAGGCTCGCCCCCGTCCCGGGCCGGGCGGGCAGCGGCGAACAGCTGGCGGGCCTCCCAGATCAGCCAGCAGGTTCGGCAGGTGACCATGTCCTCCGGCTCGGTGTCCGGCCCGGGGCAGGCCCAGAACGTGCACTCGACGCTCAGGTCAGCCAGCTTGCGGGCAAGCGCAGGGAAGCCGTCCGGTGCGGCGGTGTCGTCGGCCGGGGCCGCGGACGCGCGCAGCACGGTCACCGGCTCGACGTGCGTCACCGCGACGTCCGGGACGAACTCGCCGCCGATCATCCACCCCGTCGGGCCGTTCGTGTTCCGCTCCGCGACCGGGTACTCGACACCGCCGCCGCGGTTCGTCTCGATGATCGCGTACTCCGGGCCGTCAGCCTGCCCGTCCGTGGGAGCGGCAGCCGGGACGGCGTCGTGCTCGCCGTCCGGGTTCGTCGTGACGTCGGAGGCGGCGAGGGCGGTGCGGACCTCCTCGACGGTGGCGATCGGATCGAGGCCGCACTGCGGTTCGTGGCCCATGTCGCCGCCGGCGCCGCAGGTGTGTGCGTCGACGACGCTGCACAGGTGGCCGGCGTACACGGTGAGGCGGGTCATGTGGTCTCCAGCTCGAACAGCGGGTCGGGGATGTCGCCCTCGGCGGCGAGTCGCAGGCGGAGGGGGTCGCCGTCCCGGCAGGTGGTGTGGTCGGTGTCGAACAGGGCGGCGCAGGCGTCGGCGAGCCGGTCGTCGGGGTGTGTCGACACGGTGAGGTGTGCGCCGCAGGGGCATCGGCGGCGGATCGTCCGCGGCGGGGTCATGCTGGCCGGCCGGGTCGGTGCGCGTGGAGTGTCTTACGCGGGGTGGTGTTCACGGTTCGTGCTCCTGGGGTGTCGGGGGTGGTCGGGGTGGGGTGGGGCCCGCCCCGACGCACATCTATACGGTACATGATCGGGGGTGTGGAGTCACACCCCGAACCCCACCGCGATCTCCACCCCCGGCCGCTCCCCCGCCGCCGCCCACCGCTTCACCGCACGCACATCGGCGACCTGCCGGTCATCCGCGTACGCCACCCCCGACAACGCGTCCAGCACCGCCCGCAGCAGCTTGTCCACGTCCGGGGTGACCGTCGCCGCCGCACCCGGAACCCCGCCCCGGCCACACCGCAACCGGAACACCACACCCAGCTCCACCGGCCCGGACGCCGGACGCCACACACCCGCGGCGTTCCGCGCCTGCGTCGCCCGCCACGCGATCGCGTCCCGCCACGGCTTCAACCGGGCCGCCGACACCTCCACGACCCGGCCGGCCGCGACAGCGTTCTTCGAGCCCTGCGGGACGGGGTCGCCGTCGACCACCACGGACCACCGAGACGGCGCCCGGGTGCCGGTCACCCCGCCACCCCCTCGACGCGGTCCCGGGTGCGGTTCCGCACGACCGTCCGCGTCGACGTCCCCAACC
The DNA here is from genome assembly GCF_040659795.1 of Pseudonocardia sp. NPDC049635. Classification (NCBI taxonomy): domain Bacteria; kingdom Bacillati; phylum Actinomycetota; class Actinomycetes; order Pseudonocardiales; family Pseudonocardiaceae; genus Pseudonocardia; species Pseudonocardia sp. NPDC049635. The sequence goes on from NZ_JBFAON010000025.1 coordinate 1,499, forward strand.
GGGCCGCGATCGCGGTCGCCGTCATCCCCTGCCGGGTCAGCTGCCGGCACGCCGCCCGCACCGCCGACGGATGCACCTGCGCCGCGGTGAACCGACCCGACAGCAGCCGCTCCACCTCCACCCAGTCCGGCGTGAGCCGGGTCGTCTTCACCGGCTGTCCCGCGGCGGTCACGCCGACACCCGACCCGCCGCCGTCACCGGGGCGGCCCCCCGGAACCGGGCCAGGCAGTGCGCCGTGTGATCGGTCGGGGCGCACCCCCCGATGCACGACGCGACCTCCCCGGTCGGGAGCAGCACCAGCACGCCGCTGGCGATCGCCTGCACGACGGCCTGGGTGCGGTCGTGGGCGTCCAGCTTCGCCCGCGCCTTCCGCAGGTGCGTCTTGATCGTGTCCTCCGACAGGTGCATGCGCCGCCCGATCGCGGCGTTCGTGTAGCCGGCGCCCGCCTGGGCGAGGACCTCGATCTCGCGGTAGGTGAGCTCGCGGTGGCGGCCAGTGGGGAGCGTGGTGATGGTCATGCTGCGTTCTCCTGACGGGCAGCGGACGGGTTGAGAACACCGCGGGCGAGGAGCTCCACGCGGGACATCGCCTCGGCCTGTGTCGGCTCGGCGAGGGGGGCGTCCGGGTCGAGCAGCGGTTTCGCCTGCCCGGACTTGAGCTGGAGGACACCGGACATCACCGGGTCGGAACCGTGGTCGGACACCGGGAAGTAGGCGTTGACGATGGACCGTTGGCCGTCACGGTTCAGGCGGCCGATGCACTGATCCATGATCGCCGGGGACCAGTCCAGCTCCCCGAAGATCCCGGTCGAGCACACCTGCTGGAGCCCGTCCAGGCCGGCGCCCGACCGCAGCGACATGATCAGCACGCGGGACGCCCCGGACATGAACTCGCGGACCGCGTCGGTCTTCTGCCGGTCGGACTCGGACCCGGTGAACATCACCGGCCGGTAGTCGGCCAGCCGGTCGAGCCAGATGTCGTACACGGCGCGGTGCCAACCCCACAGCACGATCCGGTCCTCCGACTGCAACACCAGGTCGGCGAGCTGCGCCACATAGGGGGCCTTCGCGACACCGGTCGCCTGCCGCATCCGCAGGTCCAGCTCGCCCGCGGCGAGGAACCGGGCGTCGCGGTCCTGGGTCTTGTCGAGGATCAGGCGGGCCATCGCCTGCACGTCCGCGGTGACCTCCGCGAGAGCGGCGGTGTCGGCGTCGATCTCGTGGTAGATCGGCAACGCCTTCGGCAGCTCCCGGCCGACGTCGGCGCGGGTCCGCCGCAGGAACACCCCCTGTTCCCGCAGGTAGGAGCCCAACGCGGCCGGGTCGGCGACCTTCGTGTGGTTCCCGACCTGCCCGCCGCCCCACTCGCGGAGAAACTCGGCGCGGGACCCGAGGACGTCCGGGTGGATGATCGAGTACAGGTTGTGGACCTCGTCGCCGTAGTTCGTCACCGGGGTCGCGGTCAGCCCGAGCACCGTGCGGGCGCCGTCCGCGATCCGGGCGGCGGCCGCGCCCTTGTTGGTGGTGTCGCCGGTGCGGAGGTCGTGGGCTTCGTCGAACACGACGGTGGGGAACTGGCCGGCGAGCTCGTCGACCCAGCCGGCGAGCTTCGAGTACGACATGATCACGACGTCCGGCGGGAGGCCGCCCATCCCGCGGGCCGCGGCCATGTTGTACGGCGACCCCTTCGTGACGATGTGCCCGCGCAGCAGCGGCCACACCTCGCCGAGCTCGCGGAGCCACTGCCGTTGGAGGTGCGGCGGGCACACCACCAGCAGCGGCATGGCGTCCGGGTCACCGAGGATCCCGAGGGCGGTGGTCGTCTTCCCCAGGCCGAGGTCGTCGGCGAGGATCATCCGGCCGGTCTCGCGGAGCAGCTGCACCGCCTGGCCCTGGTAGTCGCGCAGCTTCCGGGACGGCTCCAGCTCCAGTGCGAGCGCACCCGCCCCGGACATGATCGAGTCGACGGCGTGGCCGCGGGCGACGTGCTCGGCGGCGCGCCGCTCCAGGCGGGCCCGGACGTCGTCGGTCATCGCCAGGGGGTGCCGGTCGGACAGCCACTCGATGTCGCGGGCGACGTCCGGGGTGTCGGTCAGCCACACCACGTCAGCGCGGGACACCAGCGCCCGCGGGAACAGTCGCTTGACCCGGATCATCACGTGCGGTGCCGCGGAGATCCCCCACGCGCCGCGACGGCCGAGGTTCCCGGGCTTCTCCCAACGCAGCGTGCCCACCGTGGCCGGCGCGGTCGCCGGGGCCGCCATCAGAACCCGCCCCCGAGCACCGCGAACGTGACGGGGACGTTCCCGACCATCGTGGGGATGTCCTGGGCGTGGCGGCGGACCGTCGTCACCAGCAGCAGCTCCCGCAGCACACCGGACGAGGCGTAGCGGCGGAGCTGGCGGGCGACGTCGACCGGGGTGCCCTTGACCTTGACCTCGATACCGATGCCGTCCTCGGTGAGGAAGTCGATCCGGCCGACAGCCTTCCCGTTGCGGGCGTCCCGGAGGGAGTGTTCCCGCTGGTATCGGACACCGCGGTCGTCGAGGATCCCCTCGAGGGTGCGGTGGAGCCGGTGCTCGTCGAGGATCGCGAACCGGTACAGCGCCAGCGCCGACCGGATGTCGTCGGCGGAAACCCGTGGCGGGAGCACGGGCAGGTCGACGGCGGTCACGCGGCACCCGCCGGGGTGAGGTCGAGGGCCTCGTCGAACAGCTCGACGGCCGGGTCGGGGTGGCCGTCGAGGGCGTGGAGGCATCCGCGGCACGGCGTCCAGGTCGGCGGGCAGTCGTCCGCGCCGGTCGCGGGTGGGCCGAACGAGACCGAGCGGCCGGTGAGGGTCTTCCCGCAGATCGTGCGGTGCGCGAGGTCGGTGGTCTGGCCGCGGCCGGTCGCCACGGTGACGTGTGCGGGCCCCGGGGTGACGCGGGGTCCGACCTTCGTGGATCGGGACACCCACCGGCCGCGGGCGTCCCGCTGCCGGGCCTCCGATGTCGTCGCCGCCTGCATCGCGGCGACACCGTGGGCGGCGCGGGCACGGAGCATCCGTGCTGTCAGCGGGAAGTCGGCGGCGATGCTGCGGGCGGCGTCCTCGAACGCGGTGGCGATCAGGAACGCGTCCCGGAGCGTGCCGGGCGCGACCTGCGGATACGGGTAGTCGAGGTGTGACGTTGCCACGGTTGGGCTCCTGGGGTCAGGTGGGTGTGTTCGGAACCCCGGGGCGGCCGGATGGGGCCGGCCACCGCGGGTGAGATTCGCGGGGTGGTGCGGTCGCCCCGTCCCCGACGAGCGGGGCGACCGCACCGGTCTGTGCGCCTAGAAAGGCGGTTCGTCGTCCTGTGCCGCGCCGGACCCGGCGGGCGGGGCTGACCCCCACGGGTCGTCGTAGTCCTGGCCGCCCTGCTGGCCGCCGTACCCGCCGCCCTGGCCGGTGCCGGACGAGCCGTACCCGCCGCCGCCCTGGTTCCAGTCTCCGGAGTTGCCGCCGCCGCGGGAGACCTTGTTGACCTTCGCGGTGGCGTAGCGCAGTGACGGCCCGATCTCGTCGACCTGCATCTCGACGACGGTGCGCTTCTCGCCCTCGCGGGTCTCGAACGTGCGTTGTTCGAGGCGGCCCTGGACGACGACGCGGGTGCCGCGGGCGAGGGACTCGGCGACGTTCTCGGCGGCCTGCGGCCAGATGGTGCAGCGCATGAACAGCGGTTGGCCGTCTTTCCACTCGCCGGACTGGCGGTCGAAGGTCCGCGGGGTGGACGCGACGGTGAAGTTCGCGACCGCGGCGCCGGACGGGGTGAACCGCAGCTCGGGGTCCGCGGTCAGGTTGCCTACGACGGTGATGATCGTTTCGCCGGCCATGTGGCCTCTCCTGGGGTGGTGTGGGTCCCCCGGGGCGACCGGCATGGGGTCCGTGTCGCTCCGGGACGTTCAGGGGTGTTTCTGCTGGTCGATGGGGGCGACCAGCACATACGACAGTACCTTATGGGTGGACGATTGTCACGGGCTGGCCCTCGTCACAAGAACGCCGGCGACACCTCCGGCGAGATCACCCGCGGCGGCAACGCCACCACCGGACCCGGGCCCCGGTACGGGTGCGTCGGCGGCACCGTCGGCCCCTGCGCCGGGACCGGGATGGCCCGGCGTCGGCCGTACGGCATGCCCTCGTCCCGCCACCGGTAGTCGTCCCGATGGTCCGGGCCCCACGGGTCGAGATCCGACCGGAGCCCGTAGTGCTCCGTCGACGCCCCCGTGTCGTCCTCGTGCCCGTCGTCGAGGACGCACCGGTACCAGCGCGGCCGCATCGCCTCGGAACGGCTGTCGACGAACGGGGCGATCATCGCCGAGCACTGCGGGGCGTCCTCGTCAGCCGGGCGCCCCGGGGAGTCGTAGCCGCCGTCCCACGTCAAGGCGCAGCCCTCGCACCAGTAGGTGTCGCCGTCGCAGTCAGTGTCCTGGCCGCACGCCGGGCACGGCGGCGTCCGCCACTCCAGCGCCGGAACGTCCAGCCGGCGGGGCCCACCCGCGCGGATCGTCGTGGTCGTCATCATGTCTCCCATCGCCACGGCTCGGCGGCGGCGTCCTCACGGAGCCGGTGCCACTCCGCGCGGGCCAACGCGCGGGCCGTGTCCTCGTCGGTTGGTTCACCGGTGACGTCGTCGACGAGACGTCCCCGGCCGTCGTAGATGTGCACGTGGTGGGCGCCGTCCAGGCGGAACCACACGATCACCCGGTCATCGGCGCGGGCCGCCAGATAGTCGGCCAGCGCGAGCCGGCCGCCGCGGTTCGCCCACAGCGACCGGTCCCGCACCTTCTTGCGCAACCCGTTCTCGTCGGGCCGGCCGAACACCCACGCCGCGCCCGGCAACGTCGGGGTCCAGTCCGCCGCGCTGGTGCCGCGCAGCACCACCACGCGGCGGACCGTCTCGGCGCCGCGAGGCGGCCCCCCGATGGTGATCGACATCAGCCGCGTGCGGCCATGAGCTCGGCGGCCCCCACCGACCCGCGGACCTCGGTGATCCCGGGGTAGTCGCGCCGCCACCGGGTCACGCACCCCGGGCACGGGCCCTGCCGGACCGCGGGCCCGGACACGCCGCCGCCGATCGACCACGACCCGGCGTCGGGACCGAACCGGTCGACACCGCACAGGAACGGGCCGGGGGTGCCGCCGTTCGCGGCGACCCGCACCAGGTGCACGAGGTAGAGCACGCCGTCGGTGTCCCGGGTGATCGGCGGTGCCTGCTGGCAGGCGGTGAGGGCGACGATCTCGCGGGCGGCGGGCGCGTCGGGCCAGCGCGCGCTCACCGGTCGGTGTCCCCGTCGGCGAGGTCGGACACGGCGATCGTCGTGACCGGGGCATCCGGGTGGTCGTGGTAGGTGACCAACTCGTAGTCGGCGAACACCGGGGCGGACCCGGGGCACGCCTGGAGTGCGCGGAGCACCGCGACGGCGACCTCCCGGATCTCGCGGTCCGCGGACGGGGTGGCGCGCAGGTTGATGAAGTGCCGCCACGCCCGATAGTTCCCGGTCAGCACGATCCGGGTCTCCACAGCGTTCGGCAGGACCGCGCGGGCGGCCTGCCGGGCGAGTTTCTTCGCCGCGGTCGAGTTGGTGCCGTACTTCGTGGTGAGCCGGTCCAGGAGCGTGTTGTAGGCGTCGAGGGCGTACTGGGCGGCGTCGTCGAAGATGTCGGCGAGCTCGGGGTCGTCGGCGATGACGTCCGGGACGACGACGGCGGCCTCCCGCTCGGGGACGTACCGCTGGGACAGCTGGCTCGGGCTGAGGTGCCGGTGCCGGATGCCCTCGTGGGTGAACGACCGGGACACCCCGGTCAGGTACAGGGTCGCGGTGCCGTGCTCGAGCACCGACAGGTGCCCGACCTCGAGGATGTGCCGGATGTAGCCGTCGACGGTGGCGGTGGCCGGGTTCGGCTTGTTCCACGACTGGTAGCAGGCGCGGCCGGCGAACTCGGCGGCGGCGGCGCCACCGACGGCGTCCCCCTGGTCCCACGGGACACCGGCGGGCTTCTGGAAGTCGGTGACGCCGATGATCTCGACGCGGGGGGTGGCGATGTCAGGCATGAGTGGGCTTCTTTCCGAGGTCAGATGGGGTCCGGGATGGTGGTGGCCCCGGCCCGGGTGGTGGTGAGGACGCGGGCGAGGGGACGGCCCTCGCGCCACGCGTTCCAGGTCCGGAACACCGCGGCGATCTGCTCGTCGGCGCTGGTCTTGCGGGCCGCGCCGTAGGAGGCGCCACCGAGGCGGCGGCGGAGCGCGAGGATCGGGGAGTTGTCGGTGAGCCCGACACCGGTCGCGAGCTGCGTGAAGAACTCGACGGCCTGTTCGCGGTCGATCCGTGCGAGACGGAACGTGCAGAACAGCCGCACCGCCGGCGGCAGCGGGATCAGGCGGGCGTCACGGCGACTGAGGATGTCGAGGGCCTCGGTGATGTCGAGGTTGTCGAGGACCTACCGCTGGACCTCGGTGTTCGTCAGCCGCACCCCGTTGGTCTTGTTCCCGACCTCCAGCGCCATCGCGATCCGGGCGGCGGCGGCGACGGCCTGACCGTTCGGGACACCGGTCATCGTGAGGACGTCCCCGGCGGTGCGGGCCGCCCCGGAGTCCATCGCGTCCTGCGCGTCCGGGTCGAGGTTCCACATGACGAACGTGCGGATCGGGGTGTCGGCCTGGATGACGGCGTGGAGCCGGTTCTGGCCGTCGATGAGCTTGCCGGTGGTGTCGAATCGGATCGCGTCGCCGGTGAGCTGCCACCGCCCGGCGGCGATGTCGCGGGCGTACTGGTCGACCTTCCGCCACTTGACGGGCCGGTTCCGGATGTTCTGGCCGAGCCATTCCTTCGCGAGCTCGGGGTCGACGTCGCGGGTTTCGACTCGGGGTTCGGGGGCGTTCACCGCGGGTTCCTCTCGGTGCGGGCGGGCACGCGGGCCGTGGCGGTGTCGACGGCGTGCCGACCGGCGGGGTGCGGCGGGGTGCGTCGCGCGGGCCGGTGCGCACCGGAGGCGGTGGACCGGGCCGGTCCGGACGGCGGCCACGACTGGGTGGTGCGCGGCGGGCCGGTCGGGCGACGCGGGCCGGGGACGGCGGGGGGTGGGGCGATGCCGGTGCGGGCGATGTCGTCCGGGTCGGCGACCGGTGGCGGCTGCGGTGCGGGCATGAGCCACGCGAGCAGCCAGGGGCCGGCGCAGACGATCAGCGCGAGCCCGAGCAGCACGTATCCGAGCGATGGCACGGGTGTCTCCTGGGGTGTGCGGTGGGAGCCGACCGGCCGGGATGGGGCCCGGCGCGGGCGGCGGTGTGCGGGATGGGGCCCGCGGGGTTACAGCAGGTCGTGGACGTCGCCGACGAGGTGCCAGCCGGCGGTGCGGGCTTCCCGGTAGGTGAGCCACATCCGGGGGCGGCCGTCGCGGTCGCGGTGGAGCTGGTGCCCGGAGATCACCGCGTAGCACGGGAACCGTTCGGCGCCGGGATCTTCCCGGGTGGGGCCGTCGCAGGACACCGCGAGCGCCCCGGTCTGGGGGTGCCGGATGAGGAGGCCGGCGGTCTCCGGGAACGGCAGCGCGATGGGGGCGAGTTGGTCGGCGGCGCGGTCGACGGCGCGCATCGCCTGGGTGGTCTCGTGCGCGGCGGCGGGGCGGCGGCCGCGCTGGTCGTGGGCGGGTTCGTGGGCGCGGTGCCGGCCGGGCCGCGGGGGCGCGGTGATCGTCACGGTGTGCTCCTGGGGTGTGGTGCGGGTGGTGGCCCGATGGGGGCGGGCCGGGGGTGTCACGAGGTTTCGGGTGGCGGGGTCCTCCAGATGCGGAGCGTCGAGGCGTTCGCGTTGATCCGGTTCCGGCGGCGGGTCGCGGCTGCGGTGCTTCCGGCGCGGGTGCAGTCGGCGCCGCGGCATCCGTACTCGACGTAGCCGCGTTCGGTGCCGTGCGGGCAGTCGGGGTGGTGGGAGATCAGGGTGTCGGGGTCGTTGGGGTCGGGGTGGCGGTGCGTGTATCGCTCGGCGCGGTCGGCGCGCTTGTTGCTGGCGCGTCGGGCGGTCATGGCGGCGCTGGCTGGTTGTGCACGGCGGGGCTCCTGGGGTGTTCTCGGGGTGGCCGGCACGGGTGGGGCCGTGTTCCGGACAGCCGAAACGTTACCCCCGCCATTGGCAGGGGTCAAACCGGCGCGCCGCGCCCCGAACACAGATGCCCCATCGGCCGTGACCTGCGGCGACCCGGCCGCGGACACCATTCCCCCGGAGCGGCGCCACACCGGCACGGCACCGCCAGTCTTGACGCCCGGGACGGCCCCCACCCGAGGGTCCGACGCAACCGCGCGACCTCCACCTCGCGGTCCTCCCGGGTCGCCGCCGGTCGAACGAACACCTCGTCCGGCGACAGCTCCTCCGGCTCCTCGACCTCGGCGGCCCACTTCACCCCGAGATCCGTCAGGTCCCGATCCGTGTCCACGAACCCGATGCATACCCGTGACCTCCGACACTTTCGTACCGCTTAGGCAGACACCCGAGCCTCACCGACCTGCGCATCCCCCGCAGGCGGCGCACCCGACGACCTGCCCCGACGCGGCCGCGCTGGCCGGCACGACGCCCGGACCTGCGCGATCGCCGCCGCCCGCGCCTCCGCCGACGACACCGGCACCGGCGTCGACGACCCCGCCTCGACGAGCTCGCGCACCGCGGCTGGCGCCGTCGTCTCGTGGTCGCACCGCACCGCGGGCTCGAACGGCAACCCGGTCTCCGGGTCCAGCACGAACCGGTCGTCGCACCAGCCGCAGGCACGGGCCCGCTGGCGGTCCCGCTCGCGCTCCAGGTCGGCAAGCTCATCCGGACCGGGCTCCGTCGGGAGCCCCTTCCGGCGACGATCGGTCTGTGCCCACCGGACCGTCCGGCCGCACGGGCCGCACGCCGGGATGTCCTCGTCGGCCGCGGGCGGCGCGTCGCGGTGCTGCCGGCAGAGCCAGGTGTCCCGGTCGTGGATCGAGAAGATCACCGGGGAGGGGGGGCCGTTACGGTCCGGCACCGGCTCGGCGGTCGAACGATCGACGGCGGCGCTGGCACCCCCCGTTCCCCCTTGACGTTCCAATGACGGTTCAAGGGGTCCCGCTGCGGGACCCCCGTTACGTCCCGCTCCGGGACTACCCCCGTCCCGCTCCGGGACCATGCGGCTACTAGGTCCCGCTCCGGGACTATGCGGCTGACCTGCGGGTTCATCGTGCTCGTCGGCACATGGTCTCGCAGCGGGACCATGCGGCTGACCTGCGGTGACGCCGTTGTCCAGCTCCGTCGGGTCGTCGTCCTCGAACAGCGCTTCGAGCTCGTCCGTCTCCTTCTTCGAGACGACGCGGCGTCGCCGCTCCAGCTCCGCGATGTTCAGCCGGTACGCGTTCGATCGCCGAGAGCCGTTCGCACGGCGGCGCTCGCGCCGCTCCAGGAGGCCCTCTGCCTCCAGCTCCCCGAGAAGGCGGAACACAGTCGACCGGGCGATGGTCGTCTTGCCGACGAGGTACTCGATCCCGGGCTTGCACAGGCCGACGTCGGTGGCGTTGTCGGCGATCGCGACGAGCAGCATCCGCTTGTTCACGGGGCCGACGTCGGACTTGAGGACGGCGCTGATCGCGGTGATGCTCACCAGCGACCACCCCGCAGGCGGGGCGCGTTCGATTGCCCGGCGTCGCCGGGCGTGGTGGTGCTCATGGTCGTGCTCCTGGGGTGCAGGTGGGTGCGTCGCGCCGGGATGGGGCCCGGTGCGCGCGTGAGCGTGCGGTGTGGAGTTGTGCGGCCCGATGGGGGCGGGCCGGCGTGCGGGTGTAGCCCTCCGGAGTCCCTCGTCGCTGTGGGTGATTCCGGGGTCGTGCGGGTCACTCTATGTGCCGGGTGTGCGAGACAGAACACGACAGGTCTGCCATAGTTGCCCCGGCCGCACGGCGTCGACACCGTACCAACGGCGAGTGCGCCGACGGTCGACATGAGACAACCGTTCGACGGCATCACGGGTTCCTGTGGGATCGCCTCTGGCGCTCCTGGGGTGGGAACCAGCGCTCTGCGTCGAACGGTGAGCCGAGTAGGTGAGTGCACCACCGATGACTCGGCGCCCTCCGCGGCCGGGCAGCGCACGGGGTCATGGGGACCCTGCTGCCCGGCCGCGGGTGTGGTTTCGCGGTGTGCCACTACACCGCCCCCCGTCCAGCTGCCGCCGGTGCGGGAGTGGTGCGTGGTGCCATCGGCGGGTATGTCACCGAACGTGGACCGCGTGTTACTCCTTGCGGCGTAACACGGTCCCGCGAGTGCGTGACCAGGCGATACACCTTCGGTGAGTAGCGGCCGTCCCGCTGCGCCGGACGATCCACCGCGAGCAGGCCGGCCGCGACAAGGTCCGCCGCCGACCGCCGCACCTGCCGGATGGACGTCCCGAGCTCCTCCGCCAGATCGCCGTGCGTCCGGGCGATGCGGCCGCGGTCGTCGCTGGCATGGGTCAACACCTGGAGCAGACGCTCGGCGAGGGTGCCCTTCATCCGCGCGGGAACTACCACGCCACCCGGCGTGGCGTGTTGCGGGCATGCCGAGATCGCGCCTACAGTCACGACGTTCCTTTCGGGAGGAACCCCCTGGTCCGGGGTTTGCTCCGAAGGTCACGGGCCCGTAGACGAGGCCCTGGTTTGGACAGCTGGTCCGCCGTTTCCCCTCATGCCGCCAAGCAACTCGGGGAGACGTGCGTCCGCGGAACGTACCGGCGCGATCACCAGATCCAAGGGAGGACACGCCGGGACGCGTGTCGCGGGGTGCCGATCGGCAACCCGGTCGACACGGATCTGTGCGGGGTTGCTGCGAAACAGGCGACAGGCGTCTACCCTCCAGTACGTGAGTGAGACCCGACGTCGACGGACACGCGTCGACCTGCCGCCCGAGCTGGTGAAGTCGTTCAACGACGGCCTGCTGGTCGCCGGCGTCCCCGGGTCCACCGTGATCCACGGCTGGCTCACCCAGGCCGCCCGGTTCGCCCGCGAGGGGCAGCTCGACCGGCTGCCGGTGCAGTCGTCGGCGCCGCCGTCCACCGGGGAGCAGGACCGGATCTACTACCCGATGTCGGTCGACGACTCCCGCGCGGTGGTGACCGCGTTGAAGGACGCCGGATCGTCGGCGCGGGCCGTACTCGCGGCGTGCATCGTGGCGTGGGAGGCGGCCGGCTACTCGTTGGTCGAGATGCAGTGGCCGACCCGTCAGGGTGTGGCGCCGGCGGCGGCAGCCTGACACCCGTTGCCCCTGCCATTGGCGGGGGTATAGAGTGGGCGGCATGACCCACTCACCCCAGGTCGCGACGACGGCGCCCCCATCGCCGTCCGTCCTCCCCGCCGACGGACAGACCGCGGCGACCATGCTCGCCCTGCACAAGCTGCTCACCGAACGCCTCGCTGGCGCCCGGACCAGCCTCATCGAGCACGCCCGCACCGAGCGACTCCTCCGCCCCGGCGCCCGGTTCGTCGTCGACAACCCCGCCGACCCCGACCGTGAACTCGCCACCGTCACCGTGCCGAAGCCCAGCGCGCCGAAGCACACCGTCACCGACGAACCCGCGCTGCACGACTGGATCCGCGAGCACCACGACGACCTGTGCCGCGACCACGACCAACTCGCCCCCGGCCGCACCGCCGACGTCATCGCGGCGCTCCGCGACTACGCCCCCGATGACGTCGTCGCCGACCTCGTCCACACCAGCCGCACCGTCCCCGGGTGGGCCGTCGAGGACATCCTCCGTGCCAGCGACGAGGCCGGGCAGGTCGTCGGCCCCGGCGGCGAGATCGACGACGACGCACCCCCCGGCATCGCATACCGCAGCCGCCAGGGCGTCCCCTCGGTGAAGCTCGCCGCCGACGCCACCGAACAGTTCACCGCACTCGCGGACGACCCCGGCCACCTCGGCGCACTCCTCGCGATCCCCGCACCCGCCGACCCCGCCGACAACTGACACCCCGCCCCGCGCACCGGGCCCCACCCCGGTGCGCGGGGGTCGCACCACCTCACACCCGCCCCCATCGGGTGCCCACCCTGACCCCAGGAGATGACCACCGTGTCCCGTGACGCGTCCCCGCCTCCACCTGCCCAACCACGCCGCCGGAAGCCCACCGGCCGCCCCGGCTGGCCCCGAATCCTGCTGTCCGGCCCCGAAGGCAGCTGGAAGTCCGGCACCGCCGCGATGCTGTCCGCGCACCCCGCACTCGGGTTGATGTTCTGGCTCGAGGTCGGACTCGGAGAGCAGACCGCCGACGAGTACGGCCGCCTCCCCGGCGTGAACTACGAGATCATCGACCACAACGGCCGCTGGGACGACATGCTCGGGCAGCTCGACGCCCACTGGCGGCTCGCGAAGGCCGCCGAAGAATCCAACGAGCCACCGCACCCCCTCGCGGTCGACTCGATGACGGCGATCGACCAGATGCTCAAGGAGATGGGCGACGACCGGTCCCGCCGCCGCGAGGCAGCGAAGATCGCCAAGCGCAGCGGGAACACCTCGATCCCGTGGTCCGCGGACTACGACGCGCAGATGTCCCCCGACCTGTGGAACCTCATCCGGAAGCGACACCGCAACTTCATGCGGTACGTCCTCACCTGGCCCGGACCGGTCGTGCTCACCGCCCGCGAGCGCATGGCGACCGTGTTCGACGGCGAGAAGCCCACCGGCCAGAAGGACTGGACCCTGGAGGCGCGCAAGGACCTCCCGTTCGACGTCACCGCGTGGTTCCGACTCCACGGCCACGGCCGCGCCGAGGTCATGAAACTCCGATCGGTCGCCGCCCCGCAGTACGCGAAGGAACTTGAAGCGCCCGCACCCCGGATCGGGGATCTGAACCTCGGCACGGTGGTGTTCGACTGGATCGGATGCGAGGCCGGGACGTCCCGCGCGCCGCGCACGATCGTCCCGGACGCCGACGTCGACATGCCGGACGAGGTCGACGAGATCGGCGCCCCAGAGCACGACGGCGGCCGCGACGTCCCGCGTGGACCGCGGCCGGCCAGCACCCCCCGCGGTGACGGCCGGCCGCCGCAGCAGCGGCCCGAACCGTCGCGGATCCCGGACGACGAGCTCCGGGACACCGCGATCAAGGGCGTCACCCTGATCCTCGGTGCCCGGTCCGCCGGTGAAGCGGCCGCGAACCGGGAGCACGCCCGGAAGTCCAAGGCGGCCGGCTACGACGTGCTCGGACTGCTGGACGGCCGGGACGTCACGCTGGAGAACCTCGGGCTCGCCGGCCGGAACAAGGTGTTCCTGGCGAAGCTCGGCGCCGAGGTCGCCGCCTACTGGGAGCAGCACGGCCGCTCCCCCGTCCCGGAGGACGTCGCCGAACGCGACGCCGCCTGACCTCACCTCTCCACCGCATCACCCGGCCCCGGGTCGCGCCCCCATCGCGGCCCGGGTGCCGGTCCATCCCACCTGACCCCAGGGAGCGCAGTCATGACCGGATTCGACCCGTCGTCGATCATCCCGCCCGCCCAGGACTGGGCCGCGGACGCCGCGTGCGCGGAGGTGGGAGGCGACTTCTGGCACCCCGACCGGGGGGAACCGACCGCCCCGGGGAAAAGGATCTGCGCCCGGTGCCCGGTGCGGGTCGAGTGCCTCCAGCACGCCCTCGACAACGACGAGCAGCACGGCACGTGGGGTGGGATGTCCGAGGGTGAGCGGCGCCTGTTGATACGGCGCCGGCGCGCGGAGGGGGACTCGGCTGCGGTCGTCGCCGCGTGAAGCGCGGTGGGCCGCTACGGCGGACGGGCCCACCAGCGCGCCGCACCCCGTTGCGTAGCGCACCCCCTCTTGCGAAGGGGGGACCGCCCGGGGGAAGGTCTGTGCCGCGCCGCCCCCTCGGGGGCGAGACGTGGTTCCCACCCCGCCCGGCGCAGGCACGTAGCCGTAAGGCGCCGTCGAGGGACGTGCCTGTGCCGGTGGACTGGTCGCGGGCCGACCTGGAGCCGCTGGTGTTCGCCCGGTCCGGGTGGTCGTGCGACCTGTGCCGGATGTATCTGCCCGGGCGGGCGTACAGCCTCCAGCATCGCCGTGCCCGCGGTGCGGGTGGCCGCCGGGGCGGGGTGCTGGACACCCCGTGGAATCTGATCTTGATGTGCGGGTCGGCGACGACCGGTTGCCACGGCTGGGTGGAGCAGACCGGCGAGGGTCGCCGCTGGGGGCAGGACCACGGGTTCGTGATCCGTGGTGAGGCGCGGGACCCGGCGTCGGTGCCGATGTTCCGGCATCGACGGGACTGGGTGATCCCGTCGGTTGACGAGCACGGGGTCGGGGTGTGGCTACCAGCCGAACCGGACGGGGTGTTGACGTAGGCGTGCGCTCGATGTACCGTAAAGGTATACGAACGAACGGCACCCCAGGGGGAACCCGATGGACATCACCACCGCCACCCGCAACCACGACAAGGTCAACACCTACGAGCTCAAGGACGGCGACCTCGTCCTCGCCCACGGGATGCTCCTGCGCCTCACCGAAGGCCGCGAAACCTCCCACGGCGCCATGAACTTCCTCGGCGTCATGGAGAACCCGGACACCGTCCCCGCCTCCGTCCGCGAGATCACCAAGCGCAACACCTGGACCGTCCAGGGCAACGAGCTCGCGACCTGGATGCGCGTCCGCGAGTCCTGACCCCGCCACGGGCCGGGCGCCGCCCCCATCGGCGCCCGGCCCGGATCCACCACCCACACCACACCCCAGGAGAAACCGCCATGCGCGCCATCCAGTCCCCCGCCGCCCGCCACGCCATCGCCGCCCTCGGCCTGTTCGTCGGCGCCTACATGACCCTCGCGGTCGGTCTCGTGATGGCGGCCGCGTTCGCCATCCGCGGTGAGCTCCTCACCGCCGCCGGGCTCGCGTTCGGCGCAGCCGTCGTCTGGCAGCTGATCACCCGCGCCGCCTACGACACCGTGGACGCGTCGATCGAGGCGCGCCGGGCCGCGGCCCGGGGTCTGCGGCGGTGACCGCCGCGGTGTGGTGCGACGGCCACGACGCGGTCGCGTCCCGGGAGGTGTCCTGGGTCGAGGCGCCCGGCACCCCGGACGAGCGTGGCCGGTCCACACCGGTGTGCCCGGACCCGGGCTGCATGGCGCGGGTCGTGCGGTTCGTCGAGTCGGCCGGCGAGGTGGTGGAGGTACTCCCCCGCGTAGGGGTGTTGACGTAGTCATCGGCTGGATGTACCGTAAAGGTGTACTCACCAACCGGGCCCCACCCCGGAACCCCAGGAGGAACCACCATGACGACGAACACCGCCCCCGCTGCCATCGACGCCGCCGCCGCCGAGATCGCCCGCCGCTGCGGCGGCGACCACACCCTCGGCTGCGCCTGGCACGCCGCGTCCGCGGTGGCGGAGAACGCCGCCGAGACCCGTGCCGCAGCCACCGTTGACGAGATGGTCGAGAACGGCCTGGCGCTGATCGACGACGCCTGCACCGGCTGCTGACCGCCCGGCGGGCCCCGTGACGCGACCCGGGGCCCGGCGCCGCCCGCCCGGCACCCCCCATCACACCCCAGGAGTACCGACATGGACGCCAAGGCCCTCGCCGCCGACATCCGCAAGGCCATCCGGACCGCCACCAAGACCGACGGCGACCCGCTATACGGCCTCCGGATCTCCGTCCGCAAAGAGACCGCGTCCCTCATGACCGCCGTCAACATCTCGGTCGAGGACCTCCCGGACACCGTCCTCATCGCCGAGCTGGCCGGCGAGGAGCCCGCAGGCGGCTATGGCTGGGCCACCCGCCGCGCGCAGGAGATCAGCAACCGCCTCCACGAGCTGGCCGCGCCCGCCCTGGCGGAAGCCGACGGCCGTCACTCGTTCTGTTCGATCTACTTCGGCGGCCTGGTCGCCCCGTCCCCGCGCGAGATCGAGCAGCCCACCGACAGCGAGGACGCCCGGTACGAGGAGCTGAACGCCGCCGAGCTCCAGGAGCTTGCCGACGACGCCGTCTCCGTCGACGGCGGTGAGATCGACGACGAGCTGTGCCCCGGCTGCCTCGAGGTCATGGGCGCCTGCGCCTGCGAGGGCTACGACCACTCCCTCGCCAAGGAGGACGCCCGCAACGCCGCCACCGGGATCGACCCGGCCACCCCGACCGCGCCGACGTGCCCGAACGGGCACGGCCCGATGCGCGGCCGCGCCGACATCACCACCAACGGCGAGAACTTCGGGACCTGGCACACCTGCACCGACGGCTGCCACGCCTCCTACATCGCCCCGTCCGCGGCGCTCCTCCGGACCCTCGCCGAACGCGCCGTCATCGTCGGCCCCCGACCCGCCACCGAACCCGCCGCCGACACCGCCCACCGGTACGGCGCCCGCCGCGGCGCGCTCGCCGCCGTCCGGTAACCCACCGGGTGTGTTGACATAGGCGGGCCGCGGACCGCGGCCCGCCCCCGACCAGGAGACCCACGATGCCCACCGAGAACGCCCACACCGCCCGCACCGTCGGCGTCGTCAAGAACCCCGACACCGGGCCCCGCGGTGGCCGCGGGAAATCCGCCCAGGCCCGCTGGCGGCCCGGCGTCGGGCAGGCCGCCGCGCTCACCGCCGCCGCGAAGGCCGCCCCCGGCAAGACCACGCGCGCCGACATGATGCGGGCCGCGATCCGCGACGGACTCACCCTCACCCCCGAGCAGCTCGCCGCACTGCCCGCCGTCCCGCTGCCGCCCACCGACGCCCCGCTCTCGGAGCGCTCGATCACCTGGATCCCGGAGGCCGGCATGACCGAACAGGTCGACGCGGCCGCGGAGGCCGCCGGGATCACCCGCAACGAGGCCATCCGCCGCTACGTCGCCCACCATCTGGACCGGCAGTCCACGGGGAGCGACCAGTGACCGACGGCCGCGCCATCACCGAGCAGCACTTCCCCTACGACGGACCGCACTCCGACGACCACACCACCGTGGCCGCCGAGGTGATCGCGGACCTCGTCCGGTACCTCGCGAACGCGACCCGGTCACCGGGCGCCGTCACCGAGACCGTCACCGTGTACGACGCCCTCGGGTCGCTGACCACGGCGGCGTCCCGCCTGGAGCAGGTCATCGGCCAACTCGCCACCGCGGCCGCCCGCATCACCCCACCCGGGGCGGCGTCGGACCTGACCGACGCACTCCACGACACCCGGCTCAGCCTCACGTCGTTCGTCGCGGACTTGAACACCGCCCACCAGGTCGCCGCCGACCTGTAACCGGCCGGTGCCGCGGGCCCCATCCCGCGACCCGGCCACCCACATACCCCAGGAGACCGTCATGGCCGACCGCACCACCGTCACCCTGCACCTGCTCGACGTCCCCGAGGCATCCGCCCGGGCTGTGCTCGACATCCTCGACCGCTACGAACTGTCCCCGGTCGCCGACGACGTCCCCGCCGACACCGTGGCGCTCGGCTCGACCTACGAGGCCCACGGCGTGTACGGCGACACGTCCGAGTCGATCGCCGCGGACCTCGCCAAGTACGCCCCGGACGTCGCGTTCCGCGTCGAGACGCACGGCTGCCAGTACTACTCCGGGGTCGGCGTGGTGCGGCTCCCCGGCCGGCCCGGGATGGCCCCGGAGCACCGCTACGAGACCGACATCGACGGCGGACCGATCGTCGCGGTGGAGGTGCTGATTCGGGTGCAGCGGATGGACGAGCTGCGGTCGGTCATCGGCGCCCGGCACTTCGACGTGGCCGCGGACCGCACGTTGGAGCTGTCGCGGATGCCGCTCGCGGAGCGGCTGGTGCCGATGCCGCTGTGCGACTGGTGCGAGACCCGCACCCGGTGCTCGTGCGAGGAGGACGCCGAGGACGAGGCGTACGCCCTCAATGCATTTCTAGCCGACGCGGGCACTGTCAAGTAATCACCCGACAGCTCCTTAACCGGCAGAGATATTGCCGACTGATCCCGCATTTAGGGCACCTAAGTGAATTCAAGCGGGATCAAGAATACTCGCTGCTGCAAACGTCCGCATGCGAAATCTCAGATGCAATTGCAGGGATGTGCAATTGCACTGCAAGCCGTTGACGTGCGCCTTTGTCCGCCGCATGCAATTGCACCAGGCCTCGTGGCGAGCGCACTTGCAGCCATCGTGCAATTGCACAGAAGGTCTATTGCTTCCCGGCTCGGCCGCTACGACGACAGGGTGAATGCGCACAAAGGCGCGAAGAAGGGGTGGACTCGGCGCCATCCGCGACTAATCTCCTGCACTACACCAACGAGTGACCGGAGGTCGCCAAATGATCACCCGCAGCCATCGTCGCCGACTCCGATCCGTGGGGCTGCTCGCCGCCGCCGCCGTAGCAGCCCCGCTCATCGGAATCGCCCCCGCCGTCACCGCCACACCGCCCGCCCCCACAGTGACGCTGTCCGACGGACGGGACAGCACACCGGACAGTGAACTGGCCGCTATCTACCAACACGCCTTCACTAGGGCTCCGAGCGAGGCAGAGCGCGAGCGGGACCTGAAGCTCGCAGCCGAAGATTGCCACTGGGGAGTCCTCGACTTCTCCTTCAAGGCGATGACCAGCCCCGAGGCTCGCGGACGCTGGGACAACGACCCGCAGGACCTCGCCGGGATGCTCTACGCCGGGCTCCTCAACCGTGCCCCCGACGCCGAAGGTCTGCAGACTTCGACGAGCAACATCCAGCAGCGTGGGTTGGACTGGGCGACGACCGAGATGCTGGCCTCGCCGGAATACCACCAGAGGATCGACCGGATCTGCCAGGGGCAGCCCTCGTCCGGCGCCGCGATGATGACCTGGTCGGACGCGGTGGAGACCGCGGAGTCGGTGGTGGACACACGACGGCGCGTCGCTGGGGTGACCTGCTGGCTCGATGGCACCGTCTGGTCCGGCCTCGATGCCTTCGACCTTCTGCTCCAGGCCAAGTCCGCGAAGGACGGGGCCTCCACCGTTGTGGCCAAGAACGATGCCCGGATGCAGGTCTTGGGGCTCTTCGACGATCTGGTTAAGGGCGTGGACACGGCCATCGGCGGCACCGGCGGCGAGAATGAGTGCAAGGCCGAGGCGGAGTTCATGCGGGCCGGTCAGCGGATCGTCGAGATCGCTGTGCCGGACCAGGTGCACACAGAGGGCGGGCACAACGCTGTGTTCGTCCTGGAGGAGCAGCAGAAGAACGACAACCGGCTCCCCGGCCATACCACCACGACGACCTGGCGGGTCGGGACGAACCCGACGTCGTGGGATCCGTTCGAGGGGACGGTACGTGAGTACCCGAAGGTTATCCGGTGGTAGCCGGGACACCCTTGAGTTGACTGGTTGACGGACGGTCCCGCACTAAGCTGCGGGGCCGTCCGCGTTCCCAAGGCTCACGCAGGAGAGGTCGCCCGCCGGTAGACGCCCTTGCGGACCTTCACCAGTGGGCCGCCGTCGCGGGACATGTCGGCGAGCTCGTTGCTGACTGATCGGGCGGACCACCACGCCGCGCACGCCTTCTTGATCTCGGCGGTGGTGGCGTCCCGGTCGTCGCGGGCGGCGGCGGACACCGCGTCGAGGATCAGGGCCCGGATCGCGGGCCGGTCGTCCGGTCCGACCGGGGACGAACCCGGAGCGGGCCGCGCCGGTGCAGAGTCCGGGGTGTCGCCACCGCCCACCACTGCGTCGAGGGCGGCACGCTGCGCGTCGGCGTGTTCCTTCGCCATCCGGGCGAGCTCGGCCGGTTCGGGGTTCTCCCCGCGCCAACGGGCCTCCTGCCGGGTCCAGAACTCCAACAGCAGCCGGCCCGCGCCGGCGGCGTCGACCGGGTCCGGGTCGGTGACCGGTGCGGCCTGCGCCTCACCGAACGGGTCGGTGATCTTCAAGGTGCGCATCATCGCCCGCGGGCGGGCGTCCGGGCCGACCGTGAACGCGGCCCCCTGGAACGGGCGACCGTCGGGGGTGACCTGCGGGATCTCGGCCGGGTTGCCGCACTCCCCACCGGGGAACGCCATGCTGCCGTGGTTGCCGTCGCCGACCCGGAACACCACGACCCCACCGGCGGACAGCATCGCCCGCAGGTTCGTGTTCCCGCCGAGCTCGTCCGCGGACGGCGACTGCGAGGCCAGGACGACCCGCATCCCGTTCTTGCGGCCGCGGCGGGCGATGTCCAGCAGCCACCCGGCGAGGTCGGGGTTCGTCGCGATCGCGGCGGCGGCCTCGTCGAGCACCAGCTGCGCCAGCGGCAACCCGGACGCGACCGGATCCCAGTGCGGCATGCCGTGCCGGACGCGGCCCTGGCCGTCGGTCCACTCGAGGCGTGTCAGGTACTGCGACCGGGCGATCATCATCTCCCGGAAGGCGTGCACCATCCACGTGATCTCCTGCGGGGTCGTCGCCATCCACCGCAGATGCCTCGACCGGGCCCAGTCCGGGAAGCTCTGTCCCTCCTGGCCGCACCCGAGGTAGGTGTCCACCAGCGGCCGGGTGACGCCGTCGCGGTCGGTGAACGTGGCCCGCGCGGAGATCCCCAGCAGCAGCGACATGAACTGGGACTTGCCGGACCCGGGTGCGCCTGCCACCAGGAGGTTCGTCGCGCCGGACCCGGGCTCGAACCACCGCAGATGCGCCGGGAACCCGTCGGCGAACGTCCCGACCCGCGCGCACCCGGACGCCACGTCCAGTCGCATCGTGGCCGGGTCCCACACGCGCACGTCGTACAGCGGTGACCCCTGGATCACCTGGAGGCGGGCCATCGACTGGTTCCGGTCCGCGGTCGGCTCGATGATGACCGACCCGGCGGGCAGCTCGAACGCCGAACACACCATGTCGGCGGCCGTTTCGGCGTCGCGGGTCGTCTGCCGGCCGGGCCGCAGCCGGATCGTCGCCTCCCACCCGGACAGCCCGGTCGTCAACTCCCGCACGTCCTCCAGGGTCGTCCCCGGCAGGCACCCGCGGCCGTTCTCTTCGTCGCCGGCGACCCGGGTCCGCCACACGTGCTCGAGCCATGTCTCGGCGAGCTCGGTGATCGGTGGCGGTGGCAGCTCCACCGGGCGGCGGATCGCGTGCCGCGCCCACCACGACACCGACAGTGCCGCGCCGCCGACGACGAGCGCCGGGTCCAGGATCGGGTGCACCGCCTGCCAGATGCTCACGGCGCCACCACGGCCGACGCCACCAGGTACGCCACCGCGAGGACCGGGCGCAGCGCGGCCGCGGCCGGGTGGTCGGCGGCGATCCCCCACCGCCAGAACCATCCCCCGAGCGCCGCGACTCCGAGGCCGGCGACCAACGCCACCGGGACGGCGGCCGCGCGGATCCCCAACCCGGCCACCAGCAGGGCGGCGATCACGACGACGGGGACGGCCTGGGCGCGGTGCACCCACCCGGCCCGCAGGGCACGCCGCCACCACGACGGCCGGGTTCGGCGCTGCTCGGCCTCGCGGCGGCGTGCGGCCTGCTCGAACACGTCGCCGATGACCTCGAGCTCGGCCCGGTAGTGCGGGTCCTGGGGGCGGGATCGGGTGAGCACGGTGCGGGTCCTCTCCGAACGTGGGGCGGCCCGGCCGGGTTGGGGCCCGGCCGGGCCTGGTGGGGTGGGAACCACCACCCCGGAGGAGCAGGTCCCCCGGGGACTGGGGCGGGGGTGTCAGCGGTGCCGGTACGCGTCGCGCTGCGCGACGTGGCGGGAGTCGTTGACGGCCTGCTCGACGGCGCCGTACTCGCGGTTGATGTCCGCGACCAGGGACCGGAACTGCGCGGCGAGGTCGGCGATCTTGCCGGTGGTCTGGGCGTCGACCTCCCGGGACCGGAGCCCCTCGGAGATCAGGGTGACGTTCGCGGCGTACGCGTTGAAGTGCGCCCGCGCATCCGACAGGCGGATGTCGGAGGCGTCCAGCGGCGGCAGGTTGTTCGTCGACGCCGCACCGCCGGTGGCGGCGGGGCGGGTCGCGCCCGGGGACACCGGGGCGGGCGACATCGGAGATACCGGGGCGGACGGTGAGGTCGGTGCGGTCATCGGGTGGGTCCTCTCATCGGTGGTGTGCGGTGCGTGCGGTGTGGCCGGGTCGGTGGGGGCCGGCGCGGTGGGGTCGGTGGAGGCGGCCGGGCCGTCGGACCCGGTCGGTGTCGGTGTGGTGTCGGGATCCGGGGTGGCCGGGCGCGGGGTCGCGCCCCAGTGGGGTTCGACCTGGTGGCGGCACCGGCACGCCGTGCACGTGCAGTCGCCGCGGTGACCGGTGATGCCGCCGTGCCCGCACTTCGGGCAGGTCCGCGCCTGGTCCCGGGTGCGGCGCCACCAGCTGCGCGGGTCGTCGCCGCCGTGGAGCCGTCGCCGGTTGCGCTGATCGTGTTCGATGCGGTCCCACTGCCGTTCCGCGCGGCCCTGGAGCCGGGCGGCGGTGCGGTCCCGCCAGTTCGCGAACCGGTCGGCGATCCCGGCGGCACCGGGGCGCGGGCGGCGCGGCCGTCGGGGTGGCTGGTTCACGGCGTCGTCGATGGTGCGGCGCGCCCAGCGGGTCATCCGGCCGGCGTTCGCGGGCGGGTCGGTCGAGAGGGCCGCGGTGTCCCCCCGCGCCTTCATGATCATGTGGGCGACGATGAACGCCAGGATCAGCTCCACGTCACGTCACCTGCGCGGCGATGTCGGCGAGGGTGCTCCCCACCGTGGAGAACGCCGACGCGTACCAGCTGGCCGCGACGATGCCCGTCGCGACGGCCAGCCCCGGGATGGCGGCCGCCTTCAACCCGGTCGCGTAGGTCGCGGACCCGCCGGCGACCTTGCCCATCTTCGGCAGCAGCTCGTTGATGACGTCCCACGCGACGACCACGGTGACGACGGCCAGCGCCAGCGTGAAGAACCCGGCGACGGTTGACGGGAGGATCCCCTGGACGAACCCGAGCGCCCACGCGATCGGGGTGGCGACGGCGACACCGCCGACGCCCATGAGGATCGTCGCCAGCTTCGGCAGCCGCGGCGGGGACCCGCGGAACATGCGCCACCCGAGGACCCCGACGAGCAGGAACCCCGCGTTCAACATGACCGATCCGAGTGCGTCGATCACGGTGTCACCTCCGGGGTCGTGGCGGCGATCTCGCCGCCGTACCAGCCGAGGAACACCGCGAGCCCCACGATCGACAGGAGCGCGAGGAACCGGGACGGCCGCTGCTCGGCCCACAGCAGGATGTGACCGGGGACCCCGATCAGGACCAGCGTCAACAGCTGCCACGCCTTCCAGGCGGTGACCTGCCAGTCCGGCCAGTCCACGGACTCCTCGACGACCTTGCCGTCCGGGAGGTGGAGGGTGCGGGTCGGGCCGGCGAGGGCCTGCCGGGTGAGCTCGGCCAGCGACGGCGGCTGGATCTCCCACACCGACTCCCGGGGCGCCTCGACGGCGGCGGGTCCACTCCCCCGGGCGGCGGTGACGGCACGCCGATGTTCGCGTGCCTGCTGGTACTTCGCACCGGCAGCGGCTACCGTCTGCCTCGCGCGCGCGCCCGCGCGCGGCTGCGCGCGTAGGGGCCCCGCGGTGGCGCTCTCCGGGTTTGCTGCTGCTCGTGCTCGTGCGCTTGCCGTCTGGCCCAGTTCGGGTTCGACCGGCGTGTACGACGAGGACTCCTCGACGGTCGTCATCGGATCTCCTTCTCCAGGTCGCGGACGGTGCGGCCGACCTCGCGGACGATGCGGTTCGCGGCACGCCGGGCGGCCGCCGGGTGGGTGGGCGCGGCCCGCCGGATCATCGCCACCGCCAGGTCCTTTGCGTGACGCACCTGATCGACGGGGGTGGTCGCGGCGGCGACCCGCGCCGTGTGCATCGCGATCGCCCGCCGCATCGACTCCACCCGGCGCACGGCCTGTCCGGTGCCCTTCCGGCGTCCCGTCATCGCAGGTCAGCCCGTCACGCGGAAGTTGTCGAGCAACACCCGGTTCCCATGCCGGTCCAACACCCGTAGGTGGTAGCCCGACAACGGGCCGCGGCCGTGCCGCTCCGCGGCCGACGTGAGCAGCGAGTCGAGCTGTTTCGTCGACCGGTCATCGTCCAGGTCCAGGCGAGTCGTGTCGGTGGTCCCGACCCGCAGGCCGTCGTGGAACACCTCCAGCTGCACGAGCTCGGCCGCCATCAGCGGTTCACCGACCACGCGCGGGACACCGCGGCGGTCGCGGCGGCGGCGGCGACCACCCCGAGGGCGGCGCGGTCGAGGGAGCCCTGCGGCAGGCCGGCGGCATCGAGTGCCGCCGCCCCGACCATCGCGGCCACGAACACGGCCGCGACCAGGGCGAACAGTCGTCCGGCAACGCGATCGGCAAGCGCGGGTGCGCTGCCGTTCGGTGCCGGTGTGAGTGGGGTGGGCATGTGCGGTGCCTCCTGTGCGGTGGGGCGTGAGCCGGGCCCAACCCGGGGGTGGCACCGGCCGGGGGGAAGGTCCGGCCGGGTCCGAGTCACCCGGGTTGGGCGGCTGTCTCGACTATGCACGGATGAACGTGCATAGTGCAAGGCGTGCTTCCACCCGGATCGCGCCCCGAGACCCGCCGTGACGCGTCATGCACGGATGGCGTTGACTGGCGCGCGACGACCCCCGGACACTCACGTGACCGGTGTGTCATCTGGGAGGGGAAGGCCCATGAAGATCATCCGTACGGTTGCCGCGGAGGACTGCCCGAACGGCATCGACTGCGCACGGATCTACGAGCTGGACAGCGGCGAAATCCTCGTCCGCGGCTATCGGGTTGCCGACCCGGAAACACTCGCTGAGCTGGGACCTCTCCCCGCCAACGAGACCGCCCTGATCATCCCCCGCGACGTGTACGAGGAGGCCCGCAAGTGCTGACCCTCGCCGAGCTCGGTGCGTACATCCGCGAGCACCACCACCGCGACCTGTTCCGCCTGGAGACCCTCCCGGCGTACTCCGCGGCATCCGACGGCGGCGACTACGAGCGGTTCCTCCGCGGAGAACCCGGCCCCACCGTCGACAAGACCGCGTGGCTCGACACCCTGCGAACGGCAACCGCAGCCGGACGCGCATGGCGCCGACTGCGCGTGATCCACACCCCGATCACCGACTACGAGCGGTACGCCTGCACCTGGGGATACCCGGACAACGTCGCCGCCGGCGAGGACGTGCGCGTGCTCGTCGTCCCCACCGGGGACCGCACCCACGAACGCGTCGGGGACTTCTTCGTCCTGGACGACCGGCACGTCATCCGCTCCGTGTACGACGCGCACGGCGCACTCCAGGGCGCGCAGATCCAGCACGGCACCGAGGCCGACACACTCATCGGTGTGCGCGACCTGCTGTGGGAGCGCGCGCAGCCGTTCACGCAGTGGTGGGCGGGCACGCACACCGGCACCGCGCGGGTCGCCTGAGTCGATGACGGCGGGAGGCAACGACGGGACCGCGGCCGCGGAGCTTGCGCAACTACTGCGCGAGCTCCGCGCCGCACGCACACCTCGAACCTCCCAGGCCGCGGCCGGTGAGCTGGCCGGCTTCAGCCAGTCCAAGGTGGCGCGCCTCGAATCCGGGGCACTCGCCCCGACCCCGATGGACGCGGGCCGGCTCGCCGTTGCGCTTGGCGCTGCGCGTGCGGATGTGCAGCGCGCGATCCGGCTTGCGCGCGACGTGCACGAGCAGCGCGCAGGGTTCACACCGGTGCGCACCGTGTTCACGCAGCGCCCCGGACTCGGACAGCGGCGGTGGCGGCACCGTGAGCGCGACGCGCACACCGTGACCACCTTCCAGACGTCGATGGTGC
Organism: Pseudonocardia sp. NPDC049635; assembly: GCF_040659795.1. Classification (NCBI taxonomy): domain Bacteria; kingdom Bacillati; phylum Actinomycetota; class Actinomycetes; order Pseudonocardiales; family Pseudonocardiaceae; genus Pseudonocardia; species Pseudonocardia sp. NPDC049635. Next base: position 27,176 of record NZ_JBFAON010000025.1, read on the forward strand.
CGGGCCTGCTCCAGACCGAGGAGTACATGCGCGCGATCGCGCGCAGCGGCACCGGTATCGACGCGGCCGCCGAGGACGAGTTCGTGCGTGAACGCGTGCGGCGGCAGGTCGCCCGCGCGGAGCTGCCCGCGGTGCAGCTGTTCACCACGGGCGCACTGACCGGTGCGTCGATGCCGCTCGACGTGCGGCTCGCGCAGCTCGCGCACATCGCCGAGTTGGAACGCACCCGGCCCGCGTGGGAGATCGGCCTTGTCCCCGACGAGGTCACCGACGACGACGGCCGGCCGGTGTACCTGTTCCCGATGGCCGGCATCGACCTCTACGAGTACCCGGACAAGGACCCCCACGCGGTCCTGGCGTCGTTGGTCGGGCCGGGGAACACCGCGGACCCGGGTGCGATCGACAAGGCCCGCGAACGGCTCGGTGTGCTCCGCAGGTGGGCACTGCGTGGGGAGGCGATGCTCGGGGAGCTGGCGCGCATCGGTGATCGTCTCCGGTGGGCCCGCGGGTGAGCGCCGCGGGTGAGCGCGAGTGCGCGCACCCCGGCGCGCACGCACCCAGCTCGGTCGGTGCGCGGACGCGCAGCCCGGGCGGGCACACGCACGCAGTGTGGGCGCCGGTGCGCGCACCCCGGCGGGTGAGCTTCCACGAGCTCGGCGTGCACGCGCAGCAGTCGGTCCGGGTGCGCGTTGCGCGTGAGCGCGGGTGAGTTTCGCAGGTCACGGCGATGCGCACGCGCACGCGCAGTGCTCGCGCACGGCGCGCGCACGGGGTGTGTGTGCGGCACGCACGGCGGTGCGCACGGGTGTGTGTGCCGGCCGCGCACACGGGGTGTGTGCGGTGCGTGCGCGGCGGCGTGCGCGTGCTCACTCGGTCGGTGCGTTCATGTGCAGCACCTTGCGATGTACCGGAACGGTATATGAGTATGGGTACTGCAAGGATGTACGCGCACCCCCGAAGGAGAACACCGTGACCGACAGCAGCCCCGCGGCGAAGCGGGCACCGCGCGCGCTGCGCCCCGCACCGCCCACACCCCCGACCCCGCCCAGCGGCAAGGCCGCCCGCGCCCTCCGCCTCATCGACGAGATCATCGCCGCCCCCGAGACCGCCGACGACTACATCCAGCGGCAGGTCGACCTCACCCACATCGCCGCCCGCGTCACCGGCGCCTACGACCCGTGCATGTACGAGGCCGTCCGCAACCCCGGCCTCGCCACCTACCGGGGCATGGCAGACAAGGTCGGCATCTCCCGGTCCGCCGTGCAACAGCGCGTCGACAACGGCGACCCCACCCGGCCATCCCGCTACGACCGCACCACGGAGGACTAGCACCGTGACCGCAGCCCGCACCGCTGCCACCATCACCGCCGGGATGTCACCCTGGGCCCGCCGAACCGTGTACATCGCGGCCGGTGCCCTGTTCCTCGCCGGCCTCGGGATGTCCGGCTACTACCTCACGATGCTGGCGATGTGGCTCGGAGTGTCCGGGTGGGTCGCATGGCTGCTGCCCGTCGCCCTGGACGCCGGCGCCGTCGTCGGCGTCGTCATGTGGGTGACCGGCGAGCAGGGCAGCGACATCGAAAGGTACGGCCGCACCCTGGCCCGCCAGATGATCGCCGCCTCGATCGTCGGGAACGCCCTCGACCGGGCCCTGACCTTCGCACCCGGACCCACCTCGCCGATCGGGCTGGAAAACCGCGGCCTGGAGCTCCTCCTCGACCGCACCCGGGCACTGTTCGACCTGCTTACCGGACCGGACGCCGTCGCCGCATGGGCGCTGCTCGTGATCTCGATGGCGGTCGGGATCGTCTTCCCCGTCCTGGCGTACCGGATGGCGCACGCCCTGATCCTCGTCCGCAAGGAAGCCGACGCCGCCCGCCTCGCCGCCCCGGTCACGGCCCCCGCCGCCGTCGAGGCTGAACCGGAGACGCCCACCGCCACCCCCGAGCCGGACATCGCCCCCGAACCGGCCACCGCGCCGGAGCCGGACGTCGCCACCGGGCCCATCCCCCGCGTGTACGTCCACGACTCCGCCGACTACGAACCCGGATCCCCGGCCTGGCAGGCCCGCTACGACGCCCTCCCCGGCGACACGAAGGTGGCCAAGCTCGAGCACTGGCTCACCGAGGAGTGGGCGCTCGGGAACGAACCCGTCCTCCTCACCGCGGACCGTGTCGTCGGCGGCAACCGCACCGCGTCCGGCGTGAAGCGCCGACTCGCTGACCGCGGGATCGTGCCACCGTCGGAGCGCACCGCAGAACCGCAGCTCACGACCGTCTAGCGTCTCTTACATCGCGGGCACACCGGGCCCGTCATGCCTCCGTCACCCGGAGGGCATGGCGGGCCCTTCGTGTGTCTAGGGCCCGGTACAGGTGCCATGCCTGGGACGCCCGGCGGGCATCGAACGTAACTAGAGCCCGTCTTGTAGATCAGGCCCGAGAAGTGTCGGAAGTGTGCGACACGTTGGAGGCCCGGAACACCTGCCTTGCAACATGGGCAAGGCAGGCCCAGCACGCAACGGTGATGTGCCATGCGTGCAGAACGTTGATCGCGTCAAGGGCTACGAACGCGTGGATCACAAGGAACGCATGCCAAGTGAGCAATGCCTGGCACGCGTGTCAGACCCGAGGGGCGTGCAACACCTGGCGGGCGTGCCACACCCGAGGTGTTAGGTACGCCAGCCGTGCCCCGCTAGCCTGCCGGGCGATGCGGGCCCCGCACGCCCGCCATATCCAACTTGCGAGGAACACATGACCGCTACGACCGCGGTCGTCCTGTCGGGGAAGGGCGGGACGGCCAAGACGCTGTGGCAGCTCACGATGGCGGGCGAGGCATCACGCGCCGGCTACCGGACGCTGCTGATCGACATCGACCCGGAGCAGAACCTCTCGCACCGGCAAGGGGCTGGGGCGCACGTGACCGGGCTGGGGGAGGTGCTGAACGACGCCGGGATCGCCTCCGGGGCCGACGACTCGGAGAAGGGCGCGAAGCGGGCCCTCGCCGAGATCCGACCGGCCGCGTGGCCCGGGGTCGACCTGATCCCGGCCGGCGCGAGCCTCCAAGGGTTCTCCCAGGTCGCCATCGGCGACGCCTACCTACTGCACGACATCCTCGAGGACGCCGAGCTCTACGAGCGGTACGACCTCATCCTGATCGACACCGGAGGCCGCACCGGCGCCCTCGTCACACAGGCCATGTACGCCTCCGACGTCGCGTACGCCCCGATCGGCCCGACAACCGACGCGATCCGGAAGGCCCGCGAGGCCCGCGATCGGGTCCGGAAGATCCAGCGCTCGCACGCCCTGCGGTGGGCGGGGGTCGTCATCACTGGGTTCGACGTCCGCACCGGCATCGAGGACGCGATCCGGGCGGAGGCCCTCGACGAGTTCGGCGACGACGTCCGTGCCGAGGTGCCACGACGGGCCGCAGTGAACGAGGCATTCCAGGTCGGCGAACGCCTCGGCGACCGCCCCGACGTCGCCGCACAGGGGCTCGCGGGGATCTTCCGCGGGTTCCTCGAGCGGGACCTGATGGGCCGCGGTGACCACCCGGCCGGGGTGCTCCGGTGAACCCGCCGTCGAAGGCGGACCGGCTCCGCCAGCGCCTCAACCGGCCGGCCCCGGTCGACCCGGACGCGCCCGAGGCCCCGCCGGTCCCCACGATCGTCCCCGCACCGGTGGCGCCGGCCGCCAAGCCCGAACCGGCCACCCCGGAGGAGACGGCCGTCGAGCCGTCCCGGCCCACGCCGCGACGAGCGACCCGCCGCCCCGGCTCCGCGCGGCCGACGCCACCGGTGTTGAACGCGTTGGAGGACCCGGACATCGAGCCGGGCCGCAAGGACTACCGGTCGTTCTACGTCGACGACGCCCCGTTCGCCCGGTACCGGGCGGCGATCTACTGGGCGTCACGGAATCCGGAGACCGCGGACGAGGTCGCCGAGAACATGAGCGCGGACGTCGAGGCGCACATGTTGGAGGTCGCGGCCGAGCTGGAGCAGCGGCTCAACGGTGGGAAACCGTTCCGGATGCCGCCCGCGACGAAGCGCCGCGGACGCAAGCCACGCAAACCGGGCCAGTGATGTAAGACGGGCCCGGCGCGTCGGTTGCAACACCGCAACAGCGGCCGATTAGGTAGGACCACCCCAGGAAAGGAGCGGTCCCCATGCCCGCACCGACCCAGCCCATCACCGGGACGATCACCTGGTCCGCGGCCCCACCGGACCCCGAGCACAGCCCGCCCCCGCCGCGCCCCGTCGGTCGCGGACGGAAGACACCGCCGTCGACGGTCCGCCTCCACGAGGAGGCCAGCACCGCGCTGTGGGAGGCGTTCGTCCGCGCCAAGCAAGAGGACCCGTTCCTGACGTACACGGCGTTCGCGTCCGGTGTGGTGAAGGCCGGCCTCGCCGTCTGACCACTGGCACGACGAACGGCCCCCGTCCGCACCGAGTGGTGCAGGCGGGGGCCGATCTCGTTCCCGGTCAGGACACCGCGATCCGCGCCGTCACGTCGTGGACCCGACGGGCCCGAACCCGGTACGGCGGCTGCCACGACGACGGCCCCCGCACATCCCGGGTCGTGCCCGACCCGCGCGCCGGTTCCGGTCGGGCGATCACCCACACCGCCGGATCCCCGGCAACGCCGGTCGCGACCGCGCCGTCCGGGGAGACGGTGCGGGTCGACGTCGGCGCAAGCACCGGTGCCGTGCCGACACCGTGGGCCGGGATGATCCGCACGAACCGGCCGAACAGGTCGACCGGTACGGCGATCCCACGGCCACGCGCCGACGCCGGCAGCGCCTTCGCCTTCGCCTTCGCCGCGGCGGCGCCGTACGCCGCCGCCGTGCCGGACCGGATGTCGATCCGCACCGGGGGAGCGGTCGCCCCACCCGATCCGCGGGCCGGGGCCGGGCGGGCGACGACCCGCGGGCCGGGCGCCGTCGAGGTGCCGTGCCCACCCGGTGAGTCGGGGTGGACGTCGACGGCCGTCGACGCGGCAGCGGAACCGTCACCGGTCGCCGCGTCGATGACGTCCCGGACCGAGGCGGACACCTCCGGGTCGGGGGCGTCACCGTGGCCGGTCGCGGCTGCCGCGGTGGCGGTGACCCGCGTCCCGGGTGCCGTCGCCTCACCGTGGCCGAGCTGGGTGGCCGCCGAGGCGGCGACGACGCTGCCCGCGGCCGCGGTTCCGCCTGCGGCCGCGGGGACCGCCCCCAACCGGACCGTGGTGGTCGCTGCGGCGGGCGTCCCGACACCCCGCCCCGCGGTGGGGCGTGCGTCCACCTCCGGGCCGGGGTCGGCGGCGTGCCCGGCCGCGACCGCCGGGGCCGCCGGTGTCGACACCGCGGGCGTGGTGGTGGCGCCACCGTGCCCGTGCGCCGGCGCCGGCCGACCGGTCGCGCCGGTGACGTACGCGGTGGCAGCACCGGCTCCGTGTGCCGGGACGGGGTGGGCGGTGACGACCGATGCCGCCGCGGCCGAACCGGTGCCGGTGGCGGTGCCCATCGACGCGCTGGCCGCGACGGTCGCGGTCGAGGTGCCCGCGGCCTTGGCCGGGTCGGGTCGGGCCGCGATCCCGGCGGCGGCCGCCGCGGCACCGGTGCCGCTGGTGGTGACGGGTCGGCGTGTGCGGCCCGTCGGCGGAGTCGACCGGCCGTCACCGCGGGCCGGTCCCGGTAGGGCGCCCGTCACCGGTCGGGCGTCGGCGGTGCCGGACCCGTGGGCCGGGTCGGCGACGACCTCGGTGGTGGCCGCTCCGGTCGCGGCGGCGTGGGCTGCACCCGCACCGCGGGCCGGGCCAGCGGTCACCGTGACGGCCGTTGACGCCTCGGGGGACGTCCCGACCGCGGTAGCCGAGTCGGCGACGGCAGCGGCCATCGTGACCGGCGCGGCCGCCGCGCCCACACCGTCGGCGGCGGCTGGGGTGCGACGGATCGACGTCGACACCTCGACGTCCGCCGCGACACCGGTCCCGGCCGCGCCCACCGGGCCTGTGGTCGTGGTCGTGGCCGGGTCCGGTGCCGTCCCTGAACCGTGAGCCGGCTCGGGGCGCGCCACACCGGGCACCGACACCGCCGGGGCGCTCGCCGCCCCGACGCCCGCGGCGGTCACCGCGGGCACCGTCACCCGGGCGGCGGCGGCCGTCTGCCCGGACCCGGTCGCCGGTGGGGCGTCGGCGGTACCTCGACCCGACGCCGTGGGTGTCGCGGTCGAGCCGGCACCGGTCGCGGACGCTGTCACGGTGACGGCGGTGGTCGCGGCCGCGGCACCCGACCCGGTGGCCGGGGCGGGTTCGGCGTGCGCCGTGGCGGACAGCCCGGGGGTCGCCGCGGAGCCGTTCGCGCTGGCCGGCGCCGCTGCCGCGGTGACCGCGACCCGGCCCGGGGTGGCGGCGCCCGCCCCGGGTGCCCCGCCGGTGCCGACGTCGACGCCCGCTGTCGGGGTGGCCGCGGTGCCGGACCCGTCCGCCGGTTCGGGTACGGCGATGACCACCGGCGGGGCCGGTTCGGCGTCGGTCCACGACGTCGAGTTGTGCGGGGCGCCGGTCCACTCCGCGTCGGGATGGGTGCCGTCGAAATACGGTCGGGTCACTGCCCACCTCCTGGTCCGGGGCTACCTGTGGGCGCGTCGACACCGGCCTCCGGCATGAGCGCGGTGATGACGAACGGGACACCATCCGCCGACCGGGCCGTGACCAGCCCGGCGACCGCGTTGGACGGGACGATCATCGGCTGCCGCAGGCTGTAGGGGTGTGGCTCACCGGTGACCGGGTTGGGCGGGGCGCCCGGGTCGCGGGGCTGGTCGCGGATGACGATCCGCGTCGGCACGCCGGCCGGGCACTCCACGCTGGTGGAGTTGGACACCCGCGCGCCGTCCGGGATGAACGAGCCACCATCGACGGCCGTGTAGAAGTCCACCCCGCACGTGACCGTCGTCGCGGACTCGGCGATCACGACCACGGACACCGTGATCCGGTCGTCCCCGTCGTGCCAGTTCGAGTCCGACACCAGGAAGCGGCCCGTCGCGCACTCGCCCTCGTCGGCTCCCAGGCCGGTGGTGACGCCGTCGACGCCGGTCACGGTGACCTGCTCGCCGCCCCACCACATCGCCGGACCCGACCCGGGGACGGCGCCGAACTGGGGGTTCAACGCCAGGTTGACGCGGACGGTGGACTCTGGCCCGGGCAGGGCCCGCACCTTGATCCTGTCGGTGGACGTGCCGCCGCCGGTCGCGGCGTACTGGAGCACGTACGTCCCGGGCAGTGTCGGGGTGAACTCCGCGACCGCCGTGGTCGCCACGGTTTCGCCGTGACGGTCCGGGCCGGACACGATCGACCAGGCATGCCCGGTCGCGGCCGCCCCGGCGTACCCCGTCACGGTGACGGTGTCACCGACACCGACGGCGCGGTCCCGGCCGGCGAACGCGCCGGGCCCGATCTGCCGCGCCGCCGGGGGATAGATCCGGGCCCAGGCGATGTCGTAGGTGCCCGCCTGCGGCGTGTCGGTGATGCCGTCGGCGAAGTTGTCGTACTGCAGCGTCAGGTGCCCGGACGGCATGTCCTGGATCGGGGCGACCCGGTAGTCCTCCTCCTCGCCGGGCCACTGATCGGGGACGGCGCCGTCCCCGATCCCGGAGAACTCGTACCAGAACTCCCCGTCGACCCAGCACCGCACGCCGTCGGTGTCCCACTCGAAGCCGTAGTTGTGCCACTCGGTCAGGTCGATCCCGCCGGGGTGGATCGCCTGCTCTTGGCTGTTCCGCTGCGGGGTCCACGCCTGGTGCGGGTAGTGGATCCACGCCTGCGCCGCCGCCGCGCCGGACGGGGTCTCGAGGAAGTCGTACTCGCCGTCCTCGGGCCACACCTCACTCTCGGGCCAGATGATGCCGAGGGCGTTCATCGGGCGGGTGCCCGTCGCGGCGTCCCGGTCGAACCGGGCCCGGATCTCCCACCGGCCGTACTGCTGGTCGAACCGGGACGCGACGGCACCCTGGTCGCCGTTGGCATCGCCACGCAACCGCAGGAACGTCTCACCGCCCTCGGTGATGACGGAGGCGTTCTGCGAGTTGCGCAGCCCGTTGCCGTGCGGGTTCGGCCAGGTGCCGTGCGCCCCGGCGCCTCCGTTGGCGTCGTGGTCGTAGCCGTAGGTCGACCAGCGGACCGGGTCGGGCAGTCCCGGGGTGTCGAACTCGTCCGACGCCGGCAGCGGCGCGCCCCAGCCGAACCGGACGGCGGCCTCGTCGGAGTCGGGCGGTTCCGGTTCGCCTCCGTCGCCGGGGCGGAGCGCGAACGAGATTCCGCGGCCGGGTTGGGCGCCTACCTGGTACAGCGACGCGTTCCACGGCCCGGCCGGTCCGGGTGTGCCCGGCCAGCACCTCATAGTTCGGGTCGACAACGATCGGCTGCTGCCACCCGAACCGGGCCAGGGACCGGGCCACCGCGTCGACCGCGGCCGGCGGGATACGGCGCGGGTTGTCGTCGGCGAGCCGCAGCTTCCCCGTGGGGACGGCGACGATCTCACCGAGGTCGGCGATCCCGTCGGTGGGGCGCTCGGCGGTCATGGGTGCGGTGCCTCCTTGCGGCGCGGTGCGGGGGAGCGGTGGCGGCGTGCGGCGAGGGCGGCGGCGCACCCGTCGCAACACCACGGCCGGGTGATCGACTGAATCCAGGTGCCGATCGGGATCCCGACGATCACCCCGACGGCGACGGCCACGCAGAGCGCGATGAACACGTCCAGGCGGGACGCGAGCTGGAGCACCATGCCGTCACCCCCCGCGGCGGAAGCCGACGCACACCGCGGTCGGCGCATCCGCGGGTTCGTCCTGTGTTGCGTTCGCGACGGACGTGCCACCGATCAGCAGCGCGGACGCCGCCAACGCGGCCAGCGCGATCATCCTCGTGCGCATCGTGACGTCCTCCGGACATGGCGAGGGCCCCGCCGGTCGACGGGGCCCTCGGGGGTGTGGGTCAGGAGGCGGCGCGTGGGCCGCCGGGAGTGTTGGGGTCCCCGATCTCGCAGGACGGGTCGCACTCGGTGTCGGTGCAGGTGATCGCGTGGTACGCCACGGTTGCCACGATGCCACCGGGTACCGACACCCCGTCGGCTATTGGCCTACGGCAGGAAGGGTCCATCCCGCAGGCGCAAGACGTCCTGTGTCGGGGCTGATGTGGAACTTGAGCAGAGGCCACATCGGTCGGGCCGGAACCCAATAGCCTTCACGCTCGTCGACGGCGGCCGAGTGGTCCAGCGTCGGCGTGCCGTCTGCGGTGACCATGTGCCGTTCCCAACGGAGCGGCTGCCAAGCCTCGTCGCCGACGAGCACCCCGAACGGGACGAGCTCACGGAGATTCACCGTCGGGCCGTGGATGCGCCACTCCCGCTCATGAGTCCAATCCGATCGGGATGTCGGGGTCGTCTCGTAGCGGACGGCCCACTCGGCGGCGGCGGTGCCCCGGACGGCGGCGAACTGCTCGGGACGCGCGTACCAGACCGGCCCGCCCCCGGCGTCATAGACCGCCTGCCGGCCGAACATCACGCCCCACGGCGGGAACCCCTGCTCCTTCACCAGCCAGGCGATGTGATCCGCCGATGCCTCGGACATGCTGACGGCGTGCTGCGTTGCCCCGAACGGGATGGTCGAGCGGATCGCACCGTCCCAGAGGATCGACGTCAGCCGATCTTGTGGAGTCATCTCCGCTATCTTCGGATCGCGCCCGGGGTTCGGGCGTCGCCACTCGGGCCGTCCAGTGAAGTGGATCAGCCAGGCGCTCTCAGCGGGTCCGGGGGGAGCCAGAGGGCCCTTACTTATGACAGGTTGCGCGGGCGCGGGGGTAGTCACAGCACGCCCCGCATCGCGTTGTCGCGCCAACGGTCGGCGGCGCGGGCGTACTTCATCACGACGGGCGAGGTTGGGCTCCACCCACCGTGACGTGCTGCGATGCCAACCGGAATGCCAGCCTGGAGCGCGGCGGTGAGGCCGCCGGCGCGGAGGCTGTGCGGGCTGTACGCCTCGGGGTCCGGGATCCCGGCGCGGGTGATCGCGGTACGGACGATCTCCCACACGACCCGGACCGGCATGGCGCCGGCGCGCGGGGTGCCGTGCTTCGTGACCGACCGCAGCAGTGGCGTCGTCGGTTCGAGGGCGGCGGGGTCCGTGACGAGCTCCCCGAGCCGGGCGCGGTACGTGGTGTACGCGGTGACGGGGCAGACCGCGGGCAGGGACGCCGGCGGCAATGGCACGACGCGGCCGGCGGAATCCTTGTCGGTCTTGGAGGTGCGGACGGTGACCTCGAGCCCGTCGGGGACGGTCGCGATGTCGCCGAGGTGGAGGCTGACGACCTCGGACTGTCGGGCCATCATCGCGAACCCGAGCACGAGCACGAGGCGGTTCCGCAGGCCGACGTAGGTGTCGGTCGGGAATGTGCCGACCATCCGGACGAGGTCGTCGCGGGTGATCGGGCGAGCCTCGCGCTGTCCGCGGCCGGCCTGGGCGCGGGTGCGCTTGTAGCCGCGGAGCAGCTGGAGTGCGCCGTCGATGGCCGGCTGGTCTCGGTGCCCGGCAAGCCGGTGCATCGTGCGGATGGCGCCGACGCGACTGGAGATCGTGGCGGGGGCGCGGTCGCGGTCGATGAGGTGCCGGACGAACTCGGTGAGTGTCTCCGGGGTGGCGGGCAGAGGGACGCGGTCGTTGTCGACGCACCAGTCGAGCCACTCGGCACGGGCGGCCTTGTAGGTGCGGCTGGTGTTGTCGGGGACCGAGTCGGCGATCATCTGCCGGGTGCGGTCGTCGAGGTGTCGGTCGACGGCGGTGTAGGGGACCGGCGCGGCCCCGGAACCCGAGGCGGTGACGGGCACCACAGTGGCGTTGACAGGTTCGGGCGGGTGCGGCATGCGCCGATCCTACCCGCTCAACAGCCGATAAGATGCCTTATCGGCTGCCAAATCCAGAGCCCGCCGAGCGATGGCAGGACCCGACGTCCACGCTCCGCACCTGCCCGACAAGCCGCAGAGTGACGTCACGAATGACGTCATATCCCGGCTGTGCTGTCACCGATGATGTCATCGAGCCTCGACCGTTACCATTGGAGCCGCACCAACACCGCACTGCAGACCGTCCCGGTCAGCGTGCAGCTGGTGGCGAAGACCGAGCTCCTCCCGCGCCACGACGAAGGGGCAGGGCCCTTGCACGGCCCTGCCCCTCGCGTCTCGTCGTGTCGCCCGAGCGAACTCGGGATCGGATGACCGACTATAGACAGGATAACTCGCTATGAGCGACCTCAGTAACCGGGGCGCACCCGGGTATCTAAACCCGGAATCCTTCGGCGGAATCATCTACGGCCGGGACGGCGTCGCGTTCCGCCGGGTCTGCGTCCTGCTCGTCCTCGTGACCATCCTGGTCTTCGCGGTCGGCTGGACCGCGGGGGTGATCGTCCCGCCCGCATAGCCGGCGCGGCGCACCCGCCCGAGGCACACGACGGCCCCGCCCGGTTTCCGGGTGGGGCCGTCTGGGGTCAGCGGTCGCCCTCCGCTCGGTGCCGGTGCGGCTCATGCGCCGGCCCCGGGGTGCCTCCGTGGTGGCCTCCGGGCGGCAGGGCGGGCGGCGGTCCCGGGACCCAGCCGGTGGGCCCGGCCGAGGGGAAGTGCTGCTGTCCGGGGGCGTTCCACTGCGGATTCGGCGGAGGATCCTGCCGCCCAACAGGAATGAGGATCGCGAGCAGTGACACCGGCACCATAAGCCAGCCCATGCCGAAGGTCAGGAACCCGATCAGCAACCATCCGAGCGCCCACATGGTGCACCAGATGATCCAAAAGATTCGTGCGTTGCTCACCGTCACGCCCCGTTCGCCGATACCCGGGTCGGAGCGTGCTCTCCGACCGGAACAGCATTGCGGGGCAGGCGCCGGGTGGCAACCAGTTCATGCCGAAATGACAGGGGTCGGCCTACGATGAGGTGCTGACGCAGCGGCTAAACGTAACAACGGCCGCGCCGTCGACGACGCACTGTCGCGCCCTCCCTCGACGATGGGACACCGTGTGGAACCGCCTGCCCCTCGACATGACGCTCGGTCGGTCGCCCTGCACTACACCAGCAAGATCGCCAGCCACCTGTTCGCGAACCGGGTTCCGCCGCCCGAGATCGAAGTCCGCACGGACTTCGCTCCCATGTTCGCCCCCAACGAACGGATCTGGGTCCAGGGCCCTTACACCCTTGAGGAATTCAGCGCGACCGGTGACGGGACCTACGAAACGAGACACACCATCGTCGGTGGCACTGGTCTATTGGGGATGACGATGTTGGCCGCCACACTCGGCGCCAGCGCCGCCGGTAACAAGCGGCGTCGGCAGCAGGCGGCCGCCGCGATGGTTCCCCACTGGCACGTCGTCGACCAGGGAACCATTTTCGTCAGCTACCTCGGGATGTACATGCAGTCGACGAACGGGTTCTTCACCTGGCCGTGGGGGGCGATCCCGCAGGGGGACCTTCCTCAGCCCGAGGTGTTCGCGTTCACCGGCATGACCCCCAACGGTTCGGTACAGCTTGCGGTCAACTCCGTGTGGGCGGAGCTGGTGTTCGTCGCGTGGGCACTCGCCCGCCACCGCCGCCATCCCCGGCTGCACGACGGGTCATGGTGGCCGGACGGCTGGCACGGGAACCCACCGGACCTCAAGGCGCTCGGCGGGTAGGCCGAGGCCCGGTGGCCCGGCTCACCGGCGCCTGGCCGGAATCCCGACGATGGCCTCGGCCAGCCAGTACGCCGTGTAGGCGGCGGCCGCGAGGACGGTCGGAGGGACAACGACAGGTGCGGCGAGCACCGTGGTCGCGGCGACCAGCGGGAGATCCCGCCACCAGCCGTCACGACGGCCGCCCCACAGGGACCCGTACCGGACGCCGCACCACATGATCCAGCGGCGGACGAACGGGGTGCCGGTCTCCCGGAGGACGCGGCGGAAGATCCCATCCGCGTCCCGGTGCGTCACCACGCCCGTCTCGATGCCGTCGGTGACCAACCAGTCGTGCAAGATCGCCGCCCGGGTGTGCGCCCCGGTCCGGTCGATGAACCACCGCAGCACCTGCGGGATCGTCGCGAAGTCGGTGCCGAACCCGGCGGGGACGGTGAAGTGCTGCCACCGGCCGTCGTACTCGAGGGGCTCATTCAGCACCCACAGCGGACCGCTGGTGCTGGTCACGGTCACAACGTCCGAGGTGAACGGCATCCCGACCCCCTCACGGTTGGTCGCGGCGGGCGGCGACGGCGAACGTCAGCGACGCCGCGGTCAGCGACAGGGACGCGCCGGCGGTGACCGCGGTGGCCCAGTCCGGGACCGGGCCGAGCACGGCGACGATCAGCTGCCGGCCAGCGATGAGCATCAGCGCGGCGCCCATCAGCCGGAGCGCGAACACGGCGTTCGGGGTCACCGCTCCCCCGCCGCTGCCGCGCGGTCGAGAAGCCACCGGCCGGTGAGGTGGAGGCGGAGCCCGAGGTGGGTGGTGCGGACCCCGGCCGTCCAGTGGACGCGGGTCCCGATCCAGTGGCCGGCGTCATGACGGCGCGGCCCGCCCGGTCCAGGGCCCGGCCGGTGTGGCGGGTCATGGCCGGGTCAGCCGCCGCAGCAGTCGGTGGCGCACCTGCCGGGGTCGCGGCCGTCCGGGGTGTCGATGCTGCGGTTGCGGTTCGCGCGGCGTTCCACGGCGGCGAGGAGCTTGTCGACGAGACCGACGATGGCGTCGTCGTCCTCGTCGGCGGCCGCGTCACCGTCGGGGCCCGCCGGGTCGGCGGTGTCGGTGAATCCGTCCGCGGGCCCGTAGAACGTGATCTGGCTGGCGCGGAGGACGGCGTCGTCGATGGCCTCGGGGGCGGCCGGCTCCGAGCGGATGTCGGCGGTGACGAACGCGCCCGGCCCGTATACGCCGACGACTCCGTTCGACCCGTCGAGCACCTCGACGTCGCCGTGGGTGGTGCGGACGACCCGGACCCCGGTGGGGTGTTCCTTCACGAGCGTCGCCATCGTGTCGCCGAAGGGGTGAGCGTAGCGGACGGACACGGGCATGCGGGGTTCCTCCTGGTCAGGGGTGCGGTGGCAGGGGGTGCGGGTCGCCCGGCGAGAACGTCGGATGCTCGTCTGTACTCAGTGCCGACCGGCTTGTCCGGGCGGCTGGTGCAGGTGCCGGGCGACCCGATCCCCCGGTGGCCGCCGCCGAACCCGTGGGTTCGCGAGGGGGAACGGCGGGCCGAGGTCGATGGGGTGGAGCGCCTGGCCGCGCCCTCCGCCGGTTGTCTCTCCGGGGGGTCGCTGGCCAGGCGCTCCGCGTCTCCGGAGCTGTCGCCGGACGCCCCCCGCACCGGGGCGTCATCGGACGGTTGTCGACGGAGACGGGTAGGGCTGCGGAACGGGCGGGGTGGACGCGCCGCGCGGTCGTCCATGTGGTTGCGCCAGCAAGGCGCCACCCCGTCGGGGTTCTCGCAGGTCAGGGGATGCGGAAACGACGAACGCCCCGCACCTGGTGGGGCGCGGGGCGTTGGTTCGTCCGGGGGTCGGGCCGGTGTGCGGGGACACCTCTGCCGACGTGACGGGACGATACACGAAACCGTTTCGGCCGCAGTGGATCACCCGGGGGCGGGCGTGTCCGCAATTGCATCCGGTCGTTCCCGCCGGGTACCGGCGTCCTGGTCCTGTGCGCGGGCCAGGTGCTCGGCGATCGCGAGCACCGGCCAGTACAGGTGACCGACGGGGCGACCCTCGTCCATCGCCTGCCGCAGGTAGGCCACCAGGTCGGCGGCCTCCTCCGCGGCGTCGCACACCGGGTCCCTCCCGTTCCACGCCGTCAGCGGGGTCCCGTACTTCCGGAGCCCGAACTCGGCGCGGTCCCGCAGCATCCCGGCGATGCTCACGTAGCCGTACCGGGTCGCGTCGTCGGCGGCCGCGACGTGCACTGACGCCCCACCGGTCGGGATCGGCGGTGGTTGCGCGGTCGCGGGCCGGTCGGTCCGGTCGAAGTCGGCGCGCTCCCCCATCACCGGCTCCGCTCGGGCAGCCGCGCGAGGTCGGTCGCGAACCGGATGGCGGTCCGGTACCGCCCGAACCGGGACTCGCGGCGCTGCCCGCGGTGGCCACGCCACACCACCGTCCAGTCCCGAATGCCATCTCGGTGGGTCGCGACGACCGCGGGCCGGCCCGGTGGCGGCTCGTCCGGGGTGAGGACGCGGGCGGCGAGGATCGGGCCCCTCACCGGGCGTCCGCCGTCCGGCCGCCGGGCACGGTGGCGCCCCGCTGCCCCTGGTAGTGCGATCCGAGCTCGGCGGCGCCGTACGGGTACTCGGCGGGCCGGTCGAGGACGTCGAACACGAGCTGCCCGATCGGCATCCCCGGTTCGAGCGCGATCCGGCACGGCCCCACGACGGACAACTCCAACGTGATCTGGCCGTGGAACCCGGGGTCGATGAACCCGGCCGTGGCGTGCACGACCAACCCGCACCGGCCGAGGGTCGACTTCCCCTCCAGCTTCGCGGCGACGTCGGCGGGGAGCCGCACCGTTTCCAGGGTGTGGGCGAGCACGAAGTCGCCGGGTTCGATGACGAACACCTGCCGCCGCCCGTCCGGGTCGCGGGACTCGAGGTGGCAGGTGTCCCAGCTCGGGTAGACCCCGCGGGACGGGTACACGATCGACGGGGAGTCGCCCGGCAGCAGCCCGGGTGCCCGCATCGTGCGGAACTCGCCGCCGAGGCGGACGTCCAGCGACGCCGGCTGCACGAGCGCCGGGTCGTACGGGTCGACCAGCATCCGCTCGAACTGGACGCGCTCGATTTCGCTGTCAGACAGCGGCATCCGGGGCCCCTTCCGGTGCGCACGAGGCGAGCGCGGCCGCGGCGTCGCGGTCCCGCCCCTCGGGTTCCCACACGACGATCACGGGGCCGTCGGCGTGCAGCTGCCGCCAGGTGCGGGACTCCCCGCGGAACCCTTCCGGGCGCGGCGCGGGAAACCACAGAACATCCCGGCGCGTGGACCAGCGGTCGATCTCCCCGGGGAGTCGCTGGAACGCGACTCCGCGGTGGTCGACGGCGATCGCGTTCCCACCCGGTTCGGGTGGGAACTCGGCGGCGAGCACCCGAGGGGACACCGCCGCCCCGGGCCGGATCGTGATCTGCTCGGGGATCACAGGTGCCCCTCCCCCGCCGCCGCACGGTGCTCGGCGGCGCCGCGCATCATCCCGACCCAGTCGACCCCGGCGGCGGGGTCCCGGGTGAGGGTGACCTGCTGGAGGGCGGCCTCGATGAGGAACGGCACGGCGACGGTCGCGGCCTGCGCGGCGCGTTCGTGGTGGCCGTCGTCCCACTCGGACCGGGCCAGGTCGAGGAACCGGTCAGCGGTGGCGCGGTGGTCGATGCTCATCCGGCGGACTCCACGGTCGTCGTCGCCAGCGGCGCCGCGTCCAGCTGGAGGGGCCGCTCGGACAGCAGGTACGACACCCCGGCGCCGAACTCCAGGATGGTGCCGGTGCCGGCCTCCAGGCCGAAGTACTGATCGCACCCGGACCCGGAGTAGTAGGTGCCGTCGATCCCGGGGAGCCGCGTGACACCGGCCCCCTCGGCGCCGAACCGGTGGAGCTGCTCGGTCGGGGTCAGCGACGTGCAGTACGACACCGGGATTCCCTCGAGCACGTAGTAGCCGATCGGCTGCCCGGTGCCCTGCGCGAGGAGGTAGACGTAGGACAGCTTCCCCGGTTCGGACCACTGCTCCGCCCACCGGTTCAGGGTGTTCCGGGCCGGGGAGTACGACATCCCGGCGGCGGGCTGGTTGGCCTGGAGCTGGTCGTAGGCACCGAGGTTCGTGGTGGCTTCACGGTCGGCGGTGGACGGCTGCGAGTCGCAGCCGGCGAGGACGAGCGTGGCGGCGGCCGCGACGGCGGCGGTCAGGAGGCGTCGCATCGGGTGGGCCCTTCCTGGGGGATCTCGGCGGGGAGGTCCGACGCCCGGAACTCGGCGCGGGTCCCTTCCTTCCGGGCGTCGGCGTTGTACTGGTTGATCGCGGACGCCCGGGATGCCTCCAGGGCGGTGAGGTTCTGGCGGAGCTGCCCGGCGCGGGCGGGGTCGTCGGTGGTGTCGAGCTCGGCGCGCTGCGCGGTGATCGACGCCTCGCGGGACTGGATCGCGGCGCACAGGTCGTAGAACCGGTCGTGGGCGGCGATCCGGTAGTTCGGGTCCGCGGTGACGCGTTCGTTCTGTGCGACGTCGCCGCGGAACTCGGCGGTCTCCTTCCGGAACGTGCCGAACCCGTACACGGCGATGAACGCCAGGGCGATGATCACGGCGACGGTGCAGGCGCCCCAGGCGAGTGCCCGCCCGGACATGTGGATCATGGAGTCTCCTCGGTGGGGGGTGCGCCGCGGAGCGCGGCGAGGTAGTCGACGACCTCCCGCTCGGCGTAGCCGTCCGGGTGGCGGATCAGGTGCCCGGCGCGGGTGCCGCGGGTCGTCCACAGCGACACCGTCTGTGGTTCGACCCCGGCGAGGCGGGCGACGTCCTCCCGGGTCAACCACTCCCCCGCCGCCGGCTGCGGTGCGGCACCGAGCCACGTTTCGCCGTACTGGTGGGCCTGGGTGCGGATCCGGTCCGCCGCCGCCGGGTCGGCGGCGGCGAGGGCGTCGAGGGCGGCGTTCGCGAGGGTCCGGGCCCGGTCGATGGGCCGGTCCGTCGGGATCGGCCACGCCGACCGTCCGGGGCGGGCGGTGCGGCGGTCGTGCCGGTCGTGGCGGGTGCGCTGGTCCCGGGTGGGGCGCCGCTGGGCGATCACCGGAGCACCCCGAGGCCACCGGCGAGCTCGTCGAGCATCCGCTCGTACTCGTTGTCGCCCATCGGGTGCCAGCAGAACCGGCACACGATCCGCCGGTTGCGGTGTTCCCGGACCAGGGCGGGACGCTGGCATTTCGGGCACGGCAGCTTGCACCGGTCCGACGGGGTGCGGCCGGCGAATCCCTCGACGGTGCGGCGCAGCGCGAACATCACGAGGGCACCCTCGACGCCGTCCCGTTCGATCCACAGGTCACCGTGGTCGTCGGGTTCCATGCGGTCGATCGACTCGACCGGCCAGCCGTCGGTGGGGCGTTCCCCCGCGGACCGGACGCGGTGCCACACCGGTGGCATCCCGAGGAGCCACTCGTAGCGGTACGCGAGGAGCTGGGCGCCGTCGTGGACGCGGCGGCGCTGCGAGGAGCGGGCCGCGACGTCGGAGTCCCAGTCGACCCCGGCGAAGTCGGCGACCGATTCCGCCCACGAGGTGACCTCGTGGTCGATGAGCGCCTGGAGGTCGAGGGCGGTGCCGTCCAACGGCATCGGGGAGTGCAGCTTCACCCGGGGTGGCGGGCCGGGGAGGTCCGGGGACCGGTAGCGGACCGCGAGGGACGGCGCGAGCAGCGTGGACAGCTCGGCGACGTCGTACGGGAGCCCGGCGATCGCGTACCGCAGGTAGCGGACGCAGGTGTCGCAGAACGCGCCGCCGGTGGTGGGGGCGCCGACGTACACGGGTGGGCCGCCGGGGGTGGCGGCCGCCTTGACGGCGTCGACGCAGTCCCGTTCGCGGACGCATCGGCCGGTGGCGCCGGCGGGGAGCGTGGGGTCGTGCTCAGGCATCAGGGGGTGCGGTCCTTGCTCCTGGTGGGTGGCGGCCGGCCCGGGGCGGCTCGGGGTGCGGACCCCGGGCCGGCCGCGTGGATCAGCGGCGTGCGCCGGCGGGGACCTGGCGGGCGCGGGCCCGGAAGCACCGGCACACGCCGCGGGGTTCGCCGTTCTCGCGGTGGGGGGCGTCGGTGCGGTATCCACCGACGACTCCGCCGCAGACGCAGAGTGCGCCCGCGGTGACGGCGGCGTCGAACTCGGCGACGTAGCCGGCGCCGGGGGCGGCGGGGCGGACCTGCTCGCCGGGGTGCGCGAGGACGAGGCGGATGTCGCTCACCGGGCGGCTCGGGTGGCGCGGCGTGCGGCGCGCTGGGCCTTCCGGTGGGCGCGGCGGTCGCGGTAGCCCTGTTCGACGGCCGGGGAGATCCACGGTTCCTGTTCGTCGGCGGGGAGCGCGGCGTTCGCGGCGTGGGCGGCGTCGAGGCGGGCCGCGGCGGCGCGGTCGGCGGCGGTCCAGTCGTCGCGGCGGGCGAGGGGGTGCCGAGGCAGTGGGCCGGGGCGGTTCACCGGGCGGGGGCCGCCGGTGGTGCCGCGTCGTCCGGCGCGGCGGTGGTCGGCCCGGTTCGGGACCGGGCGGGGGGCGGTGTCGTCACCGGCGGTGATTCCGGCGGCGCGCAGCAGCGCGTCGAGCATGCGGGTTCGTCCTCACAGGGATGGGGGTGAGAGGGCGCGAGGGGTCGGCGTAGGAGCGGTGTCAGCGCGGCGATGGTTGCCGCGGTGAGGAGCGCTGTAACGGCGTCCCGGGCGAGACCGAGCAAGCGGTCATTGATCGCGCCGGGCGACGTGGTGTCGCCCGGCGCGGTCTGGGCCTGCCTGGCGGTTCGGCTCCGTGCGTGGGGTGGCGCGCGGGGCGTGTGGGTCCGTTCCGTCGGGGTGTGACGGGCCGGCCTGGGGTTGGGCCATGCGTGTGCCGCCTTGGGGTTGTTCGGCAGGTGTTGCATCTGTTCGGTCCCCGGGTTGGGGCCCGGATGGGGGCGGACCGATCAGGTGCGTTGCCGTTCTACACCGCGCGCGGTGTGATGCAGGACCACTCCAGTGGGTGACGGGCCCGGGTCGCTGCGGTTGATCTTGCGGTCTGGGTTGTTCTGTCTCATTTGTGCGCAGGTGGGACGGTTGAGAGCGCAAGAACGATCACGCGCCAATGTGGATTCTGTGATGTCCACCATGGCCGATGTTGCATCTTGCAGTCACCTTACGGCGGTAACACCGCAGGTCAGACGCCCGATAGGGACCAACGGCCCCCCATATACGCAACCGCCCCACCGGGCCGAACCGCGCCCGACGAACCGCCGGTTCACCAACCTGTGCTACCCGGCACACGCCCCCCGCGCGTCAACCGGCCGACGCCCCCACCAGATCCGCCGCATCGAACAACGGCACCATGCCCAACTCCGCGAGCGCACGAGCCCGGGCGTCCGCGACCTGCCGGGGGCGGTCATGCGCCAGGTGGCACCCCGGACACCACGCCGCGATGTTCTCCGGGCGGACGTCCTCCGGGGTGTGGTTCCGATGCCCCGCCTGCAAGATCACCAGCGCACCGGACCCGTACGCCGGCATCCCCTGCCGGTTCCGGCACCGCCCGTCGAGCGGCTCCAGGTGGCCGTTCACGCGGCCACACTCGCCGAGGCACACGCACCGCCACCCGGCGCGGACCTTCGCGTCGTAGGCGATGCGATCCCAGTCCGGCGGGTAACGGTGCAACTGGTCAGGGCGGATCGGCATGACGGACCTCCCCATAGGTCAGTCCCTCGCCGTGCGGCAGCGAGGACCTCACCAGTGAGTATGCGCTAAAGCTATCGAAAGCGTCGAGCCCATAGCCTCTGGCGCCGCAGCCTTGCTCTCCTGACGTCGGGAGCGAGGCACTCCAGCACCGGCGGCAGGCCCCCCTCCATCAGCGTCCCCCGGCTGTCGGTCATCCAGACGCGACCACGCACATCGACGAAGGTCACCACGGCGTGATTCGACGGCTTCCCTTCGTCATCTCCAAGGGACCCGGCGGGGATCGGGATCTCGCGGAGCTCGCCGGGCCCGAGCACGGACGGCACCAGCGTGAAGCCGCGCTGACTCCCCTCGTCCGCACCAGCCACGATCAACGGCCGAATAAGACGGTCGGAATGGTTCCTCAACAGCACGACGCCCTCCGTGTAGGTCACCACCACCTGGGCTGCCTGGTCGCGCCTCTGGTCGTTGACCTGTCGCCGATAGACCTGGACTGCGACGATCAGTGCTCCCGCCGTGCCGAGAGCGCCGATCGTCTGCGCTATCGCGTTGACGATGTCCCAGCCGGTGGTCATGGCCGGTCCGGGCACAGTCGGCCGAACGCGGTCACCTGCACCGTGACGACCTCCGTACGCCCCAGGGACGGGTACGCGTCCGACACGGCGTCGAGCTGCTGCTGCTGGGTGTGAGTGCCCTTCATGCCGCAGGCGATCTCCCCCATCGCGACCAGCTCCCGCGACGGCCACTGGGACTGCATCACGTCCTGGACCTCGTCGATGTAGGCGGCGACGTCCGACGGCGGGGTCGGCGTCTCCTGTAGGGCGGGTGCGATCACCCCGAGGCACAGGGCCGCGGACACGGCCGCGCCGGTGAGGAACGTCGCCGTGTGGCGCAGCCAGGGGGACATCGTCGTCACGGTCACACTCTCCCTGTCTCCCTGGGGCGGGTGGCGTTACGGCCACGTGGGGGCACCGGCCGCCACCGGACGACCGTGCACCCGCACGACCGGTGTCGGCAGCGGCCCGCCACCCGCTCGTGGTTCGCGGCGACGTGCCCGCACCGGCATCGGTCGTCGGGGTCGACGACCGCGGTGGCCGCGTCGTCGTGGGCGCCGACGAACAGCACCCGGAACCGGCCCGGCAGCGTCGGGTTCCGGACGGCGCCGTCGTCGTCGGCGGACCGCCATCCCTCGGGCATCCGCAGCAGCGCCCCGGCCGGCGCGAGGTACCGCGGCGGGTCCGGCTCCAGTACGACGGCCGTCCCGAGTGGCAGCCGGTCCAGGTCGGCGGTGGTGACGATGTCGCCCTCACTGGTCACGGGCGCTCTCCTGTCGGGTCGGTGCGGGCGGCGGGAGGAACATCCCGCCGAAGATCACGGCGAACGCGAGCCACGGCTCGATGGCGCACCGCGCGGCGACGACCGCGGCGGCGGCGACGTCCCGGGCGACCGCGGTCACCGGTGGCGGCGCTGGTGGTCGGCCTCCTGGGCGACCGCCCAGCCGGCGGCGGCGAGGAGCGCGGCCACGGCGGCGGCCGCGGCGGCGGTGGCTACGACGACGATGCGGATCATCGGGGGAACACCTCCCCCGCCGGGGCAGTGCCGGTGCGGGTGCGGTGGTCGGCGATGACGCGCAGCTGCCGGGCCCAGTTCCCGTGCTGGATCGCGCGGGACGCCCACACCTCGTGGGGGTCGCTGCCGGGGCGGTGCCGGTCGGCGTGCCGCCAGCACTCGACGGCGTTCGCGAGGTGCCGGGCGCGGAGGGTGCGCAGGTCGGCGACGGTGAGAAGCGGTGTGCGGGTCGAGGTGAGGGCGGGGGCGCTCATCGGACGGTCGCCCGCTCGTCGCGCTCGGCCATCCGCGCCCACGCGGCGCCGCGGACCTCGCAGCGGCCACCGGGGATGGGGCCGTCGACGGGGAACGTGCAGCCGCAGCGGAGGCAGCGGGTGTGCCCGGCGGGGACGCCGTAGGTGGGGTGGTGGAGCCGGCCGGGTTCGGGGTCGGGTTCGTGCTTGCGGTCGAGCGCCGAGGGCACGTCGAGGACGTCGAGGGTGGGCACAGGTGTCTCCTGGGGTGCGAGGTGGTGCCGGTCCGGGCGCCGATGGGGGCGGCGCGCCGGGGGCGGGCTACTGGCTGGTGCGGGCGGCGACGTGCGCGGTGCGGCCGTCGCGGTGCTCGAGGTATGCCTCGCCGGTGTCGGTGTCGTGGGCGATGACGTCCCAGCCGCGGGCGGCCTGGTCGGCGATCCATTCGGCGATCGGCCGCCACACGGTCGTTTCACCGGCGGCGGCGCCGGTGCGGGTGTGGAATCGGACCGCGGAGTGTGGGCGGGCGCGGCCGCCGTCGTGGCGGATGCAGGACACGCACGAGCGGGGGCGTCGGATCTCGACGCGGACGGCGGTGCGGGTGGGCATGACGGCGGGGGACGGTGGCGCCGGTCGGTCGGCGAGGACGGTCATGGTGGTGCTCCTGGGGTGGTGGGGTGGCGCCGCCCCGGATGGGGCCGGGGCGGCGCCGGTGGTGTGGGCAGGATGCCCGGGGGGTCCGTCAGTAGACGAGGTCCCAGTCGGCGGCGGGGGCGGCGATCTCGCTGCCGTCGAGGAGCGCGATGTTGATGACGTTGGGGTCGAGGGCGGAGGTGCCGAGGAACTCGGCGACGTCGCCGGTGCGGGTGTTCTCGACGGAGCGGCCGAGGTTGGCGGGGGTGAAGTCCTTGGCGCGGTTCATGGTGTTGCCTCCTGGGGTGCCGTTCGTGCGTATACCCTTACGGTACGTCGCTCGCCCCCGCTACGTCAACACCCCTACCGGAGCTGGCGGGCCGGCCGACCACCCAGCCGACTCGTCCCCAGATCCGCGCGCCGCCCCGCCTCCACGCCCGCCAGCAGCGCCTCCCGATCGGTGACCCGGCTCGACCGCGGCTTACCGACCGCCGCGTGCAGCCCCCGGGCGTAGCTCTCCGCCGCCGCCGACCGGTCCGCCAGCACCAACTCCGCACCCGTGCCCGCCGCCGCCTCGGTGACCTTCTCCGTGAGCCGCTCCTCCACCGCCGACGCAAACCCCACGTACCAGGCGCGACGCGCCGCACGGACGTCCGCCGCGGTGGCCCCGATGACGTTCCGCGGTTGCACCCGGGCGACCTGGTTCGTCGCCTGGAGCAGCAGCGACGTGTACAGCAGCTCGACCCGCTCGCGGTCCGACCGGCGGCCGTAGACCGTGCACCGCTCCGGGTCCTGGGCCCGCTTGCGGTGCCACTCCAGCACGTAGCAGTTCATGGCGCGGGCGATCCCACCGAGCAGCCGTGCCCGTGCCCGGCCGTAGGCGCCGGACATGTCGACCGACGTCTCGCCCATCTCGTCGGCCTCGACCGGCCCGGTGACGAGGGCCTCGTCGACGGCGTGCCGTGCCATCAGCTCGAACGCCTTGCCGCGGAACACCTCGGCCTCCTCGGCGTACGGGGTGTTCTCGGCCTGCGCGAGGAGTCCGCGGATCCGGGACAGAGTCGATTCGGACGGGCCGCCGGTGGCGGGCGGGGTGACGTGGCTGGTGGCGTTGGTCATGGGGTTCTCCTGGGGTGCGAGGTGTGGCGTGCGTGGCCGGGGGGGGCGGGATGGGGCCCGCCCCCCGGGCCGGGGGTGGTCAGGCTGCGGTGGCGCGCTCGGCGGCCTGGGCGGCGCGGAGCTGCGGGGCGAGGGTGTCGGCGATGAACTCCTTGAGCTCGGCGTTTCGGCGCTCCCAGCCGGGGCGGGCGGGGGCGGTGGGGAGGTCGAACTCGAAGCTGGCGGCGACCGCGGCGATGCGGTCGGCGATCTGGTCGGCGGTGGCGGGGCGGGTGGTCATGTCGTCCTCCGGGTGATCGGCGGTGCGTACATCTATACGGTACATCACGGCGTCCGGCTACGTCAACACCCTCCGGTGATTCGATCGGAACCAGTCCGGCCTGGAATGGATCCGACAAGTAGTCCGGTCCCCGCCCGCCGCCTCGCCACTCGGATCCGCGCGCCCGCTTCGCCACCCTCACCGCGAGCCGCCTCGCCGCTCGAGAAGTTCGATGCAACCTAGATCGACTTGCCGTCCGCCCGGTGTAACGCTGCTCTAGCAGATTGCGAGTTTCGTCCGTGCACGGGATTCAACAGGGGCGCCGGAGGCGCAGGTGGGTCGCGGGACTCATCGGTCTTCTTGTCGTTTCAGCGGCTGCCGTTGGACTATTCTTCTGGCTAGCTGGCTCATCCGATACTCGGCAGGCCTCATCCCAAGCGAACGAGATGGTGGATCACGCGCCACCTCCCGTAGACCCGGGGCGCGACCTCCAGTATCTCCGCGGGGAAGGCGCACCGCTCATGGAGATGCACGAGGGAGCGGGCATCGTTGTGGCGAATAGCGCAGTGACCGAGGACTGTCAAGCGGTTACAGCGACGCTGAACGAGCGTGCCCCGCTGGAACAGCTGACGGATCTACTCGCAGGCGTTGGCGATACTCCGCTGCGTGAGTACCTCTCGAACGAGACCGTCGCCCTCGCCGATGTGCTTGCACACTGCCTCTCGCCAACGTCACCACCCTCGGACACAGCCATCGCCGAACTACAGGTTGCAGAGGCTGCAGTGAAGCGACGACTCGCGGACATGGGGTGGACGCGATGAGAAGGCGAACGGCCTGGGTCTTCAGCGCAGTCGTTGCCGTGCTGCTCACTGGAGTTGGAGTGCCTGCCCAAGCTGCTGAGCCCCGTCATCGGTCGTGGCTTGCACTCGGCGACTCCTACTCATCAGGCGAGGGAATCTCAGGAACGGAGCCGCCCGCGAGTGGCGAGTCTGAATGCGCCCGAGCGACTGGTCGGGGAACGAATGCTACCGCTTGGGCTGTCGGCGCCCACCGCGAGGTCAGCGCCGAACTCGGATTGCAGCAGATCCAACTCGTAGCCTGTACCGGTGCCATCACCGACGACGTTAACAAGCAGGTCGATGAAGCTACGCAAAAGAGTGGCCACGCCCAAAGGACCTGGGATATCGTCAGCTTCAGCTTCGGCGGAAATAACCTCGGATTCGTTCCGATCCTCACGGGTTGCCTTATTCTAAACAAGCCGGGCCGATGGGGGGACCTCCTCCGACCCGGGTGTGACGTGAAAGAAGCGGAGATCAACCGTCGCGTTGATGTCATGGCTGGGCGAGAACCGTTCGATCCCCGGGGACTTGAAGGAGAACTGACCTGGCCAGCGCTCTACGACCGCGTCGCAGAGATCGTTGAACCAGGTGGAGACGTCTTAGTTCTCGGGTATCCGAGAATCATAGAGGAACCGGATCGCTGGCCATTATATTTGTCAACTTGGGCGGGCCCCTATTCGGCCACTCTGGCGAGCTGTCAACTGATTCACCGAGACGACGTTCCCATGTTGCGCCGAGTCAGTGACTATGTAAACGGAGCATTGAGGGAAACTGTCGAGTCTGCGGACGCCCGCCACTCCCCCAACGGAGTTCGATTCCACTTCCTGAACATCGCGGAATCAGTATATGAAACCGGCGGTGAATCCCATCAACGTCACAACTTGTGCTCGGATGACCCTTATTTGAACGGAATAACCGTCGGCCTCACTTCTGGAGACTTTCGGGGAAAGCGCTCCTTTCATCCCAACCAGAAGGGTCATGATGCCACGGCAGCCGTCGTCGCCAATCACGTTCGCGACGAGGTGACCTTCGATGACGCTCCACGCCCGACCGGTACAGTATTGAATAATGTCGACTGGACGTCATTGATTCAGAATCGACTGGACTGCGTGACCGGTCGGGTCGAATTGTACGGCGAGCCCGAGCGATTTGACGTTAACGGTGATGGCGCCGTGGACGCAGTGGTCGAATATAGCTGCTTCCAGCCCACGTCCTCCGGCTTCTCCCAGGTGGAAGTTTTCGATGGCGCCTCACGTACCGGTTCGATAGAGAGTCTCGGGATTATCCTCGCCCGACCTGCGGATGACGACTGGGCCGAAGCCATCCAAACAGGTATGAAAGTCTATTCAACATCCTTCGACGGAAGGACTATCACCCTTCGCGGCCGGATGTATCAGTATGACGATCCGAATGGTTGTCCCTCACTTGATGGGTCCCTTGAGGCCACCTGGACGGCTGAAGGATTCTCGATAGCCCCACTCGTCGTCCAGGCCACAGAGACCTGCTGAGAGAGGCCGCGGTCAACCCTGGTGAAAGGCTGGCAGCGTCAGCCGGGCCGGGCCGGGCCGGGCCCTGGCCCGGTCAGGTGGAGCCAAGTCGATGCCGCGCCACCGACTGAGGGCCCTTGGGTTCGCCGGCCGGCCGTGGCGGCGGCAAGCTCGGCGACGAGGCCCAGGATGAGGCCCCGACTCGGGGTCAGCCGTCACCCGACAGCGGTGGCCGCCCCGGACCCGGCCGGTCCCGCAGCTCCGCCGCGGCCGCCTCCGCCTGGTGCCGGGTCCACCGGCCCGGCCGCACCGGCTCCGGGAACCCGGGCGTCGCCTTGACCAGCTCGTAGAACCGCGACCGCGACAGCGGCGCCTCCCCCGGCCGGGCGAGCATCTCGCAGAACTCGTCCACGCCGACCAGCTGCGCGCGTTCCCGGGCACGGGCCTTCCGGGTGAGCTCGGCATCCGACGTCGCGGACAGCTCCTCGACCGCGACCCGCATGACGCCGAGGGCGTGCACGGCGTCCAGGGCGACGCGGTGCAGCTCGGCGAGCGCCGCCGCGACGCCGCGGGCGTCAGTCGAGCCGGCGAGGACGGTCCAGGAGGCCAGGTGAGCGTCGTCGTCGGCCCCCTGGCCGTGGCTGGTCATGACGATTCGGGCGCCGTCGATGTTGTCGGTGACCCGCCGCCCGATGTCGCGGACGTTGTTGTCGTCGAGCGGCGGGTCGGTGTGCAGGGTGAGGGTGAGGCCGTAGCTCGGGGTGGTGGTCATGTCGGCGACCGTACCGTAATCCCGGACTCTCTGTCCGGAATATTGCGTTCCCGGGCGTGGCCTGCTGTTCTGACCTGGGCCGGACCGCCCCCGGTGTGAGCGGGGGCGGCCCGGTGTCATCCGGTCAGTTGAGGGGCGGGAACCCGCCGCGCGGGTCGTAGTCCCACTCGAGCCCGTACTCGACGATCAGGATCAGCAGGAGCATCCGGAGGACGTCCTCCCAGTCCGGGTCGGTCAGGGGCCGCGCGTCGAGCACGCGGCCGGTACGGGTGACCGGCGACCAGAACGCGAGGTCCCCGTTCGCGATGGTCCAGGGCCAGCCCTGGTCGCTCATCGCGAGGAGGATCCGCGCCCCCAGGTCGCTTTCCATCGTGTCGTTCTCCTTTCGTTCGGTACGCCCGATTGCGTACACCCTTACGGTACATCGTGAGGCTCGCTATGTCAACACCCCGCAGTGAGCCGGCTCGGCATCCGATCCGGTGGGGGTGTTGACGTAGCACCTCCCATCATGTACCGTATGGGTATACGCCGGATCGAACGAAGGAGCCCCCGATGAACACCGCCACCCGCCCCGCCCTCGCCCAGGTCCTCGACGCCCGCGCCACGATGGCCGAGCGCCAGTACGTCGCCGCGCAGGAGAAGTTCGCCGCCGAGGCTGGGCAGGACGCCGGTTACGCCGTCGCGTGGACCGCGAAGGAGCTGATCACCCGCCAGCTGGAGGCGGCCACGCTCCGGGCGGTCGCCGACGCCCCGGCCGACCGACAGGCCGCGATGCTGACGCACCGGGTGTGCCAGCTCGCCCGGCTGGACGAGACCGGGCACAGCGACCCGTTCTCGGCGGCGGTCGACCAGGCGAAGGCGGACCTGGGGCGGGCGCTGCGGCGCGAGTTCGTCGACTACCTGGACACGGAGGAGCTGCTCCGGAATCTGTGAGGGGGAACCCCCTCCCCGGGTGGGGTGTTGACATAGTCGCCCTCCGGATGTACCGTATAGGTATACGCACCGCACGAACGAAGGAGCACACCATGACCCCCGCCGAGATCCTCACCCGGGCCCTCCGCCACGAGACCGCCACCATCCGCGACACCCCCGCCGGCGCCCACATCGCCCCCGACGGCGACCCCGCCCGCATCGTCGCCACCCTCCACGCCTTCGCCTGGACCCACCACGTCAACCCCGACGGCACCATCACCGTCCCCGCCGCCGCGTTCGCCTGACCCCCCGACCACCACCCCGCCCGGAGGACGCCATGACCGCCACCGCCACCCGCATCGAGATCGAGGGCATCCACGTCGACGTCCGCGACGACGGCATGGTCCTCGACCCCTGCACCCGCTGCGCCAGCAACGGCGAGATCCAGGCGTTCCGCCGGATCCAGGGCGGCATCTGCTTCGGCTGCGGCGGCACCGGCGGTGACTGGATGACCCCCGACGACGCCGCCCGCAAGTTCCGCCGTCGCCGCAAGGACCGGGAACGCCGCGACGCCAAGCGGGCCGCGAAGCTCGCCGCCCGCGACGCCGACGCCGACCGGTTCGCCGCCGACCACCCCGAGCTGGCCGCGCTGCTCCTCGACCTCCTGGAGGAGGGCGGGCCGCAGCGGCGGAAGGCGCACCCGATCCTCGTGGACATGGCCGAGCGGTTCGCCCAGTACCGCACCCTGACCGACAAGCAGGTGGAGCTCGCCGAGCGGCTCCGCCGGGAGAGCGCCGAGCGGGACGCGGCGCGGGCTGCGGAGCGTGCCACCGCCGAGCCGGCACCCGAGGGGCGCACCGTCGTCACCGGGGAGATCGTCGGCGTCAAGGTCACCGAGTCCGGGTTCGGCTACCACCGGTCGCTGGTGTTCCGGATGACCGTCCGCGACGACCGCGGGTTCCGGGTGAACACCACGATCCCGCGGGACCTGGTCAGCGAGGCCCACGACGCCGGTGGCCGCGCCGACGACCTCCGCGGCCGCCGGGTGACGTTCACGGCGACCCTGACCCCGTCCGACGACGACCCGACGTTCGCGTTCGGGAAGCGCCCCACGAAGGCCGGTCTGCTGGCGGTGGAGTCGTAACCGCGGCCCGGCCGCACATCGCCCGCTACGTCGTCGAGGTCGACACTGCCGCCCACGACGACGTGAAGGCCGGCCGGACGGCGACCCGCACGTCCCGGGTGGCGTTGGTCGCGGCGAACGACACCGACGCTGTCCTCGTCGCCGCGCAGATCGCGGCGTGCACGTCGGGTGGGATGCCGACCGCGGCCCGCCTGGTCGACTTCCCCACCTGACCCGGGTGCCGGGCGGGCAGGATGTCGGGGTGGATCTGACTCCGCTCCAGCGTGTCACGCTGTACCGCCTCGTCGACGGCACCCAGTCCGTGGAGACCGCGGACCGGCGGACCCTCCGGTGGCTGCGCCGGTACGGGCTGATCGACGCCGACCATGTCCCCACCGACGAAGGGCGGGAGTATCTGCGGGCCGCCCAGCGAGCGCGGCGACCGCGGCCGGTGCCGCCCGCGTTGCCTGATCCGGCGGGTGGGATGCGGGACGCGATCCGGCGGTGGCAGGGCGGCGACCGCGGGTGACGGGCGTCCCGCACGACGGGCTCGCCAACCTGCCGATCTCCTGACGAGGGTGCACCCGGAGGCGTCCCGGGGCGTCTGATGATGCGACGGACCTGAGCCCCATGCCGGGTCCGCCACCGCACACCCCAGGAGGCCCAGCGTCGTGTCCAAGATCCTCGCCAAGATGACGGCCAGCACCGCCCGCGACTTCGACAAGCGGGCCGCGGCCGCTACGGACCCGGCGAAGCGGGCGAAGCTCACCGCGAAGGCCGACAAGGCGTGGCGGGAGGTCCGCGGCTACGGCGGCGACGTGCCACCGGGCCGGCTCCCCGAAGACCCGGCGCCGGCGCCGGTGGACACCGGCGTGGATGCGGTGACGACGCGACTCCCGGTGACCCGCCCGGCCGGGGCGACACCCCCGCCGGGGGCGGGTCCGTCGCCGACGGGCGGGAAGAAGGAGCCGTCGACGGCCGCGAAGATCGGTGTCGGGTTCGGTGCGGCGCTGCTGCTGTTCGGTGGCTGCTCGATGCTCCTCGGCGGCGGTGACGATGAGCCGGTCGCGGTCGCCGATGCGGAGCCGGCCGCGGAGGCGCCCCCGGTGCCGGGCCCCGACCCCGCACCCGAGGTGGAGCCGGTGGACGGCCCACCGGCCGCGGTGATGGCTGCGTGCCAACGGTCCGCGGACATCATCGGCGAGTGGAACAGCGTCGCCGAGAACCTGGGGTCGGGCGCGAACCTCGACGACGTCGCCGCCGCATCCGATCAGGCGTCCCGGGACATGGCGGACGCCGCGTTGGGCGCCGACGATCCGGGGGTGACCGCAGCGATGCGTGAGGCCGGCGCCATGTACGAGCAGTTGGCGGCCGCGGCCCGCCGGTTCGACACCGCGGAGATCACGCGCCTCGCCGGGGAGTCGGGCGGGGTGTTCCAGGGGGTCGTGTCGGCGTGCCAGGCCGCGGTCCTGGGTTCGTAGTCGTGAGCGGCCTGCGGCGTATCCGTGCCGCTGATGGTGGCGAGGTCCGGCCGCGATAGTCGAACATGTGTGCGACGCTGGCCGGGTGCCGAACGAGTCCCCCGCCCAGCGTCGCGACACCCGGCTCCGGGAGGACCGGGCCCGCACCCACGAGGCCGACGCGGCGCTGCGGCACCGGATCAACGAGGGCCGCTACGCCGGCCTCCGCCACCCCGACGAGCTGTACGTCCTCGCGGCGCTGGTGGAGGCGTGCGCGTTCGAGCTGGACCGGCTGCCACCGCAGACGGGGCGGGCGGCGCTGGCGACGGTGCGGGAGATCCTGGACGACGACCCTGTGAAGCCGGGCCCGGTGGAGCCGCTGACCGGGTTGTGACCCGGGGACCGGTGCGGGACACGGGCCAGGTGACCGCGCCGGGCTCCCGTACTGGTCATCGCCGGCCAGGAGCGGTCCGCGTCCGTGGCGTAACAGCGGCGGTGCGGTCGTCGTTTCACCATGCGTGTCTGGATGCCGTGACTGCCGTACCTGTACCGCCCCCGGAGCTGCGCGGGCGAACCGCACGATGCTGACGGGACTGATGCACCTGTGCACGGCCGGGATCACGTGGGTGGTGTCGCGGTCGTTCATGTCGCACTGCCCCAGCTGCACCCACTTACTGGGTCGGCACGCCCGGCGGGCCGACGGCAGCTTCCTCGACTGAGGTCCCTACCTCTTTCTGCCGGTCCCTCCGCAGTCAGGGCATCGCAGCCTATTGCGCGGATGGTTAAGGGTGTCGTCGCCGGGAATCTGCCCACTGTCCCCGCATCGTCGGCACATCTTCATCGTGAGCGACGCGTAGATCAATCCGCATGGCACGGCGACCATCAAGAAGGCATTTCTTGCCGGGTCAGACCCGTCAGCATCAGCTGCGAAGGCAAGGATAAAGAACAGCAGGGAAACTATCCCGATCGGGACACGTAGGCACACGTCTGTCCTCTTCTCTTGGGTGCGAACAGTCCCCCTGTCGGTTCAAGTCGAACGAACGTTACGTATAGGAATCCCGCTAGGCAAGGAGTCGCCCACCGGAACCGGCTGACCAGCCCCCGAGCGAGTCACCCGCCCAGCGGGCCACACAGGTGGTCAGAAGTAGACCGGGTTTGGGCAGCCGGAACGGTGCACCATGTCGATGCCCCGGCCCATCGAGCCGCACGAGGGGCACGTGAACGCGCCGCTGTAGCCGCCGAATCTGGGACCTTCGTACCGCTCGGGCTCCGACCACTCCATCGCGGACGGGTAGGGCGGCGGCAGCGCAGCTGGGGCGGCCGGCGCCGGCTGGGGTTTCGTGGGCGGTTTCGAGGGGTGGCTGACGTAACCGACTGTGACCTGGGGGAGGCGTCCGGACCCCTCGCAGTAGTGGCAGGGGCGGTGGTCACCCTTCTTTCCGGAGCTTGCGCAGACCCAGCATTTCCGGGTCGGTTCAGGCGGCGCAGCCGGGGCGGGAGGATCCGCAGGCGGCGGCGCCTGGTGTCGTCCGCCGCGCGGCGGGGGCGCCACCGGTTCAGGGGCGCTTCGGGGCGCTGGCCGAGGCGAGTTCCAGGAGATCAGCGCGCAGGCCAGGAGAGTGAGGGCCGCGCCGACGAGTAGGCCGGGGAAGGAGAACACTGCTCACGCTCCTCACTCGATTGTGCGCCGAGGCTACCGGGTCGAGCGCCGCTGCCCCAGTGTTCGCGGTCGAGTAGAACGGACGGTCCCTATGCTGTCGGGCTCACTGTCTCGAGAACGTCGCCTCTTCGACCGGGCCGCGGCCGGTGCGTTGAAGCTCAGCCCGCAGGGTTCCGTCGTCATTCGGGTAGAGATACAGGAATTCCATGTAACACCCGGACATTTTGATATGGGCGACCTCTGAGTCCGCCGCTACGAGTTGGGCCCTGTAAATTGATGTTGAGCACAGCGTCGGTAACTCGTAGCTGCCCACCACGTCACCGGCGTTCCCCTGCTCCAGGGTCAGCCGAATCGGGTACGGCGTGCTGTCACGTTGCGATCTGGCCGGGGTCACGAGCGCTTGCCAGTCGCCGGCATACGCGGCGGGGAGCACCAGGCCGGTCGGAACAGGTTTGTCGGGGATCGGGGCCTCATCCGGGCTAGCGGGGGTGGCCTCGGCTTCGGAGGGTGTGTCGGCGGCAGGGGTCGCCGTGGCGGAGGGCGTGACCGTCACGGTCTGGGTTTGCGTCGCCGTCGGCGATTGCGCGACCGCTTCCTGGCCGGCACCGGAGTTGAGCGCGCCCATCGCGAGGGCGCCGACAAGTAGGCCGACCGCCGCCGCGGCGACGATGACGCTCTTCCGGCCGGGCGGGGGCGGGGGCAGGTCGCTGACAACCGGGGTGTGACCGGGTGGAGGGGCAGCGCGTGTTGCCACCGGCGGCGTGAGCGCGGCGGCCGCGGATGCGGCGAACAGTCCAGCGGTCGCGGGCCGGTCCTCTGGCTCCTTGCTCATCCCCTGACTGATGACCTCGGCGAGTCGTCGCGGGACCTGCGGGTTGACCGCGGACGCGTCCGGGCGGTCGCCGTTGAGGTGCTGGAGCATGACGTGCTCCTGACTCCCGGCGTATGGCGGTTTCCCGGTGACGCATTGGAAGAGGACGCAGGCGAGCGCGTACACGTCGATACGTTGGTCGCTCTTACGGCCGCGGATCCGTTCCGGGGCCAAGTAGTCCAGCGTCCCGAGGACCGCGTTGGTCGAGGTGAGACGCGGGGCGTCGTCGCGCATGGACTTCGTGATCCCGAAGTCGGCGAGGTAGCAGTGCAGTGCGCCACCGCCCGTGGTGGCGGTGTTCGTGACGAGGATGTTGGCGGGCTTGACGTCGCGGTGGAGGAGTTGCTGCGCGTGGGCGGAGTCGAGGGCGCTGGCGATCTGGCCGATGATGAGTGTCGCCTGGTCGGGAGGTAGGGGGCCGTGCTCGGCGAGGATGTGGGCAAGGTCTTTCCCGTCGACGAGTTGCATGTCGATGAAGAAGCGTTCTTCCCAGCGGCCGAAGCGGTTCACCCCGACGATGTGCGGGTTGCGCAGCCCGGCGAGGGCCTCGAACTCGAGTCGGAAGCGGTCGGCGGCCTTGGGGTCGACCGTGCCGTTGATGAGTTTCAGTGCGACGAACTGGCCTGTGGTGGTGTCGCGTGCCCGTACGACGGTGCCCATGCCGCCCGTGCCAAGGGTTTCGTGTAGTTCGTATCGCTCGAACCGCTCTGGCACGCGTCGCTCCTCTGAGGCTGTGGAGCACATCGCTCCGGGGCTGGGCGACGGCTTCGCGGGACATGATCGGTCGCCTGCCTACATCAGGTCGAGCCTGTTCGGGTCGCCGTTACCCCAGGCCGCCGTGTCTCTTTGCAACGCCTTGCCGGGTGGTGGCCGACTATCCGGTAGGGCGCTGCTCGATCAGGTCGAGGGTGACGCTGTGGGCGTCGATATGTGCGGCGAGCGGGTCGGACAGCATGCCGGCGACCTCCAGGAGGTCCCGGTAGCGGGCCGGGAGGTTCGCCCTCAGGAGCGGTTCGTGGTGGGCGGCACGGTTCCGAAGGGTGTGGAGGCGCCCGACGCGGGCGTCGACGTCCTTCTGGCGGGTGCCGGCAGGGAACGCGTGACTGAGTCGTCGAACCCACAGGCCGTGGAGTCGGTTCGCGGTGAGGTAACGCCAGAACCCGAAGTTGATCTCGGCGATCACTTTCCCCGGGTCGGGGGTCGACACCTTCGAGTCCTTGCGGGCTTCCTTGACTGCCTTCGTGATGGCCTTACGGGCCGACTCGTTCGAGTCGTACATGTCGCCGGTCTTGCTATCACGCTTCATCGCGACGGGCAGATGTCGCTTCGGCGCGTAGACCCAGTGAGGGGCGCCGGGTGGGTCTCCGGCGGTCAGGGTGCGGTCGTAGGCGTTGCGGAGCGCCACCTCGAGGTGCCCGAGGTCGTGGAGAAACGACGCCGCGACACGGGCGTTCCAGACGTAATAGTCGAGGGCGGCGGCCCGGTCTGCGTTCGCCTCGGCGAGGTACGGGGCGAATCGAGGAGCGGAAAGCCACAGCTCGACCCAGCCCCCGGTATCCACGTTGTGGCCTCCTGCGCAATCTCGCATCTCGGTGTACGATCGTCGATGAACAGCCCTGGAAGCCCCTGACCCTCGCAGGTCATGCAACCAGGGCTTCATCTTTGTGCGGCCCCGAACCGATCCCGCTGCGGGGTCGACTCATCGGTAGTGAGTTCAGCCTCCCACGGGGTACCGACACCGGTGGTGGGGTACGCCTGGGGTCACGAACGCTCGCCATGGACGGCGGCGTGGATGGCAGACGCGAGCTGTCTCGCCTCCAGGGGTGCGGCGTCTGAGGCGTCGCTGAACGTGTCGAGGATTCGTTCGACGGCGTCGACCCGGCCCTCGACTTCGCGGAGGCTGACGACGTGATCGGCGAACTGTTGGAGGCGGTGAGCGGCGAGTTCTTCTGTTCTGCGGAGGTCCTCGGCGACCCGATCGCGCTCGGCGCGAAGCTGCGCGAGCGCGGCGAGGACGTACTGCGCGTCGTGCTGGTTGAAGCGGGCGGTGCCGGTGTCGGCGAGTGCCTGGAGCTGTGTGAACGCTTCCTGTGATCCAGTGGTCATCGGGGTCCTTTCGCGATCGGGAGGAGGCCTTCCCGCTGGAGACCTTCGTAGCAGTAGCGGCGGATCAGGTCGGACCGGTCGCACCCGGCGCGGGCGGCGGCTCGGTCGAGGAGGTTCCGGGATGTCTCGGCGGTCCGGAACGACACCGGGACGCGGGGCTTCCCGCCGGGGGCGCGGTGCCCCTTCGGCTTCCGTCGGCCGGCCGCGGTCATCCGTCCGCCCCTTGGCGAGCCAGGTGCGCATCCCACGCCCGCTGCCGGGCCTCCCCCGGCCGCCCGGACCGCTGGGTCGGGATCGACGGCGTACGGCGCCGCTGGGTGGCCGAACGGGCACGATCGCGGGCGTCCTCACGGGCCCGGACGGCGCGGGCGCGTTCGGTGCGGTGCGCCGCCGCCTGCGATGCCCGGGACCCGGCGTCGTCCCGGAACGGGTAGCCGTCCTGGTGGCGGCACACCCCCGGCACACCCGACTCCTCACCCGCCCGCACCACGGCCAGCGGCACCGGATCGAGGCGGCGCACCCCGACCGCCCACCCGTCGCAGCCAGCGACCTCGGCGGCCGGGTCGTCGACCCGCTCGACCGACGCCCGCACGGAGTGTCTGACGATCCGCTCCGCCGCCACCTCCACCGACGACAGGGCCCGGCGCATCACCACGACGTCGCCGCGGTCGACGACCTGGCGGAGCCACTGGAGCAGCAGCGCGACGTCCGACATCGCCGGGGACGACACGAACACCCACCGGCGCGGACGATCCGGCGCGGCGGTCACCGGGAACCACCGCCCGTCGCCCGGTGTCCGGGGGTCTCGTGTCCGGGGTCGCCGGGGGCGTTGCGGGGTGTTTGTGCTGGTGGGGGGCTTGTGGTGTGGGCGGACGGGTTGGGGTCGTTTCGGCTGGTGATCGACTTCGGGGTGTCGGGTGGTGTTGCGGGGTGGTCGTGGGTGGTCGGGTTCGGTCCGGTCTTGTCGAGGGTGGTGTAGCGGGACCGGTATTCGGTGATCGTTCGGATGCTGTAGCGCTCGTCGGGAGTGTCATACGTTCCGGTCACCGGGACACCTCCCGGGCGTAGTCGCGGGCCTCGGTGAGCGCGGCCGCGAGGAGGTCCGTCGAGATCGGCGCGTACAGCCACACCCGGGCGGCGTTGTCGACGATCACGGCGACAGCGCACGCGTTGTGGAGGGTCGGGGATGCGACGACGGCGACCGGCAACGTCGGGGACGTCCACCGGGTCGGGTGGTAGTCCTCGGTGTGCGGTTCGTATCCGAGGGCGGCGAGGACCTCGGCTACGTCGGCGACGCTGTCCAGGCGGGCGGGGACGTCGACGTCCGGGGCGGGGTCGGCGGGGAGCAGGTCGTGCACGTGCTTCTCCTGGGGTTCAGGTGGGACCGCCGGCCGGGTGATGGGGGCACCGCGACCAGCGGGTGGAGTGTCATACGTTCCGGGTTGCTGCGGCTCCGGTCAGGGCGAGGCCTGCGAGGTCGGCCAGCACGTGGGCGGTGTCGGCGGTGGGGGTGGACTGGTCGGCGATCACGCGGCACCGTCCGCCGGGAGGCCGGAGCGGCAGCCGTAGGGCGAGCAGCCGTCCGGGTCGCCGTCCTC
>NZ_JBFAON010000026.1:0-64037 GCF_040659795.1 Pseudonocardia sp. NPDC049635
TCGTCGTGCGCGGGCCGTACCGGATCGCGGACTACCGCTGCGATCTCGCCCCCGGGGGGCCCCGCCCCCCCCCCGCCGCCGGCGCCGGTCCGGATACCGTGGGCGACCCGGGTCGCCCGTGCGGCACCGCCGTACCTGTTCCTCGCCCCCGGACTGGTGCTGCTCGCCATCTGGGTCTACCGGCCGCTGGCCACCACGGTGCAGCTGTCGTTCTTCTCCTGGAACCTGCTGCCGACCAGCCCCGCCGAGTTCGTCGGGTTCGCCAACTACGAGCGGCTGTTCGCGCTGCCGGACTTCTCGGCGGCGCTCGGCCGCACCGTCGTGCTGATCCTCGGGCTGCTGCCCTTCACGCTGGTCGTCCCCACGGTCGTGGGGCTGCTGGGGCGCCGGGTGCACGGTCGCGCCGCGACCGTCTACCAGGCGCTGGTGTTCGCCCCGATGCTCGTCGCCCCGGTGGCTGGCGCAGCGGTGTGGCAGTGGCTCCTCGATCCCCGCGGCGGGCTGGTGAACCAGCTGCTCGGGACGTCGACGAACTGGCTGCAGGAGCCGGGACCGGCACAGCTGGCCATCATCGTGATCACCGGCTGGCACGTGCTCGGATTCGCCACCCTGGTGCTGGCGGCCGGGCTCGCCGGGATCGACTCCGAGTACTCGGCCGCCGCCTCGCTGGACGGCGCGACCCACTGGCAGACCACCCGCTGGATCACGCTCCCGCTGCTGTCACCGACGCTGGCGTTCCTGCTGCTCATGACGCTGCTGCTGGCCGCCCAGTGGAGCTTCCCACTGGTCAACACACTCACCGGGGGCGGGCCGTCGGACGCCACCACCAACATCTACTACCTGCTGTGGGACTACGCCTTCACCTCGTTCGACGCCGGCCTGGGCGCGGCCGCGGGGATGATCTTCTTCCTCGGCTTCGGGCTGCTCGCCCTGCTGCTGGTCCGCCTCACCGAACGGTTGTCCTTCCATGACTCCTGAACCGGCTCCCGGGTCGACCCTGACGCTCGTCGAGGCCCCCGCCCACACGCCCTCGGACGGTGCGGTGGGGTACCGGGAGTCCCGGGTTCGCGCCGCTATCGGCCATGTCGTGCTCGGCCTGCTCGGGCTGGCCTGCATCGTGCCGGTCTACTGGCTCTACGCGACGTCGCTGCGCGCACCCGAGGACGTCTACTCCCTCGCCCTCTTCCCGTGGCCGCTGTCCGGCGCGAGCTACGTCGAGGCCTGGGGAGCGGTCGACATGCCGCGGCTGCTGCTGAACACGTTCGTCATGGCCGCGATGATCGCGCTGGGCCAGCTGCTCACCGGGCTGCTGGCCGGCTACGCGTTCGCGGCCTACCGGTTCCGCTTCCAGAACGCGCTCTACCTGGCCTTCGTGGCGACCTGGCTGGTGCCCTTCCAGGTCACGATGGTGCCAAACTACGTGCTGCTCAACCAGCTCGGCACGCTGAACACCGTCGCCGGGGTGATCATCCCGAACCTGTGCTCGGCACTGGCCGTGATCATGCTGCGCTCGCACGTCCGCTCGGTGCCCTTCGAACTCCTCGAAGCGGCCCGGATGGACGGCCGGAGCGCCTGGTCGACCCTGTGGACCGTCGTGGTACCCAACCTCGGCCCCGCACTCGCCGCTCTCGGCGTCCTGCTGTTCGTCAACGCCTGGAACGAGTACTTCTGGCCGGCCCTGGTGCTGCAGCGCACCGATGCGGTCCTGCAACTAGGACTGCGCAGCTTCATGGGCACCGAGGGAAACGACTGGGGACCGTTGATGGCCACCGCCGGACTGACCTGTCTACCCGTCCTGCTGCTCTATCTCGTACTGCAGCGCCGCATCGTCGACGGATTCGTGCGGTCCGGCCTCAAATGACCTGTGTGGTGACGGCACCACAGCAGTGCCGTCACCACACACGGCATGGTCAGGCCCTCATCGCCATCAACCCCTGCCCTGCGGCCGAACCTGCTGTCATCGGGGTCGTGGCAGGGCGTACCTGTCGACTCCGTCGACGGTCCCGGTGTACTGCATGCCGAGCCGCTCCAGCACCCGCACCGAGGCGACGTTCCCGGGTTCGACCCCGGCGACGATCCGCCGCACCCCACCCGCTACGGCCAGCTCGACCAGCGCCCGGGCGGCCTCCACCGCGTACCCGCGGCCCCGCCGCGACGCGACCACGCCGTAACCGACCTCCAGGCCGCCGTCGCCGTCCGGGAACAGGCCCGCCCCGCCGACCACGAGCCCGCTGGCCCGTTCCACCAGCAACCGGTGCCCGTAGCGGCCCCAGCCGGGGCCGTCCGGCTCGCTCGCGAGGAGCCGGGCGACGACCCGGTCCCCGTCGGCGGGGAAATCAGCGGCCCAGCCGCTGCGTCGCGCCCCGGCGACGACGGCCGCCGCGGTCCGCGGCGTCCACGGGCGCAGCAGCAACCGTGCGGTCGGCAGGTCGGACCCGGTCATCGCCCGTATCGTCCTCCGGTGCACCTGCCGCGCTCCACCGCACCCCCGGCCCCGCCGGTGCACCCACCTTTTCGGACACGGCTCCGTGACGGGACGGCGCGGCCGCATGCCCGGGCCGCCGGGGTTCGGCAGAGTGGGGGCATGACCGCCACCGGCCCACTCACGACCGGCGACAGCGTCGACGCCGGCCCCCTCCCGCTACC
Organism: Pseudonocardia sp. NPDC049635; assembly: GCF_040659795.1. Taxonomy (NCBI): domain Bacteria; kingdom Bacillati; phylum Actinomycetota; class Actinomycetes; order Pseudonocardiales; family Pseudonocardiaceae; genus Pseudonocardia; species Pseudonocardia sp. NPDC049635. The sequence goes on from NZ_JBFAON010000026.1 coordinate 2,647, forward strand.
ACTGCGACCGCCCGCGAACCGGGTGAGCCCGCGCGCGATCTGGTGGTGGCGGCTACGGGCGGTGCCGACTCCCGTCGTGCTGCTGGTCGGGCAGGGGATCGCCTGGGCCCTGCTGCCTGCCGCACCGTGGCACGGCCTGCTGGTCGCGACGATCACGCTGACCGTGCTGTGGTTGCTCGTCGGGACGCTCGTGGTGCCCACCCTGCGCTATCGGCTGCACCGCTGGGAGGTCACCGACGAGGCCGTCTACCACCGGTCCGGTTGGCTGGTCCGGGAGTGGCGGATCGCGCCCATCCCGCGCGTGCAGACCGTCGACACCGAGCACGGCCCCCTGCAGCAGGCGCTGCGGCTGGCGACGGTGACGGTGACGACGGCGTCGGCACGCGGCCCCGTCCGGATCGCCGGCCTGGACGCCGACGAGGCCCGTGAGCTGGCCCGGCGGCTGACCGAGACGACCGGCCGCTACCCCGGGGACGCGACGTGAGCGATCGGGAGCATCGGGAAGCGGCCCCGGGTGTGCCGGGCCCCAGCGCACCGTGGGACACCGGGCGGCCGGATCGACCGGAGCCCGCACCGGCCCATCCGCGTCCCGGGGCGCCCGTCGTACCCGGGCCGCCCCCTCGTCCGCCCGGTGCCGCGACCGGACACCGGGAGACCGCGGGGATCCCGCCGCCCTGGGCCCGTTACCCGCCCCCCACCGTCCCGGACGCCGCGGATCCGGTGGGCGCCGCGGCCCCGTCGCAGGACGACGGTTGGCGGCGGCTGCCCGCCGTGATGCTGCTCGTCGCGCCGGCCACCGCACTGGTCAAGCTCGCCCCGGCGCTGATCGTGCTGCTGCTCTTCGGCGCCGGGCAGGGCAGCACGACGCAGCTGTGGATCGCCGCCGCGATCGCGCTGCTCGCCGTCGGGGCGGGGGTGATCCGCTGGCGCACCACCCGCTACCGGCTCACCCCCGAACGCGTCGAGCTGCACAGCGGGCTGCTCAACCGGCAACGCCGCTCGGTCCCCCGGGACCGGATCCGCACGGTCGACCTCACCGCGCCGCTGCTGCACCGGCTGGTCGGGCTGAGCGTGGTGAAGGTCGGTTCCGGGCAGAGCGCCGGCTCGGACCCCGGCCTCGATCTCGACGCCGTGCGCACTGTCGAGGCCGAGCGCCTGCGCCGTGAGCTGCTCGCCCGACCCGTCGCCCACAGCGCACCGGACGCGGCGCCGGGCGCCCCCGGTGCCGCCCCGGACGCCGAACAGGCCGAGGAGATCGACCGTATCGACTGGTCCTCGCTGCGCTACGCCCCGCTGACCGTCAGCTCGCTGGCCGCCATCGGCGCGCTGGCCGGAGCCGGCTGGAACCTGCTGCGCGAGGCCGACATCGACCCGCGCACCCTGCCCGGCGCCGACGCCGTCACCGGGGAGCTGGCCACGGCGCCGATCTGGGTGTCGGTGTTGCTGGGCGTGGCGTTGCTGCTGTTGGTGATGGTCGCCGGCGCGATCGTGCTGTTCGTCGAACGCTGGTGGGGCTTCCGGCTGACCCGGGAGCCGGACGGCACCCTGCGGGTCCGCCGCGGGCTGCTCACCCGGCGTTCGCTGTCGGTCTCCGAGCAGCGGCTGCGCGGTGTCACGGTGACCGAGCCGCTGCTGGTCCGGGCGGTCGGGAGGGGCGCCCAGGCCGGCGCCCTCACGGTCGGGCTGGCCGGGGCGGGCGGCGAGGAGACCGGTGGCGGTGCCATCGGCCCGCCGGTCCGCCGGGACCGGGCCCACGAGGTCGCGGCGATCGCGGCCCGCGCGGAGCCCACGCTCACCTCGGGGACGTTGACGCCGCACCCGCCGGCCGCCCGCACCCGCCGGTTGGTCCGCGCGATCGTTCCCGCACTGGTGCTGCCCCTCGCCGCCGGCGTCGTCGGCTACCTCGGCGGCCCGGTGTGGCCGCTCGTCGTCGCTGCGCTGTTGGTGCTCGCCGCCGTACCGCTCGGGCTGGATCGCTACCGGGCGCTCGGGCACCGGGTCGACGAGCGCTATCTCGTCACCCGGCACGGTTCACTGGTCCGGACGACCTCGGCGCTGCGGCGCGACGGCGTGATCGGCTGGCGGATCCGGCAGAGCCGGTTCCAGCGCCGGGCAGGTGTCCTCACCCTGGAGGCCACGACCGCAGCGGGCCCCGGTTCGGTGCTGCTGCTCGACGTGGCCCCGGCCGACGCCGTCGCGCTGATGGCGGAGATCACCCCGGTCGCCGTCGAGGGCTTCCGCACCGGGGCGGCGGTCAGCGCCGGCGGCGGGTCCCGAACAGGCTCCGGGTGATCTCCCGGGTCACCGTGTTCGTGAGCTGCCGCCCGGTCGGCGACGACAGGAACTCGCCGATCTTCGACAGGAACCCGCCGGACTCCTCCGGTGCGGGCGGCGGAGGCGCCTCGGCCGGCGGCGGTGGCGACCCGACCGGGGTCGCCGCCTCGCCCGGGCCGGCGGCGATCCGGCGGGTCAGCTGCTCGTAGGCGGAGTCGCGGTCGACCGGCTCGCCGTAGGTGGCCTGCAGCGGGGACGCCGCCGCCGACGCGCGCACCGCGTCGTCGCCGATGGCAGCCATCAGCGAGCGGGGGGCCCGCAGCCGGGTCCAGGCGACCGGGGTCGGCGCACCGCGTTCCGAGAGCACCGTGACGATCGCCTCGCCGGTGCCCAGCGAGGTCAGCGCCGACTCCAGGTCGTAGACCTCGGAGCGGGGGTAGGTCCTGACGGTCCGGGTGAGCGCCTCCTGGTCGTCCGGGGTGAACGCGCGCAGCGCGTGCTGCACCCGGGCCCCCAGCTGCGACAGCACGCCGTTCGGGATGTCGGTGGGCAGCTGGGTGCAGAAGAACACGCCGACGCCCTTGGACCGGATCAGCTTCACGGTCTGCTCGATGCGCTCCAGGAACGCCTTGGACGCGTCGGCGAACAGCAGGTGCGCCTCGTCGAAGAAGAAGACCAGCTTCGGCTTGTCCAGGTCGCCCGCCTCCGGCAGCTCCTCGTACAGCTCGGCGAGCAGCCACATCAGGAAGGTCGAGAACAGCACCGGCTGGGCCGCGCGCTCGGCGAGCTCCAGCAGCGTCACGACGCCCTTGCCGTCGATCTGGCGCATCAGGTCGGCCGGGTCGAACTCCGGCTCCCCGAAGAACGTGTCGCCGCCCAGTGCCTCCAGGTTCACCAGCGCCCGCAGGATCACCCCGGCCGTCGCCGGGGACACCCCGCCGATCCCCTTCAGCTCGGCCTTGCCCTCGTCCGAGGTGAGGTGGGTGATCACCGCCCGCAGGTCCTTGGTGTCCAGCAGCGGCAACCCACGCTGGTCGGCCCAGTGGAAGATCAGGCCCAGCGTGGACTCCTGGGTGGCGTTGAGCCCGAGCACCTTGGCCAGCAGGATCGGCCCGAACGCGGTGATCGTCGCTCGGACCGGGACCGCGATCCCGCCGTCACCGAGGGACAGGAACTGCACCGGGTAGGCGGTCGGCGTCCAGTCGTCGTCGCCGGTGTCCTGGACCCGGGCGTCGAGCTTCGCGTTCGGCTCACCGGGACGGGCCATCCCGGACAGGTCGCCCTTGACGTCGGCGAGCAGCACCGGCACGCCGTGGTCGGACAGCTGGCCCGCGAGCGCCTGCAACGTGGTGGTCTTGCCGGTGCCGGTCGCGCCGGCCACCAGGCCGTGCCGGTTCAGCGTCGCGAGCGGGATGCGGACCCTGGCCTGCGGGTCGCAGACGCCGTCCACCAGCACCGTGCCGAGTTCGAGCGCCGCGCCCTCGGTCGCGTAGCCGGCGGCCACCGTGCGGGCCGGGGTGTCGGAGCTGGCGGGGGTGTCGGAGGTCACGGAACCGCAGCGTAGGGCCTCACGCTGACGTGCACCGCGAGGCGCGCGCCACCCGAACGGAAGTCACATAGTCTGCACCGATGACCGACCGGCTGGTGTGGATCGACTGCGAGATGACCGGGCTCGACCTCGGCAAGGACGCGCTCATCGAGATCGCGGCACTGGTCACCGACGGTGAGCTGAACGTCCTGGGCGAGGGTGTCGACGTGGTGATCGCCTGTGCCGAGGAGAAGCTCGCCGCGATGCCGGACGTCGTGCGGGACATGCACGCCCGGTCCGGGCTGACCGAGGAGGTCCGCCGGGCGACGGTGACCGTGGAGGAGGCCGAGCAGCGGGTGCTCGACTACGTCCGGGCGCACGTCCCGGACGCCCGCAGCGCTCCCCTGGCGGGCAACTCGATCGCGACCGACCGCGGGTTCCTGGCCCGCGACATGCCCGAGCTCGACGCCTACCTGCACTACCGGATGATCGACGTCAGCTCGGTCAAGGAGCTGGCCCGCCGGTGGTTCCCGCGGGTGTTCTACGCCAAGCCGGAGAAGGGCCTGGCGCACCGGGCGCTCGCCGACATCCAGGAGTCGATCCGCGAGCTGGCCTACTACCGCAGGGTTCTGTTCGTCGCCCCGCCCGGGCCGAGCACGGAGGAGGCCCAGGCCGCGGCGGCCGCCGTCGCCGGCATCGCGACCGGCGCGGATCCGCAGGCCGGGGGCGGTCCGCGGACCTGACCGGTCGCGCAGGAACCCCCGCGCGGCCGGCCCAGAACGGGCGGCTATGCTGTACCAGCGCTTCCGGCGACGGCCGGGAGAGCACGCATGGTGGGTGTAGCTCAGTTGGTAGAGCACCTGGTTGTGGTCCAGGGGGCCGCGGGTTCAAGTCCCGTCACTCACCCGGTTGCCGACCTGGCGATCGATCCCGGAACAGCTGCTGATAGCCTTCCGGGGTCGTGATCGCTCGGGCGGCGGGCACCTCAACATGGATACGCGCCGTTAGCTCAATTGGCAGAGCAGCTGGCTCTTAACCAGCGGGTTCGGGGTTCGAGTCCCTGACGGCGCACGCCACACAATTCCATACCTGCGCCGTTAGCTCAATTGGCAGAGCAGCTGGCTCTTAACCAGCGGGTTCGGGGTTCGAGTCCCTGACGGCGCACCATTTTCCGAGAGCGGCCCCCGGATTCCCGGTGGGTCGCTCTCCGGCGTCGGGGCCCGGAGGCGAGTGAGACCGGTCGCCCGGACATGACCGATACGCCTGGACCCGCCACGATGTCCGTATGGCCCGACCCGACCACACCGTCTTCCTCAAGCGGTCCTTCACGAAGATGGACCAGCTGGCGACCCCGTTCCTCACCGGTCGCAGGCTCTGCCGACAGCTCGCCCAGGTGGTCCCGCAGGGGACGAACGGGGTGGTCGTCGAACTCGGCGCCGGCCCCGGCGTGCTGGCCGAGCCGATCCGGGACCGGCTCGGGCCGGACGCCCGCTACCTGGCCATCGAGATCGACGAGGAGCTGGTCGCCCACCTGCGCCGGCACAAGCCCTGGCTGGAGGCGGTGCAGGGGGACGTCGCCGATCTCGAACAGATCCTGGACGACGCCGGCATCGGCCGGGTCGACGCGTTCGTGTCCACCCTGCCCTGGGCGGTCTTCCCGCAGGCACTCCGGACGAAGGTCATGGACGTGATCGCACGCCGGCTGGCCCCGGACGGGGCCATGAGCATGATCATCACCTGGATGGCGCTGCCGAACCGGGTGCGTGACCTGCGTGCTCTGCTCGACGAGCACTTCGACGAGGTCGTCGAGACCGCGACCGAGTGGCGCAACCCGCCTCCGGCCCGCACCTTCCTGTGCCGCCGGCCACTGCCCCGCTTCCGCCCGCTCGACGGGGAGGGCACCCGTTCCACGGGATGACGGCGGGATGTGACCGCGCCGGCCCGATGGCGAACGTTGCGTTTCCTGGAGCCGCCGTTAACGTGAGGTGACGCAACGTTCACTGTCGAGAGTGGGCGCACGATGACGCACCCGACACCGCCCGGCCCCTCCGTCCCGGACGCGGGGGTCCGCTGGGTCGTCCCGCTCGCCGAGCTGACCCGCGGCGATCTCTCCGTCGCCGGGGGCAAGGGCGCCAACCTCGGCGAGCTCGTCCGGGCCGGGTTCCCGGTGCCGGAGGGCGTCGTGATCACCACCGCCGCCTACCGGGCGGTGGCCGAGGAGGACCCGGTGATCCGCGACGCGCTCCCGGCCGGCCCCGGTGCCGGGTCCGACGACCGCCCCGGCCGTCCGGCGGACGCTTCGGCGATCGGCTCGGTGCTGCGCGAACGGTTCGCCGCGGTGGGCATCCCGCCCGTCCTCGCCGAGGAGATCACCGCCGCCTACCACCGGCTCGGCTCCGGGCCGGTCGCGGTGCGGTCCAGCGCCACCGCGGAGGACCTTCCCGGCGCCGCCTTCGCCGGCCAGCAGGACACCCTGTTGGGGGTCGTCGGCGAACAGGCGCTGCTCGACGCCGTCCGGCAGTGCTGGGGGTCGCTGTGGAACGACCGGGCGAGCGCCTACCGCCGGCGGCGCGGGATCGACCCGGCCGGGGCAGCCGTCGCGGTGGTCGTACAGCGGATGGTCCCGGCCGACTTCGCGGGAGTGTTGTTCACCGCGAACCCGGTGACCGGTGCGCGCGACGAGGTGGTCGTCGACGCCGGCGCCGGGCTCGGCGAGTCGGTGGTGTCCGGGCTGGTCACGCCGGACCACATCGTCGTCGGGCCGGACGGGGGGATCCGGTCGCGGCAGGCCGGGCGGCGCGAGGTCGTGTTGCGCCAGTTCCCGGCGGGCGGCGTCGAGCGGATCACGCCGGACCGGCTCGAGGACCCGGAGCCGCCGCTGTCCGACGCGGTCGCGCGCGAGCTCGCCGACCTGGGCCGGGCGGTGGCAGCGCACTTCGGCTGTCCGCAGGACGTCGAGTGGGCCCGCCACGACGAGCGGTTCGTACTGCTCCAGGCCCGGCCGATGACCGCGCTGCCGCCGCCACCGATCCGGCTGAACCGGCGGCAGCGGTTCCTCGGTCCGGTGTTCGCCGAGCTGGTCCCCCTCCGCCCGTACCCGATGGACATGAGCGCGTGGCTGCTGCCCGGGCCGGGCCGGATGCTGCGGCGGATGCTCGCCGAGCTCCCGGGTCTGCATCTCGACCTCGCGGACGTGCTGCCCGAAGTGGACGGTGTGGTGGACCGGTTCGTGCCGCCGTCACCGCGGCCGACACCGGCGGTGCTCGGCGCGCCGCGGCGACTACTGCCCCGGTTACGCCGGTTCCGGCCCGCCGACTGGACCGCGGACCGGCGGTTCACCGCGTTCGAGCAGGAGGTCGGACGGCTCACCGGGTTCGATCCGTCCACCCTGGACTGGACCGTGCTGCGTCGGCTACCGCGGCGCGCCGCCGAGGCCGTGGACCTGATCACCGACCTGCGGGTGGATCACCTGCCGCGGGCCGGGTTCGACCTGCTGCGGCTGCGGCTGGCCCTCGGGGCGCTCGGCCTGGGCGAGCTGTTCGGCGACCTGGCCGCCGGGCCGACCCGTACCAGCGACGCCAACGCCGCGCTCGACGCGCTCGCCGCCACGGTGCGGGAGACCCCCGCCCTGCGGGTGGCGTTCTCCGGGTCCGGCCTCGCCGATCTCGCCGACCGGATCGCGACGGATCCGGCGGCAGCCGGTTTCCGGGAGGCGCTGCAGGCGTTCCTCGACGAGTACGGGCACCGGGAGACCACCAGCCTGCTGCTGATGTCCGGGCCGACCTGGCGGGAGGATCCGGCGGCGGTGCTGTCGACGGTGGCCGCGCTCGCCTCCGCCCCATCGGCACCCACCGGCCCCGGGCGGGCCGAGCTGGCACGGCGCAGGCTGCTCGCCCACCCGCTGGTCGGGCGGCGCCGGATCGGGGCGCTGGACCGCCTGGTCGAGGGCGCCCGCGCGGCCGTCGCCCTGCGGGAGGACACGCACTTCCACAGCACCCGCACCCTTCCGGTGCTGCAGCGTGCGGTGCGCGAGATCGGCTCCCGGTTCACCGCCGCCGGCGTGCTCGACGATCCGGCGGACGTCCTGCACCTGCGCCGCGGGGAGATCGAGCGTTCACCGGCCCCGGACACGCTGTCCGCGGCGGGGAGCGACCGGATCCGCACGCTGGTCGCGGCCCGGTCCGCCCGGCGCGACGAGCTGGCCGGGGTCCCGTTGATCGCCCCCGCCGTGCTGTTCGGGGACCGCACCCACGACGACGACGTGCTGCTGACCGGCACCCCGGCCGGCGGCGGCCGGGTCACCGGCCCGGTCCGGATCGTGCACTCGCACACCGGGTTCGCCCGGCTGGCCACGGGTGACGTGCTGGTCTGCCCGGCGACCAACCCGTCCTGGACGCCGCTGTTCGGCCGGGCCGCCGCCGTGGTGGTCGACCACGGCGGCGCGGCGTCGCACGCCGCGATCGTCGCCCGGGAGTACGGGATCCCGGCCGTGATGGGCACCGGCACCGGCACCACGGTGCTGACCGACGGTCAGCAGGTCACGGTCGACGGGGATGCCGGCACCGTCGCCGACGCCGGTCGGGCAGGCTGAGCAGGTGAGCAGTACCGACGGCGGCGCAGGCCCGGGGCCCGGCCTCCACCGGCACCGGTCACCGCGACCGCCGCGCCGCCGGCGTGGACGGCTCGACGCCGCCCGCCCGGTGACGTCGGCACCGGCATCATCGACGAGGTCGCGTTACCGCTGCTCGCGCCGGGGCCCCGCTGAGTGGGCGCCGATCGCGTCGCGGGACGCCGCGGCGGCGCGGGTGAACCGGGCGGCCAGCACGTCCAGGTGGTCCACCAGCTCCGGTGGCTCCAGCACCTGGAAGTCCACGCCGAACGCCCCCAGCCACATGCCGAGCGAGTCCAGCGTCCACGCCCCGACCGCGAGCTCGCAGCGGCCGTCGCCGAGGTCGGTCACGGTGCCCGATGCCGGGGCGACCCACTCCCCCACCTGCTCGGCGGGTGCCTCCAGCAGGACCCGCGCCCGGTACGGGTAGGCCCCGCTGGTGATCCCCCGCTGGGCGAACGCCGCGATCCCGCCCTCCGGTGGGTCGCGGGGAGCGAACCGTGGCCCGGCCGGCAGCTTCAACTCCATCCGGTCCACCCGGAACGTCCGCCGGTCGTCGCGCCCGGTGTCCCAGGCGACCAGGTACCAGCGGCGCCCGGTGTGCACCAGCCCCTCGGGCTCGGCGACCCGGCGCGTCCGCGCGCCGTCGGCGGCGGCGTAGTCGAAGCGCAGCAGCTCGTGGTCCCGGCAGGCGGCGGCCAGGGCGGAGAGGTCGTCGGCATCGACCGTGGGCCCCCGGCCGGCCAGAGTCTCGGTGGCCGTGCCGAGCGCCGCGACCCGTCGGCGCAGCCGGTTCGGCAGCACCTGCTCCAGCTTCGCGAGCGCCCGGACCGAGGTCTCCTCGATGCCGGCGACGGTGCCACCTGCGGCCGTCCGCAACCCGACCGCGACCGCGACCGCCTCGTCGTCGTCCAGCAGCAACGGCGGGAGCGCCGCACCGGCGCCGAGCCGGTAACCGCCGGCCGCACCGGGGGTGGAGTGCACCGGGTATCCGAGGGTGCGGAGCTTGTCGACGTCGCGGCGGACGGTGCGCACGTCCACCTGGAGCCGCTCGGCCAGGGCGGGGCCGGTCCAGTCACGCGGCACCTGCAGCAGCCCGAGCAGTCGCAACAGCCTGGCCGAAGTCTCCATCACCGGCCCAGTGTGCCGCCCGACGCGGACAGCTCCTGTCCTGGATCGCCCGGCGGAGCCGAGCCCCGGGGTGGCGGGACCGGCCGGACGGCGGCCGTCTACGGTCGCGGCTGTGGAGACGAGCGAACGGGTGGGCCGGTACGTCCGGATGGTGGCCGTCGAGGGACAGGGCCCGGAACTGGCCGCCGCGTTGCTCCGGGTGGCCGACGGTATGGCGTCCCAGCCGGGCTGCCTGGCCTACGTGGTCAACGCCGCCCCCGACGAGCCGGACACCGTATGGGTGACCGAGACCTGGGCGGACGCCACGGCGTCGGACGCCGCACTCAACCGTGACATCGGTGAGGCCGGGCTCGGCGCGGTGCTGGAACTGCTCTCGGCGCCGCCGGAGTACATCGAGGTCACCCCGCTCGGCGGCCCCGGCCTGCCCTGAACCGGATCGTCCCCGGCCGCCCTCGGGCGACCGGGGACACCGGTCAGTTCTGCTGCTCGGTGCGCTCCTTGCGGGCACGGAGCGAGCCGGGCTTGGCCTTCAGGTCCGGGGTGTTCCTGGTCTTGATCAGGCTCGCGACGGTGACGATCGCCAGGATCCCCAGGATGACGACCAGGCTGAGCATCGTCGGGATCTCCGGGACGGCCGGCGAGATGTCGACGTGGGCCCAGTGCAGCACCAGTTTGACGCCGATGAATCCCAGGATGATCGCCAGCCCGGTGGACAGGTAGACCAACCGGTCGAGCAGGCCCTTCACCAGGAAGAACAGTGCGCGCAGACCGAGCAGGGCGAACGCGTTCGCGGCGAAGACGATGTAGGCCTCCTGGGTCACGCCGAACACCGCGGGGATCGAGTCGAGCGCGAACAGCAGGTCGATGCCGCCGATCGCGACCAGCACGATGAACATCGGGGTGGCGACGCGGCGGCCGTTCTCCCGGGTGAAGAGCTTGCCGCCGTCGTAGGTCTCGGTCACCGGGAACAGCCTGCGCGCTCCCCGCACGACCAGGTTGTCCTCGACGTCGGGCTCCTCGTCCTTGTGCCGGTAGAGCTGCACGGCCGTCCACAGCAGCAGCAGGCCGAACAGCAGGAACATGAAGGAGAACAGGTTCAGCAGGGTGGCGCCGACCACGATGAAGATCACCCTCATGATCAGGGCGAGCACGATGCCGAAGGTCAGGACCTTGTGCTGGTGCTCCTCGGGCACCGCGAACGTCGTCATGATGATCACGAAGACGAACAGGTTGTCGACCGAGAGGCTCTTCTCGACGATGTAGCCGGTGAAGTACTGGGTGCCGAAGTCCCAACCGTGCATCGTCGCGAACACGACACCGAACACGATCGCGACGGCGATGTAGAAGACCGACCAGCCGGTCGCCTCCGCGAAACCGACCCGATGGGGTTTCCACCAGGCGAGCAACAGGTCGATCGCGAGCAGCGCGACGATCACACCGATCGTGACCGCCCACTCGAGCGCGCTGATCTCCAGCACCGGACCCCCTCCCGCGGGCGCCCCGACCGGCCCGGACGGCCGGCCGTATGGCACCGCGTTGCGCAGTGCACGATAGCGGGGGTCGCCGCGCTCCGCCCCGGTTCAGCGTTTCGGGGGCGCGGCGAACACCCCCTCCGCGGGGAACGCACCGTTCGCGAGCGCGGTCCGCACGAGTCCGCCACCGATCTCGCCGAGCCGCGCGGCGCGCTCGCTCCCGAGCACCGCCCACGGCGCGGCCCCGACCAGGTGGGTGTCGTCCTCCAACCGCTTGCGCAGCGCCGCACCCGCCTCGGTGAGCACCGGCTCGACCACGTCGTCGGACGGCGCCGGGTGCTCCAGCAGGCCGCGCTCGGCGAGCCGGGCGACGCCGTCGTTCCACTCGGTCCTCGACCAGCCGCGGCTCGCGCGCGCGAACGGCACCGTGAATCCTGTCCCCGTCGCGGTCGCGGTGAGCAGCGCCTCCAACCCGCTCAGCCCGGCGGCGGTGAGCAGCGCGATGTGCCCGTCACCGCGGTGCTCGCGCAGGATCGACAGCGCGTGCCAGAGCACCAGGTGCGGCTGCGACGGCCATTCGACGTCCAGGTGCGCGGCCGCGAGCGGGCGCCCCTCGGGCGTCACCGCCTCGGCCGCGGTGCGGGCGAGCGCCGCGGCCTCGGCCAGCTCCGGCGAACCGACGGTGTCCTCGCCCAGCAACCTGCGCAGGGCCATGTCGGCGACCTCGAACCGGACCGCCACCAGGTCCGACGGCGACACCAGCCCCCAGGCGCGCGGGATCGACCCGGCGACCAGCCGCGGCGAGAAGTTGTAGAACGTCGCGGTCACCGTGGACGGCCCGACCGCACCGAGCGGCGCGGCCCGCGGGGCGAAATAGGTCATGCGGCCCTCGTCGAGGCCGGCCCGCACGAACCGCGGCTCGGCCTCCGGCGCGAAGTAGATCAGCGCGTGCAGCGGCTCGAGCCCGCGGGCCAGACGACCGGCGGCGACGGCGGCATCCGAGTTGCTCATGATCGTGACGGTAGTCCGCGGGGCCGCTCGGTGCCGATCCCACAGTGCCGATCAGGTTCGGGCCGATCAGGTAAGGGGCCGATCGCGATCGCCACCGGTCACCGTCGAACCGCTGCGGCCGGCCGCGGCGCCGTGCTACTCCACCGGGATGTCGCCCCTCCCTGCCACGCGGCCGGTCGACCCGGCTCCGGACCGGAATCGCTCACCCGGTGAGCGGATCCGCTCCGTCCTCCCTCCCCCGGCTCGCCACGACACCACCCGCTGTCGTCCCGTCCGCTACCGAGGTGGGCGAGGACGAGGGGTGGGTTCCGGCGATAACCGCTCACCTGGTGAGCGGTTATCGCCGACCTGCACTCCCCTCGTCCCCCGCCACGATGCGACTCACCGCGTCCGGCCATCGGCACCGCCCCGACCGAAGCGTGCCCGACCGAGGCGGGCGGCATGACCCCCGACGCCGCCGGACGCACCAGACGCGTCCGTCGGACCCGGACCGGCACCGCCGCCGCGCGGCACCGGGAGGAGCTCGCCGAGGAACTCGCCACGACGATGGCGCGCTGGGGTCTCGTCGCGTACCACCGGATGCGGGTCGTCGCCCGGCGGCACCTGCTGTCGTTCAACGAGCTGGTCGTGGTGGCCGAGCTCCTCGCCCGGCCGGACGGGCTGAGCGGGTCGGAGGTCGCGGCGGTGACCGGGCTCGGCTCGGGCGGCGTCACGCAGATCCTCGCCCGGCTCGAGGAACGAGAGCTGGTGGTGCGCGACCCGGACCCGGACGACCGGCGACGGCTGTTCGCCCGGGCGACCCCCGAGGCACGGCAGTTGCTGTGGCCCGATCTCACCGACCTCGACGTCAGGTTCCTGCTCGACGGCATCCCCACGGCCTGGGTCGAGTACGTGTCGCTGTTCGTCGGGCGGGCCACCGACCGCGGATACCGGCAGGTCCAGTCCCTTCGCGACCGGCTCCCGCGCGACCTCGCCGCATGGCATCGAGACCCGCGCGGGCCGGACACCGGTCCGGCGTGACCGGGGCGGGCCGAGACCGGGGCGGCCGTCAGCGCCGGGCCCAGCCCATGCTGCGTTCCACCGCCCGCTGCCAGTTGACGTGCTCCCGGTCGCGCAGACCCGGGTCCATCGACGGCTCCCACGCGGCGGCGCGGTGCCAGTTGCGGCGCAGCACCTCCTGGTCCGGCCAGTAACCGACGGCGAGCCCCGCGGCATAGGCGGCGCCGAGCGACACCGCCTCCGACCCGAGCGGGCGCTCCACGGTCAGGTCGAGCACGTCGGCGACGCACTGCATGAGCAGGTGGTTCGCGGTCATGCCGCCGTCCACCTTGAGCCGGGTGACGCCGAGCCCGGAATCGGCGTTCATCGCGTCCAGCACCTCACGGGTCTGCCAGGCGGTCGCCTCCAGTACCGCGCGGGCCAGGTGCCCGCGGTGGATGTAGGAGGTGAGCCCGACGATCACGCCGCGCGCGTCCGGTGACCAGCGCGGCGCGTACAACCCGGAGAACGCGGGGACGACGTAGCAGCCACCGTTGTCCGGGACGCTCAGCGCGAGGGTCTCGATCCGGGCCGCGGTGGAGATCATCCCGAGCGCGTCGCGGAACCACTGGACCAGCGACCCGGTCATCGCGATCGAGCCCTCGAGGGCGTACACCGGCTCGTCGCCGAACAGGTAGCCGACGGTCGGGATCAGCCCGGCGTCCGAACCGGCGATCCGGGACCCGGTGTTCTTCAGCAGGAACGCACCCGTCCCGTAGGTGCACTTCGCCTCGCCAGGAGCGAAGCAGGTCTGCCCGACCAGCGCGGCCTGCTGGTCACCCAGCGCACCGGCCACCGGCACCCCCGGCAGGATCCCGACGCACGTGCCGTAGACCTGCGCGTTCGGCACGATCCGCGGCAGCATCGCCGGCGGTACCCGCAGCGCGGAGCACAACCGGGGAGACCACTCGCAGGTGCGCAGGTCCATCAGCATGGTGCGGCTGGCGTTGGTGACGTCGGTGACGTGCACCCCGCCGTCCGGGCCACCGGTCAGCCGCCAGATCAGCCAGCTCTCGATCGTGCCGAACAGCACGTCGCCCCGCTCGGCCCCCTCCCGCGCACCGGCAACGTGATCGAGCAGCCACTGCAGCCGCGGCCCGGCGAAGTAGGTGGCCGGGCCGAGCCCGGACACCCGCGCGTACAGCCCGGCGTCGTCCGCCAGGCCCGCGACGATGCCGTCGGTGCGGGTGTCCTGCCAGGTGATCGCCCGGGCGAGCGGGACACCGGTGTGCCGGTTCCAGATCACCGTCGTCTCGCGCTGGTTGGCGATGCCGAGCGCGGCGACGTTCTCCGGTCCGAGCCCGGCCCGGCGCAGTGCCGCGGGCACCACCCGGGTCACCGCCCGCCAGATCTCGGCCGCGTCGTGCTCGGCCCGGCCCGGGCTCGGGAAGTACTGCCGGTGCTCCCGCTGGGCGACCGCCACCATCCGACCGGACCGGGTGAACAGCAGGCAGCGGGTCGAGGTCGTCCCCTGGTCGATGGCGGCGACCACCCGCTCGGACGACGGCAGGGTGCTCACGCGAGCCCCTCCAGTCCGGCCGCGATCTCGGTGGCGGCGCCGGTGAGCTCCTCCAGCGGATCCGGGCGGGCCCGGCCGTCACCGGTGAACAGCTCCTCGACCGGCCCGCCCACACCGAGCGCCGCCACCGTCAGCCCACCGCCGCTGCGCACCGGCACGGCGAGCCCGCCGGCCCCCGGTTCCCAGCCGCCCTGGTCACCCGCCCACCCGCGACGCCGGGTCGCCGTCAGCTCGCGGGACAGCGCCGCAGGATCGACGACGGTGCGCCGGGTGTACCCCTCCAGCGGCTCGGCGGCCCGCACCGACGCGGGCGCGAACGCCAGCAGGCACAGTCCCCACGCCGTCGCGTGCAGCGGTTGCACGGTGTTCGTGCGCAACACCTGCGGGCTGCCGTCCGGCCGGAACACGTGGTGCACCACGTCCACCCCACGGCCGTCCGCGGCCGGCACCCCCAGGTAGACGGCGCAGCCGGTGCCGGCCGCCAGCGCGTCCGCCCAGTTCATCGCCCGCGCCCGCAGATCGTGCCGGTCCCACGGGGTGCCGAGCCGGCTCAGACCGTCGCCCAGGAGGTAGCGCCCGGACGCGCCGTCCTGGGCGACCAGGCCCTCCTCGCGCAGTGTCCGCAGGATCCCGTGCGCGGTCGGCCGGGGCAGGTCGAGCGCCGCGGCGAGCTCCGCCAGCGCGAGCGGACGCCCCGCACCGCCGAGCAGCCGCAACAGGGCGGCAGCCCGTTCGACCGACTGGATCTGCCGGGTCACATCGCCGATCCTAGGCATCGGAAAGCGATCATGGACCGTTCGACCCGCATCGTTCGACATCGTCGAACGACTCGCGTTGCCGCACGGCCCACCCGCTCCTACCGTCCCCGGGCACGCGACGGGACCGCCCGGTTCCGCGCAGGGGACGAGTTCCAGGAGGGGGTTCGATGACGAGCTCCGACAAGACAGGCGACGCGGAGACCACCGCCGCACCGAGGACACCGGCCCGCGGACGGCCGCCGTCCCTGCTCGGCGAACTGAGCGCCGAGTTCGCCGGGACCATGATCCTGATCCTGTTCGGCGTCGGTGTCGTCGCCCAGGTGGTGACCACACCGGACGGTTCGGCCGGTGAGTACGACTCGATCGCCTGGGCGTGGGGCATCGGCGTGATGCTCGGTGTCTACGTCGCCGGACGGATCTCCGGCGCACACATCAACCCGGCCGTGACGATCGCGTTCGCCGTCTACGACGGCTTCCCGTGGCGCAAGGTCGTGCCGTTCATCATCGCCCAGACGCTCGGCGCGTTCGTCGCGGCACTGATCGTGCGGGTCACCTACGCCGACCTGATCCGGTCGGTGGACCCCACCCTGACCGAGACCCAGGGCATCTTCTCCACCTTCCCGGCGGACGCCGCGACCATCCCGACGGCGTTCCTGGACCAGGTGGTCGGCACCGCCATACTGGTCTTCGTGATCTTCGCGCTGGTGCACCCGCGCAACAAGGGTCCCGCGGCCAACATGACGCCGTTCATGATCGGCATACTGGTCGTCGGGATCGGCATGGCCTGGGGCGCGAACGCCGGTTACGCCATCAACCCGGCCCGTGACTTCGGCCCCCGGCTGGCGTCCTGGGTAACCGGTTACCAGAACGCCTGGGTGACCGGCGACGGCGTCCAGTACTGGTGGCTGCCGATCCTCGCCCCGATCATCGGGGCGCTGGTCGGCGGCGGGTTGTTCAAGCTGCTGGTCGACCGCTACATCCCGGCCGAGGACGCCCCGCAGGAGGTCGGGCGGGCCTGACGCCCGACCGACCACGTACCGACCCGAACGTTTCGAGGAGACAGCTCAATGGCAGAGTTCGTCGGCGCCGTCGACCAGGGCACGACCAGCAGCCGGTTCATGATCTTCGATCATGCCGGCAACGAGGTGGGCCGCCACCAGCTGGAGCACGAGCAGATCCTGCCGCAGGCCGGCTGGGTCGAGCACAACCCGATCGAGATCATCGAGCGCACCAACGCCTGCCTGCAGTCGGCGCTCACCTCGACCAAGCTCAGCGCCGACGACCTGGTCGCGCTCGGCGTCACCAACCAGCGTGAGACCACCGTCGTCTGGAACCGGCGCAACGGTCGTCCCTACTACAACGCGATCGTCTGGCAGGACACCCGCACCGACCGCATCGCCACCGCGCTGGAGCGCGAGGGCAAGGGCGAGGTGATCCGGCGCAAGGCAGGTCTGCCGCCCGCCACCTACTTCTCCGGCGGGAAGATCCAGTGGATCCTGGAGAACGTGGACGGGGTCCGGGAGGCCGCCGAGCGCGGCGACGCGATCTTCGGCAACACCGACACCTGGGTGATCTGGAACCTCACCGGCGGGCCGAACGGCGGCCGCCACGTCACCGACGTGACCAACGCCAGCCGCACCATGCTGATGAACCTGGAGACCCTGGACTGGGACGACGAACTGCTGGGATTCTTCGGCATCCCGCGGCAGATGCTCCCGGAGATCAAGCCCTCGTCGTCGGCGGACGCCTTCGGCAGCACGCTGGCGAACGGGGCGCTCGGCGGCGAGGTCCGGATCACCGGCGACCTGGGGGACCAGCAGGCCGCCACCGTCGGACAGGTGTGCTTCGCCCCGGGCGAGGCCAAGAACACCTACGGCACCGGCAACTTCATGCTGCTCAACACCGGTACCGAGCTGGTCCGCTCGGAGTCCGGCCTGCTCACCACCGTCTGCTACAAGTTCGGCGACGAACCGGTCGTCTACGCCCTGGAGGGCTCGATCGCGGTCACCGGTTCGGCCGTGCAGTGGTTGCGTGACCAGCTCGGGATCATCTCGGGTGCCTCGCAGTCGGAGTCGCTGGCGCGACAGGTCGAGGACAACGGCGGGGTGTACTTCGTGCCGGCGTTCTCCGGGCTGTTCGCGCCCTACTGGCGCTCCGACGCGCGCGGTGCAATCGTCGGCCTCTCCCGGTTCAACACCAACGCACACCTGGCGCGGGCGACCCTGGAGGCGATCTGCTACCAGTCGCGCGACGTCACCGAGGCGATGTCGACCGACTCCGGTGTCGCGCTCGACGTGCTGAAGGTCGACGGCGGCGTCACCCTGAACGAGCTGTGCATGCAGATCCAGGCGGACGTGCTGGGCGTCCCGGTGTCCCGCCCGGTCGTCGCGGAGACGACGGCGCTCGGGGCGGCCTACGCGGCCGGCCTCGCCGTCGGCTTCTGGTCCTCCACCGACGAGCTGCGGGAGAACTGGAACGAGGCGCGCCGCTGGGAGCCGCAGTGGAGTGCCGAGCAGCGCGACGCCGGGTACGCGAAGTGGAAGAAGGCGGTCGAGCGGACGCTCGACTGGGTGGACGTGGACTGATCCTCCCCCGGTGTCGCCCCGGTCACCCGTCGGGGCGACACCGGACACATCCGCGGGAGCTCACCCCCGCAGCGGGTAGTCCCCAGTGACACGACGAGTCAGAAGGGTCCGATCATGAAATCGGTGGCGCTCTCTCCGGACGCCCGTACCGCGGCGCTGCAGGCCATGGGTGACCGCGAGCTGGACGTGCTCGTCGTCGGCGGTGGTGTCGTCGGCGCCGGTGCGGCGCTCGACGCCGCCACCCGCGGCCTGTCGGTCGGCCTGGTGGAGGCCCGTGACTTCGCCTCCGGCACCTCCAGCCGGTCCTCCAAGCTCGTCCACGGCGGCCTGCGGTACCTGGAGATGCTGGACTTCCGGCTGGTCGCCGAGGCGCTCGCCGAGCGCGGCCTGCTCATCCAGCACCTCGCCCCGCACCTGGTCCGCCCGGTCCCGTTCCTCTATCCGCTGCAGCACCGCGGCTGGGAGCGGCTCTACGCGGGGGCCGGGGTCGCCCTCTACGACACGCTCGGCTTCCTCTCCGGACGGTCGCGGGGCGTGCCGCACCACCGTCACCTGACTCGCCGGGGCGCCCGCCGGGTCGTCCCGTCGCTGCGCAAGGACGCCCTCGTCGGTGCTCTGCAGTACTACGACGCACAGGTCGACGACGCCCGGCACACCATGTTCATCGCCCGCACCGCGGCGGCCTACGGCGCGCACGTCGCGACCCGGGCGCGGGTGGTCGGGCTGATCAAGGACGCCGGCCGGGTGGTCGGCGCGACCGTGCAGGACCTGGAGAGCGGTCAGCAGATCCAGGTCCGGGCCAAGCAGGTCATCAACGCCACCGGTGTGTGGACCGACGAGACCCAGGGTCTCGCCGGTGAGCGGGGCCTGTTCAAGGTGCGGGCGTCCAAGGGCATCCACCTGGTCGTCCCGCGGGACCGGATCCGCGGTGACTCCGGGCTGATCCTGCGCACCGAGAAGTCGGTGCTGTTCGTCATCCCGTGGGGCAGGCACTGGATCATCGGGACCACCGACACCGACTGGGACCTGGACAAGGCGCACCCGGCGGCCAGCGCGGCCGACATCGACTACCTGCTGGGGCACGTCAACGAGGTGCTGGAGCAGCCGCTCACGCACGACGACGTCGAGGGCGTCTACGCGGGCCTGCGCCCGCTGCTGTCCGGGGAGTCGGAGTCGACGTCGAAGCTGTCCCGGGAGCACGCGGTCGCCACACCGGTGCCCGGTCTGGTGGTCGTCGCGGGTGGCAAGTACACGACCTACCGGGTGATGGCCAAGGATGCGGTGGACGCCGCCGTGCACGGGCTGGACGCCAAGGTCCCCGCCTCGGTCACCGACGACGTGCCGCTGCTGGGCGCCGAGGGCTTCCACGCCCTGCGCAACGCCACCGCCCGGCTGGCCGCGCAGTCCGGTCTGCACCCGGGGCGGATCGAGCACCTGCTGGGCCGCTACGGCTCGTTGATCCAGGAGGTCCTGGATCTCACCGCGGTGGACCCGACGCTGGCCGAGCCACTGGCGGGCGCGTCGGACTACCTGCGCGCCGAGGTCGTCTACGCCGCGTCGCACGAGGGCGCCCGGCACCTGGAGGACGTCCTGGCCCGCCGCACCCGCATCTCGATCGAGACGTTCGACCGCGGGGTCGGTGCCGCCCAGGAGGTCGCGGACCTGGTCGCGCCGGTGCTCGGCTGGAACGACGAGCAGGTCGCCCGCGAGGTCGACCACTACGTCAAGCGGGTCGAGGCGGAGCGGGAGAGTCAGCGGATGCCCGACGACGCGACCGCCGACGCGGCCCGGCTCGGCGCGCCGGACGTGGTGCCGGTCAGCGGCTGATCCGCGTGACCGAGCCGGAGCGGACCCCGGACGGGCGCTACGTCGTCGTCCGGGGCCGCCGGTGGCGCGCGGCGGACCCGGCACTGCCCGAAGACGTGCGGTCCGAGCTGCAGCAGCATCTCGGCCGGGCCCGCGCCGAGGTGGGGGCCGGGAAGCGGACCGGTGACGACGGGTGCGTCGCCGCCGCGCGCGAGCGGGTCGACGCCGCCAAGCGCGGTCTCGGCGAACGCGGGACCCCCTGGTGGGAGCAGGACGAGCAGACCCGCCGCGCCCGCTGGGACGGCGCCCTGCGCGCGCTGCGGGGATGACCACCGGTCTCGCGCAGGAGCCGCGGATCCCGCCGCCGATCGAGGACCGGAGCTGTCCGCATCGGCTCGTAACGTCGCCCTCGTCGGGCCGGGAGGAACCGGTCGGGCACCCCACGACCGAGAGGCGACCCGATCATGAACGCCATTGCCGAGAGCACCACGGAGCAGACCCCGACCGGTGAGCGCGCCGAGCTGATCGCCACCCTGGAGCGGCACCGCGGGTTCCTGCTGCAGACCGCCGACGCGCTGACCGAGGAGCAGGCGCGCACCGCGAGCACGGTCAGCGAGCTGACGATCGCCTCGCTGCTCAAGCACGTCGCGGACACCGAGGAGCAGTGGTTCCGGTTCGCGGTGGAGGGGACAGAGGCGTTCGGGCTCGACCACGAGGTCTACGGCGACGTCGACTGGGATGCGATCGACGCCGCGTCCGACGACGGCGGCCAGCCGGCCGCCGAATGGGTCGACACCCGGTTCGTGCTCGCCGAGCACGAGACCCTGGACCACCTGCGCACCCGGATGGAGCAGGTCGCCGCCCGCACCGAACAGGTGCTGCGCTCCGCCGACCTGGACTCGGCGCACCCGCTGCCGGTGGCACCGTGGTTCGAGCCGGGCGTCAGCTGGTCGGTGCGCCGGGTCGCGATCCACGTGCTCGCCGAGATCAGCCAGCACGCCGGCCACGCCGACATCATCCGCGAGGCGATCGACGGCCGGAAGACGATGGGCTGATCCGGGGCACTACCGTCGGGGCGATGGCCGACCTGGTGACCCTCGACGACATCGAGACCGCGGCGGCGCGGATCGCCGGGGGCGTGCTGCGCACCCCGACGGTCCCCTCCCCCGGGCTGGGTGCACTGCTCGGCGCACCGACCCTGTTGAAGCTGGAGCAGTTGCAGCGCACCGGTTCGTTCAAGCCGCGCGGGGTGCTCGCCAAGATCGCCACCCTCTCGCCCGACGAGCGGGCCGCCGGTCTGGTCGCGGTGTCCGGCGGGAACCACGGTCTCGCCGTCGCCGACGTGGCGGGTGCGGCCGGGATCGCCGCCGTCGTCGTCATGCCGAAGAACGCGCCGGCCCGCTCGGTGGCCACGGCCCGGGCGGCCGGCGCCGACGTCCGGTTGACCCCGGACATCCCGGCCGCGTTCGCGCTGGCCACGGAGCTGCAGGCGGCCGGGATGACGCTGCTGCACCCGTTCGACGACCCGGTGACCCTCGCCGCGCAGGGCACCGTCGGGCTGGAGCTGGCCCACGACGCGCTCGCCCTCGGCGAGCCCCCCACCGACGTGCTGGTCTCGATCGGTGGTGGGGCGCTGCTGTCCGGGGTCGCGGTGGCGGTGCGGGCGCTGCTGGTGGGCGTCCGGGTGTGGGGTGTGGAGACGGCCGGCGCGGAGGCGATGTCCGCGGCGCTGGCCGCGGGCGGCCCGACCCCGGTGACGATCACCTCGGCGATCACCACGCTGTCCGCGCCGTCGGCGTCGCAGCTGACCTACGACCACGTCCGCGAGCTGGTGGAGGACGTACTGGTGGTACCGGACGCGGACGCGGTGCGCGGCTCGGTCGAGCTCGCGGAGCACGCCGGGATCTGGGCCGAGCCCGCCGCCGGCTGCCTCGTCCCGGGAGCGCGCCGGGTGCTCGACCTCCACCCGGACGCCCGGCTCGCCCTGGTGATCTGCGGCCGTAACGCCGACGTCCCGGGCTGACCGCCCGTCCTGGCACGGGCGTCCGCGTGGCGGGCGTCGCCCCTCGCGACCGTGGTCCCCGGGATGAGCCCGGTGGCTCGCGCCGTTGCGCGGGACGTGTGGCGGGGATCGGTGGTGGTGATCGGCGCGGGGCAGGCGGGTCTGTCCGCGGCGGCCGGGCTGCGCCGGGGCGGGCTCGTCCCCGGCCGGGACATGGTGGTGCTCGACGGCGAGGACGGCCCCGGTGGTGCCTGGCGGCACCGCTGGCCGACCCTGGTGATGCGCACCGTCAACGGCATCCACGACCTGGCCGGCGTCCGTTCCGGGTTCGACGAACCCGGTGCCGATCCCGACCGTCCGGCCCGCGACGCCGTGCCGGAGTACTTCGCGGAGATCGAGCGGAGGTTCGACCTGCAGGTGGTCCGCCCGGTCCGGGTGCACACCGTGCGGGGCACGATCGACGACACCGTGCGGGGCACGATCGACAACACCGTGCGCAATGCCGCCCCCGGCGACCGGACCGGACCGCTGCTCGTCGAGACCGACCGCGGGAGCTGGACCGCCGACCGGGTCATCAACGCGACCGGCACCTGGACCCGGCCGTTCGTGCCGGCCTACCCGGGGGCCACGTCGTTCCGGGGGCGCAGCCTGCACGCCCGCGACTACCCGGGCCCCGCCGAGCTCACCGGTCTGCGGGTGGTCGTCGTCGGTGGCGGGATCACCGCGGTGCAGCTGCTGCTGGAGATCGCTCCGCACGCCGCGGCGACGACCTGGGTGACCCGGCGCGAACCGGAGTGGAACGACGGCCCGTTCGACGCCGAGCGCGGCCGGGCCGCGGTGGCGCTGGTCGAGGAGCGGGTCCGGGCCGGTCTGCCGCCGCGCAGCGTGGTCGGGGTGACCGGGCTCGGCCTGACCCCGCAGGTGCGCGCGGGCATCGCCAGCGGTGTGCTGCGGCGTCGGCCGATGTTCGCCGCACTCACCCCGGACGGGGTGCGCTGGGCCGACGGCACGACCGAACCCGCGGACGTCGTGTTGTGGGCGACCGGTTGGCGGCCGGCGCTCGGGCACCTCGCGCCGCTGCGGCTGCGCGGGCCGGGCGGTGGGATCGTGATGGGCGAGCCGCTGGACACCGGCGTCGTCGCCGACCCGAGGGTGTACCTGGTCGGCTACGGCCCCTCGGCCAGCACGATCGGAGCGGACCGGGCGGGCCGCGCAGCGGCCAGGGCCGTGCTGCGCGGCCTCCCGCTCGCCGCCTGATCCCGCCGCGCGCCGGGCTCAGTCGGTCCGCACCTCCGCACCGTCCTGGCTCCACCGGGTGTGGAACGCACCGTCGGAGTCGGTCCGGTGGTAGGTGTGCGCGCCGAAGTAGTCGCGCAGCCCCTGGATCAGGTTCGCCGGGCCGCGCTCGCGGCGGTAGCCGTCGTAGTAGCTCAGGCTCGACGAGAACGCCGGGATCGCCACGCCGTGCTCGGTCGCGGTCACCACCACGCGGCGCCAGGCGTCCTGCGCGTTCCCGACGGCCTCGGTGAAGTAGGGGACCATCAGCAGGTTGTCCAGGTCGGGGTGCGACTCGTAGGCCTCGGTGATCCGGTTCAGGAACTGGGCACGGATGATGCAGCCGCCGCGCCAGATCCGGGCCATCGCACCGAGGTCGAGATCCCAGCCGTTGGCCCGGGAGGCGGCCCGCATCTGGGCGAAGCCCTGTGCGTAGGCGACCACCTTGGACGCGTAGAGCGCCTGCCGGACGTCGTCCACCAGCCGGTCGACGTCGGCGACCGGCTTCGGGGCCGGGCCGGCCAGCGTCGCCGACGCGGTCCGGCGCTCGTCGCGCAGCGCGGACAGCGTGCGGGCGAACACGGCCTCGGTGATGCCGGTCAGCGGGACACCGAGGTCGAGCGCGTCGATCGCGGTCCAGCGGCCGGTGCCCTTCTGCGCGGCCTCGTCGACGATGACGTCGACCAGCGGCCCGCCGCTGCGCTCGTCGGTCTTGGCCAGCACGATGCCGGTGATCTCGATCAGGAACGACTCCAGGTCACCGGTGTTCCACTGCTCGAAGATCTTCCCGATCTCCGGCGCGGACAGCCCGCCGACGTGCGTCAGCAGGTCGTAGGCCTCGGCGATGAGCTGGATGTCGGCGTACTCGATGCCGTTGTGCACCATCTTCACGTAGTGTCCGGCGCCGCCCGGCCCGACGTGCGTGCAGCAGGGGGTGCCGTCGACGTCCGCAGCGATCGCGGTCAGCACGTCGGCGATCTCGGCGTAGGCGGCCGGGTCCCCACCGGGCATGATGCTGGGCCCGTTGAGCGCGCCCTCCTCGCCACCGGACACGCCGATGCCCATGAACCGCAGGCCCAGCTCCGCGCAGCGGGCGGTGCGCCGATCGGTGTCCGGGAAGTGCGAGTTCCCGGCGTCGACGATGATGTCACCCGCGTCCAGCAGCGGCGCCAGCTCGTCGATGACGGCGTCGACCGGTTTGCCCGCCTTCACCATGACGACGACGGTGCGCGGTGTCTGGAGCGCGTCGACGAACTCCTGCAGCGACTCGGCGCCGGTGAAGGCGCCCTCGTGGCCGTAGTCCTCGATGAACTGGGTGGTCTTCGCGGTGGTGCGGTTGTGCACCGCCACCGTGAAGCCACGACGGGCCATGTTGCGGGCCAGGTTCGCCCCCATCACCGCCAGTCCGGTGACCCCGATCCGGCTCTTCTCCGCCATCGTGTTCCTTCCCGTCTCGCCGGGCGCGCCGGTGGCCGCGCCGTCGGTTCCGTCCCATCCTCGCCGTTCGCGGCGCGAGCGGACCTCCGGTGTCCGCTCGGTCACCCGCGCAGCGTCAGCCCAGGAAGTCGAGCAGCAGCTCGCTGGTCCGCTCGGGGGCCTCGGCCGGGATCCAGTGGCCGGCCTTCTCGACGCGCTCGTACCGGAAGTCCTCGGCGTACTCAGCGGAGCGCCGCATCTGGCTCTCGGTCAGTGCCAGGTCCCGCTCGCTCCAGACGCCGAGCACCGGGACCCGCACCGGCGGCAGCTGCGGCGGCGCGGTGGGCACGAAGGTAGCCGGGTCGATGTTGGCCCGGTACCAGTTCAGCGAGGCGGTGAGCGCACCCGGCCGGGACAGGTCGGCGATCTGCTGTGCGGGCAGCGGATCACCGTCGTCGAACGACACGTGCGCCCAGGACCGCAGGAACGCCCAGTCGTCAGCGGGAAGTACCTGCTCGGCGACGCCGGGGAACTGGAACCAGAGCATGTACCAGGACTTGGCCTTCTGGACGAGGCCGTCGGTGACGAACGCGGCCGGATGGCCGACGGAGAACGCGGCGTAGCGGGTGACCCGCGGCGAGCGCATTGTGATCGCCCAGCCGAGCGAGGAACCCCAGTCGTGCCCGGCGAGCGCGAACTCGTCGGCACCGAGTGCGTCGGCGACGCCGAGCACGTCGGCCGCGAGCGCTCCGATGCGGTAGTTCTCGACACCGTCGGGGCGGTCGGAGTCGCCGAAGCCGCGCAGGTCGGGTGCGATCACCCGGTGCCCGGCGGCGGCCAGCGTCTCGATCTGGTGGGCCCACAGCGTCGCCCGGTCCGGCCAGCCGTGCAGCAGGACGACCGGTGCGCCGGATCCGCCGGTGTCCAGCACGGAGAGGGTGGTCCCCGACGGCGTGGGGCCGGGGACGGTGATCCGTTGTGGATCGGGGAGGGCCGGACGGGGTGGGGCCATGGCCGCGACCCTAACCTGACCGCGGGTCCGCCGGGCCAACACCGAGGGACGCGGCGGAGGACGGCGACGCAACCGGCGGCGCTCGAGGATGCGCGACCGAGGATGTGCGACTGGGCAACGTCGTGCGATACCCTGCAGGGTGCCTTCAGACCGCAAAGCCACAGTGGTACAACATCAGTCTAGCACGGCCCAGAACCCCGATGCCAGCTCCCGGTTCGCCGAGGAGATCGCCGCCGAGACCGACCGGCTCCGGTGGCTGCACTCCCTGCTCGCCGACGAACTCACCGAGGTCGAGGCCCGTGCCGCGGCCGCCCGGGCCACCCCCGCCGGTGAGGAGCTCAGCGCCCGCTGGGAACGCGACGTCTCGGACGTCCGCTGGTCGGAGCGGGCAGGCGCGCTGCGGGCCGCCCGGGCCGGGCTGTGCTTCGGGCGGCTCGACCACACCGGCGGTCACCCGACCTACGTCGGCCGGATCGGGCTCACCGATCCCGACGACGGCGAGAGCGCGCTGATCGACTGGCGGGCACCGGCCGCCCGCCCGTTCTACTGCGCCACCCCGGTCACCCCGCTCGGGGTGACCCGGCGCCGGCACTTCCAGCTCGCCGGCACCGCCCCCGACGAGCGGGTCGCCACCTTTCACGACGACGTGCTCGACGGCGAGCTCGCGCACCGCACCGAGGCCGCGTCGGACCCGGCGCTGCTGGCCGCGCTGAAGGCACCGCGCGGATCGACGATGCGCGACATCGTCACCACGATCCAGGCCGAGCAGGACGACATCATCCGGTTGCCGCTGGCCGGCACCGTCGTGATCGAGGGCGGGCCGGGCACCGGCAAGACCGCGGTCGCCCTGCACCGGGTCGCCTACCTGCTCTACACCCACCGGGACCGGCTGGCCCGCAGCGGTGTGCTCGTCGTCGGGCCCAGCGCCGGGTTCATCCACTACGTCGGCGGGGTGCTGCCGGCCCTCGGTGAGTCGGCCGTCGTGTTCACCACGCCGGGACGGCTGGCGAACGGGATCGTCGCGACCGCGGTCGACCCGCCGGAGGTCGCCCGGCTCAAGGGGGATCTGGCGATGGTCGACGTGCTGCGCCGGGCCGTCGCCGACCGGCAGGAGCTGCCCGCCGCCGTCGTCGAGATCGAGCTGGAGGACGTGACCCTCCGGCTCGACCGGGCGACGGTCGCCGAGGCACGCCGCCGGGCCCGGGCGAGCGGTCTGACCCACAACGCCGCCCGGGCGACGTTCCGGGACACCCTCGGCAGGCTGCTCGTCGACCAGGGCCTGGAACGGCTGGACACCCGGCTGGAGGATCCGCCGGAGCTGGCCGAGCTGCTGGCCGGTCTGGACCTGCCCGAGATCGAACCGGCCGGTGCCGCCGAGGTGTCCGCCGAGCTGCGTCACGAGCTGCGCGAGGAGCTGCGCTCGGCGCCCGAGTTCCACGAGGCCGTCGAGGAGTTCTGGCCGCTGCTGACCCCGCAGCGGGCGCTCACCGAGCTGTTCGGCTCCACCGAACGGCTCGCCGCCGCGGGTCGCGGCCCAGGTGCGGGCCCGGGCGGCGGCCCAGGAGAAGGCTCGGCAGACGGCCCGGTGAACGGCATCGACCTGTCCCGGCTGCACCGCGCGCCGGGTTCGCCGTGGACGATCTCCGACGCCCCGCTGCTCGACGAGCTCGACGAGCTGCTCGGACCGCTTCCCGACAAGTCCGCGAGCACCGGGCCCGCCGGGGGCACCGGCACCGCGGGCGAGCCCGACGCCCGGTACGCGGAGGGGGTGCTGACCGTCCTCACCTCCGCCGACCGGGACCTGGCCGGGGAGGACGCCGACGAGCTGCGGGCCACCGACTTCGTCACCGCCGAGCAGCTCGCCGCCCGGCACGTGCCGGGGGTCCCGCTGACCGTCGCCGAACGGGCCGCGGGCGACCGGGACTGGCGCTACGGGCACCTGGTCGTCGACGAGGCGCAGGAGCTGTCCGCGATGGACTGGCACGTGCTGCTGCGCCGATGCCCGTCCCGGTCGATCACCGCGGTCGGCGACCTCGCCCAGCGCAGCGCCCCGGCGGGCGCCCGGAGCTGGGCCGACGTGCTCGGTCCGCACCTGGCACAGCGCTGGACGCACCGCACGCTCACGGTGAACTACCGGACCCCGGCCGAGATCATGACCCTGGCCGCCGAGGTGCTGGCGACCTACGCGCCGGCGCACCGTCCGCCGGAGTCCGTGCGCGAGACCGGCGAGCAGCCGTGGGAGCGCACGGTGACCGCTGCCGAGCTGCCCGCCGTGCTGGACGCGGTGCTGGCCGCCGAGGCCGCCCGGCCGGGCGGCGGCACCCTCGCGGTGATCGTCCCGGAGGACGCCGATCCGCTGCCGGACGGGACCGCGGGGGCGGCGGTGCACACGCCGTCGTCGTCGAAGGGGCTGGAGTTCGATTCGGTCCTGATCGTCGACCCGGACCGGATCAGGGAGCGTGAACCGGCCGATCTCTACGTGTCGATGACCCGGGCCACCCAGCGGCTCGGGCAGCTGCACGTCACGCCGTGAGCGGGCCGGGGCCGGGCGTCAGAAGGCCGGCCAGGGGATGGCGGGCCCGTACCCGTCCGGCCCCGGGAACCGCGGCTCGGCGAGCAGGTGGTCGATCCGCGAGCGCAACGCCGCGATCTCGCGCCGGGTGACGTGCTCGCCGAGGGTGTCGGCGAAGTCACCGGCGAGCTTGGCGCGCAGCTCCTTCAGCGCGGCGGTGTGCTCCTCGCCGAGCTCCTCGCCGATCCAGCCCCACAGCACCGTCCGCAGCTTCGGCTCGCTGTGCAGGGTGAGTCCGTGGTCGACGCCGTAGACACCGCCGTCCCCGCCGAGGAGCACGTGTCCGCCCTTGCGGTCGGCGTTGTTGACGACCACGTCGAACAGCGCCATCGCCCGCAGCTGCGGGTGGTCCGCGTGCACGAGGACGACCGGGTCGCCGGCACCGTCGCGGGCGCGCAGCACGGGCAGCCAGCCGTCGGGGATCTCCCCCGGCTCGCAGAGCTCGACGAGCGACTCCGCGCCCAGCTGGATCGTCTCCTCGTCGATCTCGCCGTCGAGCTCGCCGGCGTCCGAGGCCGCCGTCAGCGCGCAGTCGTCACCGGAGGAGACCCACGCCTGCACCATCCCCGGGCCGAACGGGGCCTCGGGGCGCAGCACGGTCGGCGGGACGACCCGCAGGCCGGACTCCTCGGCGACCAGGTAGGCGCCGACCTCACGGCCTGCGAGGGTGCCGTCCGGGAAGTCCCAGAGCGGGCGCTCGCCGCGGACCGGCTTGTAGACGCAGCGCAGCTCGATCCCGTCGAGGGTGGCGGTGCCGAACAGGGTGGCGTTGGAGGCGTCCACCAACCGGCCGGTGATCTCGATGCGACCGCGGGCCAGGACCTCGAGGACGGCCGGGTCGCGCAGGTCGGGGGCCGGACCGTTCACTCGGTCTCGGCCACAGGGTTGCGGTCGTGGTAGCCGTTGAGCCGGACACAGACGTGCCCCTCGGGGTCGAGCGGTTCGGCGCACAGCGGGCACGGCGCCCGGCCCGCGGACACGACCTTCTCCGCGCGGTCGGCGAACGCCTTCGCCTCGTTCGGCGAGAGGAACACCCGCAGCGCGTCCGGGCCCTCCTCGGTGTCGTCGAGCACGACCGACTCGTCGACCTCGTCCTCGGTCACCGCCAGCAGCTCAACGACGATCGAGCTGGAGTCGGCGTCCCAGCCCAGGCCCATCGTGCCGACCCGGAACTCCTCCTCCAGCGGCACCGCCAGCGGATCGGTGTCCGACCGGGGCGACGCGCCCTCGGAGTCCTCCCGGAGGTTCTCCTCGCCGAACCGCTTCGCCACCTCGCCGAGCAGCGCGGTGATCCGCTCCGCGAGCACGGTGACCTGCTGTTTCTCCAGCAGCACGCTGATCGTCCGGGAACTTTCGACCGCCTGCAGGTAGAAGGCGCGGTCGCCGGGCTCGCCGACGGTCCCGGCCACGAAGCGGTCGGGGCGGCGGAAGACGTGGATGACGCGTGCCATGACCCTTCCCAGGGTAGGCGACGGCGGGGCCGCAGGCATCCCCGCCACCCCGCGCCCTCGCCGCGACCTGCGCCGATGGGCGGCGGTGATCGCGGGTCAGGCGTTCGTGGAACCGCCGATCACGGCGTCCGACGCGGTGGCCGACGTGGCCCCCGCGCCCTGGTCGGACCGCTCTTCCGGCGGTGGCGGGACCAGGCTCGCCACATCCCCGGACTGCTCGTTCATCCGGGCCACGAACGGCCGCAACGACGTGTACGTGACGACGCTCACCGAGCAGGTGTCCACGACGATCCGCTGGAAGTTGTCGAGATGGCAGGCGAGCGCGTCGGCGAGCACCGACTTGATCACGTCTCCGTGGCTGCACGCCAGCAGGACGGCGTGCTCGCCGTGCTCGGCCCGGACCCGGTCGAGGTGCCGGCGGACCGCGGCGACCGAGCGTGCCTGCATCGCGGCGAGCGACTCGCCGCCCGGGAACTCGGCAGCCGACGGATGCGCCTGCACGACCTTCCACAGGTCCTCGGACACCAGTTCGGAGATCGGCCGCCCGGTCCAGGAGCCGTAGTCGACCTCGGCCAGGTCGTCCTCGACGACCGGCTCCAGGCCGCGGGTGGCCGCCAGCGGTGCGACGGTCTGCCGGCAGCGGGTCATCGGGGAGGTGACGATCGAGGCGATCGGCAGGTCCGCGAGCCGGTCGACGACGGCGTCAGCCTGCTCCCGGCCGCGTTCGTCGAGCTCGACGCCGGGGGTTCGCCCGGCGAGGACACCGGCGGTGTTCGCCGTCGAACGCCCGTGCCTCAGTAGGATCAAGGTCGTCACGCCGTCCGAGGCTACGCGGGCCGCACGGCCGCGCCGGTCAGGTCGCGGAGATCGCGCCGATCGACAGCGCCGCGAGCAGGGCCACGCCCAGCGCGATCCGGTACGCGACGAACACGTAGACCGTGTTGTTCTGCACGAACCGCAGCAGCCAGGCGATCACCGCGTAGCCGACCACGAACGCGATCAGCACCGCGACCAGCATCTGCAGGCCGGACGGCCCGTCCCCGGCGAACACGTCGGGCAGCGTGAACAGCCCGGCGCCGAACACCGACGGGATCGCCAGCAGGAACGAGTAGCGCACGATCGCGGGACGGGTCAGCCCGAGCGCGAGCCCGGCGGTGATCGTGCCGCCGGACCGGGAGACCCCCGGGATCAGCGCCATCGCCTGGGCGAAGCCGAGCGCGATGCCGTCGCGCACCGTGATCCGTTCGATCGGCTTGGTCTGCTTGCCGTACCGCTCGGCGAGCCCGAGCAGCACGCCGAACACGATCAGCATCACCGCGACCAGCCACAGGTTCCGGGCGACCGTCTCGATCTGGGTCTTGAACAGCACGCCGAGCACGGCGATCGGGATCGACCCGATGATCACCAGCCAGGCCAGCCGGTAGTCGTCGGTCCGGCGGACCTCGGCGTCGCGGAAGCCGCGCAGCCAGGTCGTGAACAGGTGCCAGATGTCCTTGGCGAAGTAGACGATCACCGCCACCTCGGTCCCGATCTGCGAGACGGCGGTGAAGGCGGCCCCCGGATCGCGCCCGAAGAACACCTCGGAGGCGATCCGCATGTGCCCCGAGGAGGAGACGGGGAGGAACTCGGTCAGACCCTGCACCAGGCCGAGGACGATCACCTCGAGCCAGCTCACGGGCGACCCCCGACGGACGTGCCTGCCGGACGCGGAACCTGATCGGTCACGGGCGGTCACCGTACTCGCGGAGACGGGGGTCACAGCGCGCGCCCTCGACGGTGCCGGGCCGCCGCACGCCTAGGCTCGTGAGCCGTGCAACGCAGACCCGTGGGCTCCAGCGGCCTGGAGGTGTCCCGGATCGGCCTGGGCACGATGACCTGGGGCGAGGACACCTCACCGGCCGAGGCGGGTGATCAGCTGCGGGCCTTCGTCGATGCCGGTGGGAACCTCGTGGAGACGGCCGACGACTACGGCGGCGGCGCAGCCCAGCAGGTGCTGGGCGGGCTGTTGCGCGGCACGGTCGCGCGCGACGAGGTGGTGCTGGCCGGGCGGGGCAGCGCGATGGGCGCTCCGGGGCGGAGCGGGGTGGCCGGCTCCCCGGGCCGGGGCGGGCCGGAGCGGGCGTCCCGGGCGGCGCTGCTGCGCTCGCTGGACGGCACGCTGCGCCGGCTCGGTGTCGACCACCTGGACCTGTGGCAGTTCCCGGGATGGGATCCGCGGGTGCCGGTGGACGAGATGCTGTCCGCGGTGCAGGTCGCCGTGTACTCGGGGCGGGTGCGCTACGCCGGCCTGGCCGCCCCGCGGGGCTGGCAGCTCGCGACGGTCGCGGCCGCCGCCGGGGCCGGGCCGGACCCGGCGGTGAGCAGGCCGGTGTCCACCCAGGTCGAGTACTCGCTGCTGGCCCGCGAACCGGAGGCCGAGCTCCTGCCCGCCGCGCAGTTCCACGGGCTCGGGGTACTGGCCTGGGCGCCGCTCGGACGCGGTGTGCTGACCGGGAAGTACACCGACGGCACACCGGCCGACTCGCGCGGCGCGAGCGCGCTGCTCGCCTCCTACGTCGAGGCCCGCCGCACCGAGCACTCGGCCCGGATCGTGCAGTCGGTGCTGACCGCGGCGGACGGGCTCGGCACCTCGCCGCTGGTGGTCGCGCTGACCTGGGTGCGCGATCGGCCGGGGGTGGCGGCCGCGGTCGTCGGCGCGCGGGACGCGGCGCAGCTGCGTGCGTCGCTGGCCGCCGAGGACGTGACGTTGCCCGCCGAGATCCGGACCGCCCTGGACGACGTCAGCGACCCCGTCCGGTAGCGCGTCCGATAGCGCTGCGACGGTGGATCCGGGGCGGCGTCGTGCCTATGGTGGGGCCGTCGTCACCACCCGGCGTTCACCCGGCGGGAACCGGGACGGCGCACGGGCGAGACAGCGCGTTTCCGGGAGGTACGGATGGCGGAGAGCGGTCCGGAGGAGATCGACGGGAATCGCCGGGGCGGGGGCCGGCCCACCGCCACCCGCGACGGCGCGAGCTGGACCGACGACCGCTACGAGTACCGCCCGGTGCGGATCGACGGCGACGTCACCCGGTTGACCGCGTCGGTCCGGCTCGCCGTCCAGGCCGAGTTCTCCGGCTGGGAGCTGTCCCGGTTGCGGCTCTACCCGGGCGGCGTCCGGAAGGTCGTGCTCCGGCGCCGCATCACCCACCGTGATGTCGGACTGCTCCCCGAACCGACGATCTGAGGCGTTACGGCCGGTGGGATCGGCCATCGCGGTGAACGCTCTCCGCGTTAACAGCACGGAGCGTGAACCTCGCGACGTTGTGTCGCGCTGCCACCACTCGAAAGGATGAGGCTCGCGCCACCCGCCGCTCCCCCTCGTCGGCGCCGGTGCTGCCCGATCCGCTTCGCCCGGTGCCCAGGCCGAGGACGTCCAGGGACTGCTCGCGACCCATCCCCGGGAGTCCGTCCTCGTGTCCGTCCTCACGTCCGCCCACCGTTCGCGGCCCGCCGCCGCACGGTCGAACCACGTCACCGCCCCCGACGACCGTCGCCGCACCCGCAGCCAGGACGTCGCCGCCTCGCCGTCGCTGATGGCGATCGTGCTGGTCGCAGCGTTGGGGGTGCTGGCGTACACGGTCTTTCTGTTCGACTTCTCCAACCGGGGCGACTGGCCGGCGTACGTGCTGGTGCTGCTCGCCGAGTCGATCATCGTCCTGCAGGCCCTGCTGTCGCTGTGGACCATCCTGTCCAGCGGCTACGACCCGCGCGACTTCACCTTCAACGAGGCACAGCGGCGGCTCTACGGTGGCGGCGGTGACGGCGACGGCGAATCCACCCGGGCGATCGGGATCGGCCGGCGCGCCGATCCGCTGCACCTGAACGGGGTCCCGGTCGGCGTCGACGTGTTCGTCACCACCTACGGCGAGTCGCTCGCCGACATCCGGCGGACCGTCGCCGCCGCCGTCGCGATGGACGGCGAGCACACCGTCTACGTGCTCGACGACGGCAAGTCGGTGGCCGTCCGCGAGCTGGCCGCCGAGCTGGGGGCGGAGTACGTCGCGCGGGAGGGCAACGCTCACGCCAAGGCGGGCAACATCAACCACGCGCTGTCGATCACCGACGGTGAGCTGTTCGTGATCCTGGACGCCGACTTCGTCGTCCGCCGGGACTTCCTCTACGAGACGGTCCCCTTCTTCGCCGACGGGGACGTCGCCTTCGTCCAGACACCACAGACCTACGGCAACCTCAGCGGGCTGATCTCGCGCGGTGCCGGCTACATGCAGACGGTGTTCTACAAGTTCACCCAGCCCGGGAAGAACCGGTTCAACGCCGCGTTCTGCGTGGGCACGAACGTGGTGTTCCGGCGCAGCGCGGTCGACGAGATCGGCGGGATCTGGCAGGAGTCGAAGTCCGAGGACGTGTGGACCTCGATGAAGCTGCACGAACGCGGCTGGCGTTCGGTCTACATCGGCCTGGAGCTGGCCGTCGGGCACACCCCGGAGACCATCGAGACCTACACCAAGCAGCAACTGCGGTGGGCCACCGGCGGGTTCGAGATCCTGCTGCGGGCCAATCCGATGGGACGCGGTCGCAACCTCACCCTGGACCAGCGGTTGCAGTACCTCGGCACGGCCACGTTCTACCTGGTCGGCATCGCCCCCGGGCTGCTGCTGCTGGTGCCTCCGCTGCAGATCTACTTCGGGATCACCCCGATCTCGCCGGACGTCCCGGTGCTCACCTGGGTGCTGTACTACGTGGGCTTCTACTTCATGCAGGTCGCGGTCGCGCTGTTCACGATCGGCTCGTTCCGCTGGGAGACGCTGCTGCTCGCGTCGGCGTCGTTCCCGATCTATGTGAAGGCGTTCGTGAACGCGCTGCTGCGCCGGGACCAGGCCTGGAGCGTGACCGGTCGCAAGGGGGTGCGGAACTCGCCGTTCGCCTTCATCGGACCACAGGTGCTGGCGTTCGTGTTCCTGGCGGCGACGTCGGTGGTCGGGCTGTGGCAGGCGCAGCAGATCCGGACGTTCGACCTGGCCCTGTTCTGGAACCTGCTCAACACGGCCGTGCTCGGGGCGTTCGTGGCCACCGCGGTCCGGGAGGACCGGCGGATCCGCGCCGACGCCCGGGAGCTGGCCCGGCTCCGCAGGCTCGGCCGCGAACCGGCCGGCGAGCACGACCGCAAGGTGCCGACGCCGGTGCTGCCCGGCCCGCGTGCCCGCCCCGGTGCGCTCGCCGCGCGTGTGCCGCTCGGCCCCGGCCCCGGCGCCGCGACGACCGGCACCGGCCCGCACGGCCTCCCGCCCGCGTCCCGGCGCTCCGCGGCCGCCGTCGCCGGTCCGCGCGACACCCGGCGCCCACCCGTCACG
This sequence comes from Pseudonocardia sp. NPDC049635, assembly GCF_040659795.1. Lineage (NCBI taxonomy): Bacteria > Bacillati > Actinomycetota > Actinomycetes > Pseudonocardiales > Pseudonocardiaceae > Pseudonocardia > Pseudonocardia sp. NPDC049635. The sequence continues at coordinate 37,457 of NZ_JBFAON010000026.1, forward strand.
ACGGACGCGGCACCGGATCCCGTCCGCCCGTCGCAGGAGCGGCCGGGTGGGCCGTCGACCGGTCCCGCCCGGGTCCGCTCCGGTTCCCGGCCGGACCCGGGACAGCCCCGCCGCCGTTCCCGGCCGGTCCACGGGGACGTCCGGCCGGTCGCCCCCGACGCGATCGCCGCTCCCGCCCTCGCCGGTCCGCCCGGCCTCCCGGTGGTGCCCCGCACCGCGGCCCACCGGCCCGCCGGCGGCCCCGGCGCACCCCGCGCCGGTGCCACCGACCGGTCCCGCTCCCCGGGTGCCCCGGTCACCGGCCCCGGGCAGCCGGACGGGCCCCGCCCGGGGGCCGGGGCGCTCCCGGTCCCGCGGCCCAGGCAACCGGTGAGCGGACCGAACCCGCTGCCCGCCCGCGGCCCGGCCCGGCACGCGCGGAGCGCCGGGTGAGCGCCGGGCGCAGGCTCCGGCTCGGACTCGGGATCGCCGCGGTACTGCTGATCGTCGCGGTCCTCACGATGACCCTCAACGCCCGCAACGGGGTGGTGCGCTGCCACTCCGCCGCGCTCGGCGCCCAGAGCTACCCGGTCGGGACCGACTACTCCGGCACCGTCACCGCGCAGCTCGTCCAGGTCGGGGACGAGGTCGCTGTCGGGCAGCCGATGTTCGAGGTGCAGAGCGCCACCCTGTCCCGCGACCTGCAACAGGGCCTGATCGACCCGGCCAAGGTGCCCTACGGGATCAAGGACGGCAGCACCCTCGTCGTCACCGCGACCGATCCCGGCCGGGTGGAGTCCGTCGGCTACGCACTCGGTTCGTTCGTGGCCGCCAACTCGGAGCTGGCGACGGTCCAGCGGGCCGGGTCGCTCTACGTCGAGGCCGAGTTCCTCCTGACCGCACCGGACTACGCCCGGCTGCCGCCGAACGCGACCGTCGAGGTCGTGCTGCCGAACAACGAGCGGATCACCGCGCAGGCCGGCCGGGTGCAGGTGAGCACCGAGAACGGCGAGGCCCGCACCGTCGTCCAGGCGCACAGCCCCGAGCTCGCGGACTCGACGTCGGACGGCCTGTTCGCCGTCGGGACACCGGTGGAGGCGACCCTGCACCTGCGCAACGACAACATCGTCACCCGCGCCTCGACGTGGGTCAGCGAGCTCACCGGCATCGGCGGGTCCGCGCCGTGAGCCGGCACTCCGCCGACCGTCCGGACGCCTGGTCGGTCCACGTCCCCCCGAAGGCACCGGCCGACGCCGGGGGACCGCGGCGGCACGGCGCCGGCCCGCCCGGCACGGACTCGCCGACGACACCGCTGCACACCGCCGTCCCCCGGCCGCGGCCGGCCGGCGCACCACCCGCCCACCTGCCACCGGCCGAGGTACCGCCCGCCCACGTGCCGCCGGTCCGCGCGCCCGCACCGCCGCAGACCCGCGCACCGGCCCGGGTTGCGGTTCACGCACCGGTCCGGGGCGCGGCACCGCGGCCTGACCGGGTGGCGGCCGGTTCGCCGGGGCCCGGGCGTTCCCGCCGCCCACGGTGGCCGCTGGCGCTGCTCGCCCTCACCACCGTGGCCGTCGTGGTCGTCGTCACCGCGGCCCTGACGCTCCCGGGCACCGGCGACCCGGACGGGACCGGTGCCGGTGATCCGGTGATCGCGGCGACGGTCGCCGGGCTGCCACAACGTCCGGTCGGTGCCCCGCCTGCGATGCGGCTGGCCCCCGACCAGGTCCCGCCGACCAACCGCTGGTTCTCCGGGCTGGTCTTCCCCGAGGAACCGCAGCCGGTGTTCCCGCTGCCGCTGTCGGTCGCGGTCCGCACCGACGGTGTGTCGCTCGGACTGCCCGAGGTGCGCGCCGAGGGCACGACGATCTTCGGTTCGCACACCCCGGCGCTGGACGTCCCGCTCGGGACCAGTGACCTGCGCGTCGTCGGCTACGACGACCTGACGGTCACCGTCGCGATGCTCGGCGCCGGCGGTGACGAGGCCGGTCGCCTGGTGCTCACCCGCGGATCGCCGTTCGTCCGTTACACCGCCACGGCGGGGCAGGAGCTGACGGTCGGACCGCAGCCGCTGGACGCCGACGGGACGGTCGTGATCCGGGACGGCCGCTACGGCGTCGTCACCGACGGGGAGCTCACCGGCTCCGCGCTGCGTCTCCCGGCCGGCGGGTCGGCGACCTTCTACGCGGTCCCGCCGGACGGAGACCCGGCGGTGTTCGCCGACGCCGCCCGCGTCGCGGTGACCGGAGGCTCGGTGACCGAGGACGTCTCGGGCGGGACGGTCCGCACCACCCTGGGCTACCGCACCGAGGGTGGCGACACCGTGGCCGGCGCGATGCCGGGTGCGGACGCCGGGTGCGAACCCGTCGGCCGGTTCGCCACCGTCTACGGCCCGATGCCGGTGTGCCGCGCCTCGACGCTCACCGTCACCGAACCGGCACTGACGCCGTCCGGGGCGCTGGACCTGTCCGGGCTCGACGACGCGGAACGGGCCGAGCTGACCGCACTGGTGGAGCGCGACGTCGCAGGGCTGACGCTCGACGCCGCCGACACCTACTTCGGCGGCAAGCAGCTGGTCCGGGCGGCGACGCTGATGCAGCTGGCGTCCGAGCTGGGCATGGAACCGGCTGCCCGGCGGGTGCGCGACCAGCTCGTCCCACTGCTGGAGCGGTGGGCGGACCCGGCCGGGTGCGCCGGGCGGAGCACGCACTGCTTCGTCTACGACCCGGCGGTCCGCGGGATGGTCGGTCTGGAGACCTCGTTCGGCTCCGAGGAGTTCAACGACCACCAGTTCCACTACGGCTACTTCCTCTACGCCGCCGCGCTGCTGGGCCGGGACGACCCGGACCTCGTCGAACGCATCGGCCCGGTGATCGACCTGCTGGCCGCCGACGTCGGCAGCCCGGTGCGGACGCCCGAGTTCCCCGAGTACCGGGCGTTCGACGCCTTCGCCGGGCACTCCTGGGCGTCCGGGTTCAGCCCGTTCGGTGACGGCAACAACCAGGAGTCCAGCTCCGAGTCGGTCTCGGCCTACAACGGCCTGGCGCTGTGGTCGGAGCTGCGCGGGAACACCGCGCAGCGGGACCGGGCGGTGGCGATGCTGTCCCGGGAGGCCGCCTCGGCGATGCGGCACTGGGTGGAGCCGGATCTGGCGGCCTTCCCCGGTTTCGCGCACCGCGTGATCGGGATCAACTGGGGCGGCAAGCGGGACCACGCCACGTGGTTCTCCGCCGAGCCGTCGGCGATCCTGGCGATCCAGCTGATCCCGATGTCACCGGTCGCGGGGTACCTGCGTGGTGATCCGGAGCGGATCCGGGAGAACGTCGCGGCCGCGACACCCGCCGGGTTCGACGTGCCCTACGCCGACTCGATCCTGATGTACCTGGCGCTGGCCGACCCGGCCGCGGCGGCCACCGCGGCCCGGGCACTTCCGGACGAGCGGATCGACGACGGCAACTCCCGTTCGTACCTGACGGCCTGGATCCTCGCGCAGCGCTGAGCCCACTCAGCCGCCGTAGGGGACCGTGAGGATCTCCAGCAGGTGCCCCGAGGGGTCCTCGAAGTAGACACCGCGCCCGCCGTCGTGCGTGTTGATCTCACCGGGCCGGGACCGGCCCGGGTCGGCCCAGTACGGGCCGCCCCCTTCCCGGATCCGGCCGAAGGCGGCGTCGAACTCGGCCTCGGAGACGAGGAACGCGTAGTGCTGCGACGTGATCTCCGTACCGGGCGGGGCGTCGAGATAGTCGAGGCTCACCCCGTTCGTGGTCTCGACGACCTGGAACGGCCCGAACGGCTGCGGCTCGGCGAGGCCGAGGACCGCGGCCAGGTACGCGGCCCCGGCACGCTTGTCCCGGGAGTGGACGATGGTGTGGTTCAGCTCTGCCATGCGCTCCACCGTGCAACCTCGACCCGGGTTGAGGTCAACCCGCGCTGAGCACCGGGCGCTCCGGTCCGTCACGCACGGCGCCGCCGGGCCGTCACACGGTCCGCAGGAAGCGGTCCAGCACCCGGGTCCCGAAGGTCAGGGCGTCCACCGGAACGCGCTCGTCGATGCCGTGGAACAGCGACGCGAAGTCCAGCTCCGGCGGCAGCCGCAGCGGCGCGAAGCCGTAGCACTTCATCCCGAGCGTGGAGAACGCCTTCGCGTCGGTTCCCCCGGACAGCATGTACGGCACGATCTCGGCCGTGGGGTCCTCGGTCCGCAGCGCGGCCTGCATCGCGTCGGTCAGCGCGCCCTCGAACGGCGTCTCCACCGGAGGCAGGTCGGTGACCCACTCGCGTTCCACGTCCGGTCCGAGCAGCTCGTCGACCTCGGCGAGGAACGCCTCCTCACGCCCCGGCAGCACCCGGCAGTCGACGACCGCCTCGGCCGTCGACGGGATGACGTTGGCCTTGTAACCGGCGCTGAGCATCGTCGGGTTCGCGGTGTCCCGCACGGTGGCCCCGACGATCCGGGAGATCGGGCCGAGCTTGGCCAGCGCACCCTCCAGGTCGTCCTGCGGGTACTCGACGCCGGTCAGCTCGGTCATCCGGTCCAGGAACGCCCGCACCGTGGGCGTCACGACCAGCGGGAACGTGTGGTTCCCGAGCCGCGCGACGGCCTCGGCCAGGATGGTGACCGCGTTGTCGTCGTGCAGGAACGACCCGTGGCCCGGCTTGCCCTTGGCCCGCAGCCGCATCCAGGCGATGCCCTTCTCGGCGGCCTCGATCAGATAGGCCCGCTGATCCTCGCCGAGGGTGAGCGAGAAGCCGCCGACCTCGCCGACCGCCTCGGTGCAACCCTCGAACAGGTCCGGCCGGTGCTCCACCAGCCACTGGGCGCCCCACTTGCCGCCGGCCTCCTCGTCGGCGACGAAGGCCCACACGATGTCCCGCGGCGGGACGACGCCCTCACGCTTGAAGCGGCGCGCGACCGCCAGCATCATCGCGTCCATGTCCTTCATGTCGACGGCGCCGCGGCCCCAGACGTAGCCGTCCTGCACCGCGCCGGAGAACGGGTGCACCGACCATTCGCTCGCCTCCGCGGGGACGACGTCGAGATGGCCGTGCATCAGCAGCGCCCCCCGGGAGGGGTCCGCCCCGGCCAGCCGGGCGATCACGTTCGTCCGCTTCGGCATGCCGGACTGCACGACCTCCACCTCGTAGCCGACCTCGCGCAGCTTGTCCGCGACGTAGTCGGCCGCCTCCGCCTCCCCGGCCAGGGTCTCCGGGTCGGCGGTGTTGGTGGTGTCGATCCGGATCAGCTCGGAACAGAGCTGGACGACCTCCGCCTCGGCGCTGGCCGCCTCGCTGCTGGATGTGCCGTTCGGGTCGACGCTCATGGACGTCTTCCTACCACCGGCGCCTCCACCGACCCGGCCGCAACCCCTTGCGGGGGCTCGGCTATGCTTCACCGGCACGCGATCGAGAGATCGTGGCGTCCGAGTGGCGGAATGGCAGACGCGCTAGCTTGAGGTGCTAGTCCCCGTATTAGGGGGTGGGGGTTCAAGTCCCCCCTCGGACACTCACATCCTGCAGACCTGCCGCATACGGCGTGTGTTCGCTCGTCCCGGGTCAGCCCCGGAGCCCGCTGTCGCCGGACTCGCCGTCGTGGCACCGTCGGCCGTTTCACGGGGTGGGCCCGCCGTTGCGGCGGCTCAGCGAGCGCGACGAGTCCTGTCGGCGTCGACGATCTCGCCGTTGGCGGGCAACGAACCGTCGAAGGTCAGGCGGACGGCGGCCGCGCGTGCCATGTCGAGGCTGTCGACCGCTTGGACGTGCACGTGGGGTTCGGTGCTGTTGCCGGAGTTGCCGCAACGACCGACCGTGTCCCCTGCCCCCACCCGGCCACCTCGGGTGACCTGGACGCTGCCCTGCTGCAGATGACACAGCGCAACGAGGACGCCGCCGCTGTCGACCACGACATGGTTTCCCGCCAGCGCCACCCACCCCGCGGATGCCGCACTCGCCATGCTGACGGCGCAGGTCGTCGACCAGATCGACAACGACCTGGAACGGGCCGTTCGGGCGTGGAGCATCAGCGATCCGTCGGCACGGGCGACACAGGAGCGGCTCGACCGCGCCCGCCTCGTCTTCCTCTCCGACCTCTGGGCCCGCCTCCTCGGTGACGCCGACCGGGCACGCACCGCCGCGCTGGTCCCGCACCTCGTCGCGATCGGCCTCAGCGTCGCCCGTCCGCGGCTCGCCCCGGACGAGGTGTCCGCCGTGTTCGAACTCCTGACGACGCTCGCGGCGCGGTTGACCACCGACGAATGACCGGACGGGACCCGAACCGCCGGGTCGGTGGTCGGGCTCGCCCGACGGGAGCGCTCCGGGGCACCGTCCGGACGGCTGATGCCGGCGGCCGTCCCGCACCTCGGCTCCGATTGCGGACAGGAGGTGACCGGTTGGTGCGGTGATCTGGACACGCCGTCGCGCCACCCGAGAGGAGCATCCCGTGTTACGAGGACTGACCACGATCATCTACGTCGCCGAGGACGTGGCCGCTGCACAGCGGTGGTACACCGACGTCCTCGGCGTCGAGGCGTACTTCGTCCGCTCCGCCGGCAACGCTCCGGCCTACGTCGAGTTCCGTATCGGCGACTACCTCCAGGAACTCGGCATCGTGGACGCCCGGTTCGCCCCCCACCCCCGGCCGGATCACCCTGCCGGCGTCGTGGCCTACTGGGCCGTCGACGACATCGCCGCGTCGGTCGACCGGCTCGTCGGCCTCGGGGCGTCGGTGCACGAGCCGACGACCGTGCGCGGCGACGGCTACGTCACCGCCTCGGTCGTCGACCCCTTCGGCAACGTGCTGGGCGTGATGCGCAACCAGCACTACCTCGACGTGTTGGCCGGAGGACGACGGTCATGACCAGGACGGTCGCCGACAAGATGCGGATCAGGGCGGGCAGCCGGGCGCACATCGTCGACGGGCCCACCGGGGTCGCGGCCGCGATGGCCCTCCCCGACCTGGAGTCGACCGATGACCTGGTGGGTGAGGTCGACTACCTGCACCTCTTCGTCACCACCCAGGACGCGCCATGCGGCACGGCTTCCCGCCGCTGGCCGGCCGTCTCCGCCGGGGAGGAGCCCTGTGGGTGTCGTGGCCCAAGGGGCGTCGACACGGCTCCGATCTCGATCTCAGATCCGTCATCAGGATCGGCTACGACCTGGGCATGGTCGAAAGCACCTGTCTGCGGGTGGACGAGGCCTGGGCAGCGCTCAGGTTCACCCATCCCAGACCCGGCAGGTCGTACCACAACAGCTACGGAACGCTGGCTCGAACCACCCCGTCAGCGGTGAGGTTCGTCCACGCCGCCGGAGTACGCGCTCCGGCGGCCCCGGGACCGCGACTGCACCCGGTGTCCGGGTCGGCGTGAGGACGACGCGGGGACACCGACTGCCGGGCCGCTGCTCCGGTGGGGTGGTGTCGGCGACGACCCGGGCACCGGCGCGGCTCGGCCGCCCAGCTCGGGCGGCTGGAGCAGGTGATCGGCCCGTCCAAGGGCGCGGACACGACCGTCAGAGTGCCGCGCGCGAGTCGCCGGGGCCGGCCTGCAGCGAGGCTGCTGTCGCCACGTCGGCGGACGTCGACGCCGCAGGGTCCGCGGGAACGACCGGCGCGACCGACCGATCCGGCGTCCGGTCCGGCCGGGCCAGCACGGCCAGGAACGGTGCGAGGTACAAGGTGCGCACCCGTTCCCACCCCTCGTCGGAGTCGAGATCGAGGGTCGAGGTGGGGTTCAGGACGAGCGACACCACGAGCCGGACCAGCAGCTCCGCGACCGGCTGCACGTGCTCGGACGGAACCTGCAGGCCTGCCGCACCGATCTCGTTCCGCACGTGCCGGGAGATCCATTCGGTCGCCGCCGCGATGACCGGCCCACCCGCGGTCGTCAGGTGCGGCAGCAGGACCCCGGGCTCGGTCCGCAACAACCGGGTCAGTACCGCGTGCCGGCGCAGTCGCTCGACGCAGAACCGCACTCCGGCGGCGAGCTTGCCGTCGACGGTCGGCTCCGCGTCGAGTATCGCGTCGGCCTCCGCGGTGAACCGGCGCAGCTCGGCCATCAGCAGGGCGTGGATCAGCTCGTCCTTGCGCGGGTAGTGCCGGTACACGGTCATCCGGGAGACCCGGCCCCGCCGCGCCACCTGGTCCATCGTGAACCGGCGGAGACCGAAGTCCTCCACGACCCGGCGGGCGGCGGACAGCACCCGGTCCGCGGTGGCGCCGGCCGATTCCGGATCGCGACCGAGGTGGGGGCCGTCCGCTCGGAGGTGCCGGGCGTTCCCGGCAGCGGAGCGACCCCTCGACATCGGCGCGGTGACACCTCCGTGGCGGCCACCGGGGCCGGGGCCCCGCCCGGCCGCCACCCACCGACCGCACGGTCCCGCCCGCCCCCGGCAGAACGAGTTCGTGCGGACACACTAACCGAAGCCTCACCTGATCGTGCACAACCGAACCCGACCGGAGAGGTCACAGCTGTCCCTTCGGGCAGTTCCGCAGGACGTCCGAGGGGAGCTCGCCGAACTCCTCGCGGAACCGCCGGGAGAACCGGCCGAGGTTGCCGAACCCCCAGCGGCTGGCGACGTCGGCGACCGTGACCGCGGCCGGGTCACCGGCCCGCAGTTCCGCCCGGGCCTTCGCCAGCCGGATCCGGATCAGCATCTGCAGCGGGCTGGTGCCCAGCTCGCGGCGGAACGCCTCCTGCATCGAGCGGACCGACGTGCCGCTCGCCCGGGCGAGCGCCCGCGCGCTGAACGGCTCGCCTGCGTGCTCGTGCAGGTAGTCGACGGCCCGGGAGGCGGCCGAGCGGGGCGCCGGCCCCGATGGCACCGACCGGTTCCGGGACTCGGTGGGGTGGGTCGCCAGCAGCACCCCGACCAGGTGCCGGTGCAGCTCGGCCCACCACAGCGGGCCGGCCTCACGCAGTGCCGACGAGCGCAGCGACCGCTCCAGCAGCTGCACACCCGACTGCCACAGCCGTGCGTCGCGCTCGGAGACGGGGCAGCGGAGCAGGAACCGCGGCGGCGGCACCGGATCGTCCCCGACGATGTCGGCCACCGCCGCGTCGAACGCGGCCCGGTCGATCCGGATCCCGTTGATCGCGGCGCCGTCCTCCCAGTGCATCCGGAACTCGATCTCGGCGTCGAGCGCCACCGACCGACCGGGGACGAGCGTCTCCGAGGACCGGCCACCGCTGACCGTGACCGTGCCGCGGATCGGTTGCACCACACAGTGGACCCGGCCCAGCGGCGCCGTCGCCACGACGTCGCACTCGGTGCCGTAGCGCAACTCGTCCCACGACACCGACCCGTCGGACAGCGAGGCCTGGACGGCGCGGAAACGACCGGGATCGCCGCGGACGGTGATGGTGTGCGGCGCGTACGCCTCTCCCACCACCGCACGGGCACGCTCGACGTCGGTCGTGTCGAGGGTGATGGTCGGCCCGTGTGGGGCACACGTCCGCAGCGCCACCGCGCGAGAGCTCACCGGCTCTCCCATGGAAACCCCCTCGGGTTCCGGATCACCGCGCGGCCCGGCTCTCGAACCGCCAGTCAATGTTACAAGAGGCGTACCAATGTAAGTCCGGGCTCCAGGTTGGACAAGTCGGCCGTGTACCCCTTTGCGGCATGTTTACGCGCCAGCCGCCGCCGATAGCGACATCCCATCTCAATGAGGTTGTGATCCCTGCAGGACGGCCGCCTACACTGCTCCGGGCCCCGGAACGGACATCCGACCAGTGTCGCCCGGCACCGGCAACCACGGCCACAGCGACCGGTACAGCGACGGCCACACCGAGAGCGACAGCCACAGCGACACCGACAGCCACAGCCACAGCGACACCGACACCGACAGAACGGCGGACCGCGTGCGACTCGACCCGACCACGACCGGTGGGATCGACTCCCCGATCGGCGCCGCGCAGGCGCTCCTCGCCGAGCACGACGGGCGGGGCCCGCTGCTCGACCTCTCCCAGGCGGCGCCGCCGTACCCGCCGGCGCCCGAGATCGTCGAGCGGATCGTCGAGGTCGCACGGGACCCGGCGGGTTCGGGCTACGCACCGGTCCCCGGCCTGCCGCCGTTGCGCCGGGCGGTCGCCGAGGAGCTGAGCCGGGACTACGCAGGCGGGATCGACCCGGCCGACGTCGTGATCACGGCGGGCTGCAACCAGGCCTTCACCACCGTCGTCTCCGCGCTGGCCGGCCCGGGCGACGAGCTGGTCGTGCCGCTGCCGTACTACTTCAACCACGACATGTGGCTCCGGCTGCAGGCCGTCCGCCCGGTGTACCTGGAACCGGACGCCGAGCTGGTCCCCCGGGCCGCCGACGCGGCGGCGCTGATCACCTCGCGGACCCGGGCGATCGTCCTGGTCACACCCGGCAACCCGAGCGGTGTCACGATCCCGCCCGCCGAGATCGCCGCGTTCGCGGAGCTGGCCCGGCGGCACGACGTCGCACTCGTCCTGGACGAGACCTACCGCTCGTTCCGGGACACCGACGCGCCCGCACACCCGCTGTTCGCCGACCCCGGGTGGCGCTCCACGGTGATCAGCCTGCACTCGTTCTCCAAGGACCTGGCGATCCCCGGTCACCGGGTCGGGGCCGTCGTGGGCGCGCCGGAGCTGAACCGCGAGGTGCTCAAGGTGCTGGACTGCATCGCGATCTGCGCACCGCGGGCCGGCCAGGAGGCGACCCTGACCGGTCTCACCCGGGCAGGTGCCTGGCGGGCCGAGCGGGTCGCCGAGATCGCCCGGCGCCGGGAACTGTTGGTGGCGGCGCTCGCGCCACGGCCCGGCGGTTTCGAGGTGGTCTCCTCCGGGGGGTTCTTCGCCTGGGTGCGCCATCCCTTCACCGGGCGCTCCAGCACCGACGTGGTCCGCGAGCTGCTGTTCGAGCACGACACGATCGTCATCCCCGGGACCGCGTTCCTGCCCGACGACCGGCGGATGCTGAGGGTCAGTGTCGGACGGGTGGACGCCGAGGCCGCCCGGACGCTCGCCCGGCGGTTCGCCGCGATCGGCGGCTGACCCCGGGGCCGGTTGCCACATCCCGCTCACCCGTGCGCACCCCCGCTGATCCGCGATCAGGCACACTCGGTGGACAATGATCACAGGCGATCACAGGCGTTACTGCGGGGGTGTGAAGGGAGCCGGGTGCGCGATGCCGAGCCGGGATCCGACTCCGCACCCGACGACGACGACCGTCGGTCACGCACCGTCACCAAGCCGCTGCTGATCGCTCTGTCACGCGCGGTGGAGGACTTCGCCCTCGCGCCCGCCCGGGACCGGCCGATGGCCGTCGTGGGGCTCTTCCAGCGGACCCGTTACCTCACCCCGCAGCTCACGACATGGGAACGGATCGCTCACGAGTGCGGCGACGGCGCCGCGGTCGCGGTGGCCGGGGCGCCACCGCCGCAGATCCCGCCCGGGCTGGCCTGCGTCCGGCTCGCCGACGGCGAACCGGCGGCCCGCGAGTGGAGCGTCACGGTGCTCACCCCCCGGTCCGGCGCGACCCTCGTGGCCCACGACATGGAGTCGGTCGACGGTTCGGCCCGGTCGCTCGAACGCGGCAGACTGTTCTCCGCCCGCTGGTCGTTCCGGCACGCCGACGCGCACACCGAGCTGCTGCGGTTGCGCCACCAGCTCGGGGCCCGGCTCGGCGCACGCCGCACCGGCGCGCTGGACGAGGTGCTGTCCCGGGTGCTCCCGATCCCCGGGACCGCCACCGACCACCGCCACGACGCCGCCGCCGACCGGCTCGCCCGGCAGCTGTCCGAGGAGCGCCGGCGGGCCGACCAGGCCGAGAACCGGCTCGACGAGCTGGAACCCGGTGCGGAGCGGGACCCGCGCAGCGGGCTGCCGACCCGGGCGTTCCTGGACCGCTGGACCGCCGGCTCCGCCTCCGGAACGCTGCCGCTGGGCCTGGTGCTGCTGCGGGTGCAGGATCTCGGCACGGTCAACCGCAGGCACGGGTTCCGGGCCGAGACCGCCGTGCTGCGCGGGGTCGCCCGGCTGCTCACCGCACACTCCGGTGCCTCCGGACGCGCGGTCCGGGTCGGCCGGGAGGAGTTCCTGCTGATCCTGCCCGGGCACGACGTCCGATCGCTCGCCACCGTGGCCCGCAGGCTGTGCGAGACGGTCACCGGGCTGTCCTCGGCGTTCCCGTTCGTGCCGACACCCTGCCACGCCGTGATCACCCGCACCCGGAACCGGCCGCTCCCGCTGGACGCCCTGTGGGCCGCCCTCGACGGTGCGACCGGCACCGGGGTCACCCTGCTGCAGAGCTGACCGGCGGCTCAGGACTCCCGGGCGATCAGGTCCGCGGTCCGGCAGGCCAGCGCCACCAGGGCGAGGGTCGGCCCGACCGCCCCGGCGGACGGGAAGACCGCGCTGGAGGCGACGTGCACGTTCGGCGTCCCGTGCACCCGGCACCGCGCGTCGACGACCCCGGTGCGCGGCGAGTCCGACATCCGCAGCAGGCCCATCTGGTGGGTGCCGTCGGTCATGTCCATGTCGTGCACGCGCTCCACGTCGGACATGTCGACGAACGCCAGGCCCGCCCGCTCCAGCTCCTTGCCGATCAGGCTCAACGACGTCGCGATGGCGTCCCGGTCGGCCGCCGAGACCCGGTAGTCCACCCGCAGCCGGTGCTGGCCGAGCGCGTCCCGGTCACGGTCCAGGGTGACCCGGTTCGCCGGGTCCGGGGTCTGCTCGGCGTCGAACCGCAGCCGGCAGTGCCCCGAGTCCAGCGGCATGAACGAGGGCAGCCGTCGCTCCCCGGTGATCCGTGGCCGGACCCAGCCGCGGGCGAACCGGGCCACCCGCAGCGGGTCGGCCGCCACGTTGCGCACGTGCCGGCCGATGCCGGTGGTCCGCGCGTACTGGGCGTGCGTGCCGGCCGCCTTGAACCCGGCCCGCAGCTTCCCCATCCCCCAGTAGGTCAGCGCGAACGTCGACAGCAGCGCGTCACCGTGGTCGGGGTCCTTCGGGTCGGCGAACCACAGCGCGGCCTTGAGGTTGCCGAGCCGGTGATCCTCCTGGGCGCGGCCGGACAGCGCCAGCATCCGGCGGGCGTACACACCGTCGTCGGTGGGCAGGTAGCCCAGGCCGAGCTCGCGTCCGGCCCGGGTCAACCGCAACCGGCCGACCTCACCGACCGGGTGGGTCATGTAGTGCCTGCCGACCTGCCCGTACTCGTCCCCGATCCCGGCGCCGAGCCCGGTTCCGCCGTAACCGTCGGAAGCCAACAGGATCCGGGTCGACTCCAGACCGCCGGCCGCGACGACGAACTGCTTCGCCCGGACCCGCACCTCCAGCCCGGGCCGGGGGACGACCACCGCCTCGGTCGCCGCACCGGACACCGGATCGCGCTCCAGGCGGGCCACCGTGGCGTGCAGGAACAGCCGGATCCGGCCGGCCTTCGCCATCGCCTCCATCCGCGGCGCGAACGACGTGGGCGGGCTCCACCGCCACAGGTCGTCCCAGCGCAGCGTCTCCGACGACACCCCGGGCGGTGTGGGCGGGAAGCCCGAACGGGCCGCCGAGTACTCGCAAGCTCCGGCGTCGAGATGGCGCTGCGCGACCGGGTACCACGTGCGGAGCTCGTCGTGGGTGATCGGCCAGCGGGTGCCGGGCAGCCATTCGCGTTCGGTGAAGTCGATGTCGTCGAGCGGGGCGCAGCGCCCGCCCCACACGATCGAGGTGCCGCCGAGCCGCTTCTGCCGGACCGCGTCGACCGGGTCGTGCGCGCCGCGCCCGGAGATCCCGCGGTAGGTGTCCCTGGCGGTGCGGCCCATGCCGGGGCCACCCCCCTCCAGGACGACCACCCGCAGTCCGCGGTCGGCCAGCTCCGCGGCGGCGGCCGCACCCGCCGGGCCGCTCCCGATCACGCAGACCTCGGCCTCGAACCAGGATCCGGGGAGCGCTCGCCTGGTGTCGATGAGCATGCGACGCGGGTCCTCTCAGGTCGTCGGCGGAGCCGGCAGGGCTCCTGCCGCCCGGTGCCCCGGGGCGGGCGCCACGGCTCCGGCGCGCCGGTCGGTACCGTCGTTGTCCGGTTCCGCCGTCGTGGCCGGGGCAATGGTCGATGTCGTGAACGACCGGGCGCCGGGCTTCGTCCGGCAACACCGGTCCAGGAGGACAAGTATGGGACTCGCCGCGATGGCGACGAGCGCGCGGGGTATGGCTGCGGCCGTCCGGGTGCTGGGACGAGGTGAGCTCGGCCGGTTCACCGGCGGGGACCGCTCCGAGGTCGGCCGGTTCGAACGGGAACTCGCCGACCTGGTCGGCACCCGGCACGCACTGGCGCTCAACAGCGGGACCAGCGCGCTGGTGGCCGCGCTCGTCGGCGCCGGGATCGGTCCCGGCGACGAGGTGCTGGTACCGGCCTACACCTGGGTGTCCACCGCGGCCGCGGCACTCGCCGTCGGCGCCGTCCCGGTGCTGGTGGAGGTCGACGAGTCGCTGACGATGGACCCGGTCGACCTCAAGGACCGGATCAGCCCGCGCAGCCGCGCCGTGCTGCCCGTGCACATGCTCAACCACGTCGCCGACATGGACGCGATCATGGAGGTGGCCGCCGCGCACGACCTGCTGGTCGTCGAGGACGCCTGTCAGGCGATCGGCGTGACCTACCGGGGGCGCCGGGCCGGGTCGATCGGGCACGCCGGGTGCTTCAGCTTCAACCAGCACAAGAACATCCGCTCCGGCGAGGGCGGCGCGCTGGTGACGAACGACCCGCGACTGTTCGAGCGGGCCTCGATGTACCACGACGTCGGCAGCTACGAGCGGGACGGATTCTCCGGTGCCGACGCCGACCTCATCGTCGGGGTGAACCTGCGGATGCCCGAACTGTCCGCCGCCGTGCTGCGTCCGCAGCTGGCCGGGCTGGACGCGCAGCTGGCCCGCCGGCGCAGGCACCGCGGCATCGTGCTGGAGTCGCTGGCCTCGCGCGTCGGACGGGACCTGCGGCCGGTCAGGCACCACGACCCGGCCCGCGCGGTCGGGCTGGCGCTGGAGTTCGACTCGCCGGACGCGGCCGCCGGGTTCGGCGCGAACCGCGGCGTGCACCGCCTGATCGACACCGGCCGGCACGTCTACACGAACTGGCGCTCGCTGCAGGCCCGCAACCCGCTGCACCCGGCCGCGGACCCGTACGCCGCGGTCGACGCCGAGATCGACCACGGCCCGGACGCCTGCCCGCGGACGCTGGAGATACTCGCCCGCACCTGCGCGGTCGACCTGGCGCCGGAACTCCCGACACCGGCCTTCCGGCTGCTGGCCCGGCGGCTGGCCGGCTGAGCCCGGTCTCGATCCGCGCCCCGGGGACGCCGGGCCCGCCACGCGGCACCGGTGTCCCGGGGCACGGCTCATCCGGCGCCGGCCGGGGCCAGGACGGCCTGCACGTGCCCGTCCCGCTCGACCGTACCGGTGACCGTCACCGCGACCTCGTGGCCGAACCAGGGCGCGCCGGTGACGAACGTGTGGAACTCGCCGTTCTCGCCGCACGGGTCGGCCCCGGCGGGCAGCTCGTCGAGGAACGCGTCGTCGAAGGACCGTCCGGCGAGCGTGGCGGGGACCCGGGCGGGGTCGACGGCGACCACGACCGCGCGCAGCCCGTCGGCGACGATCCGCCGGGCCAGCTCCGCCGTGCCGGTGCCCCACAGCGGGAACTGGCCGTCGACCCCGGTCCCCGCCAGGACGGCCTCGCGGAACGCGCGGACGTCGGCGAGCGCCAGATCGCCGCAGACCAGCCGGGACACCCCGGCGGCCCGGGCCGCACCGAGCGCCGTCCGCATCCGTGCGGTGTACTCGCCGTCCGGGCACGGCGTCGGCAGCTCGACGGTGTGCAGCGGCAGCCCGAGCGCCTCGGCCTGGGCCGCGACGAGCGACCGCGGGACTCCGTGCACTGGGATCTCGGGCCGCCCGTCGCGCACGCCGGTCGTGGCGAGCAACCCGGTCACCCGCGCCCCGGCCGCGCGCGCCGCGGCCAGCGCGGCCGCCGCGTCCTTCCCGCCGGACCAGCTCACCCAGACGTCGGTCACGGCGGCGACGCTAGCCGCTGCGCCACCGCCGGAACGACCGAGCACCCGAACCGGACGGTCACGATCCGTCGCGCAACGCGTCCCCCGCCCGCGGATCGGCAGGTGGGCGACCGTTGCGGCCGCCGATCCTCGTATTACCGTGACGGAATGCCCGAACGCCACGACGATGCCACCGTGACGGCATGGTCGCTGGCCGCCGGGGCCGGCGACCAGGCCGCGTTGACGGCGTTCGTCCGGGCCACCCAGGCCGACGTGCACCGCTTCCTGGTGCACCTGAACGGTCCCGCCGACGCCGAGGACCTCACCCAGGAGACCTATCTGCGGGCGCTGCGGACGCTGTCGACGTTCGAGGGCCGCTCCAGCGCGCGCACCTGGCTGCTGTCGGTCGCCCGGCGGGTCGCCGCCGACGCCGTCCGTGCCGCCGTGCGCCGGCCGCGGATCCGCGAGCTCGGCGACGACGCGCTGCGGACGATCGAGCGGACCGTGCCGCGCAGCGGGGCGCAGGAGGCGGTCCTGCTGCGGGCGCTGGTCGACGGTCTCGCACCCGACCGCCGCGAGGCGTTCGTCCTCACCCAGCTCCTGGATCTCGGCTATGCCGAGGCCGCCGAGGTCTGTGGTTGTCCGGTCGGCACCATCCGGTCCCGGGTCGCACGAGCCCGGGAGGACCTGGTGCGCGCGTTCGAGGCGGACAGCGCACCGGATCACGGGCAGGCGCGCCGGGCCGCGCCGCGCATGATCCGGGGCTGATCCGGGGGCCGGTCGGAGCAGGCCGCGGGAGCCGGATCGGGGCCGGTGGCGTGATCCGGATCGCACCGGGAACCGGCCGGGTGACGGCGACGACCACTCGCTACGTGCCCCCGTCGGACCCACCGCTCCCCCAGGAGATCCCGTGATCGCGTCCCTGCCCGTGGCCCTCACCCTGACCGTGTTGTTCCTGCTGACCGGCGGCTACGCGCTGCTGCGCTGGTCGGGCGCCGTCGCCGGGTCCGCCCCGCCCGGGCGGCGCACCTCGGAGCTGGCCCACCTCCTGATGAGTGTGGCGATGGTCGTGATGACCTGGACCTGGTACGGGACCGCCGGTCTGTGGTTCCAGATCCTGCTGTTCGGCGGGTTCGCGGTGTTCTTCGCGGCCGACGCGGTGCGCCGCAGGCGCCTGCAGCTGCACGGCTGCACCGGCGGCTCGGCGCACGCGCTCATGGCGGCGGCGATGGTGTGGATGCTCGCCGCGATGCCGCTGATCATGCCCGCCCCGGTCGAGGCACCGGCCGGCGGTGGCGGGCACACCGGGCACGCCGGGCACGGGGCCGGCGCCGACGAGGCCGCACACGTTGCAGGACAGGCCGGCTGGGCCGTCGGGGTGACCGTGGTGCTGTGCGCAGCGCTGCTGGCCGTCGCCGGATTCTGGACCGTCCGGGCCCTGGCCGCCGACGACCACGGGCACGCCGCGGACGGGGACTTCCCCGGCACCCCCCTGGGCCCGCGGGGCGGTGCCCCCACCGCCGCTACCACCAGCACCGCCACTGCAGGCGCCACCGGAACTGCCACGGCCGAGCGGCCCGCCCCGGGCGCAGCGCGGCCGCCGCTGTTCGGCCCGCGCACCGACGCGGGATGCCACGCACTGATGAGCATCGGCATGGTCGTGATGCTCGCGGCGATGGTGGCCGGCTGGTGACCACCGCGTCCCGGACCCGCCCCGCCACCCCCGGCCCGTCGCCCCGCGGCACCACGTTCCGGGGGCTCCGCCCGCTGGTCACCCGCATCCACTTCTACGCGGGCCTGATCGTCGGCCCGTTCCTGCTGGTCGCCGCGGTCACCGGGCTCCTCTACACGCTGACCCCGCAGATCGAGCGCTGGGCGCACTCCGACGCGCTGTACGCCCCGGTCAGCGGCCCCGAGCTGCCGGTGGCCGAGCAGGTCGCCGCCGCCGTCGCGACCCAACCCGGACTGCCGGTCACCGAGGTCCGGCCCTCACCCGGGCCGGGCGTCACCACCCGGGTGTCGTTCGACGCCGATCTGCCCCCCAGCTACAACCGGACCGTCTTCGTCGACCCCTACACCGCGCAGGTGCGGGCCACCCTGGACACCTACGCCGAGTGGCTCCCGGTCCGCGCGGTGATCGACAACCTGCACCGGTCGCTGCTGCTCGGACCACCCGGACAGGTCTACTCCGAGCTCGCCGCGTCCTGGCTCGCGGTGCTGACCGTCTCCGGGCTGGTGGTGCAGCTGACCCGCCGGGTGCGGGCCCGGCGCGAGCGGTTGCTGCCCCGGGCCGCCGGCTCCCCCCGCTCCCGGCTCCTGTCCTGGCACGGGGCGGTCGGGGTCTGGGCGTCGGTCGGCTTCCTGTTCCTGGCCGCGACCGGCCTGACCTGGTCACAGTTCGCCGGCTCGAACGTGTCCACGCTGCGGACCGCGCTGGACTGGACGACCCCCTCGGTCAGCGGCACCCCGCTCGCCGGGTCGGCAGGCGTCCCGGTCACCGGGGACACCGTCGGTCCCGACACCGAGCTCGTCCTGGACGCGGCCCGGGCGGACGGGTTGACCGGTCCGGTCGAGGTGCTGCCGGGTGATCCGGGCGAGGCGTGGTCGGTGATCGGGACCGTGCGCAGCTGGCCCACCCAGATGGACTCGGTCGCCGTCGACCCGGTGAGCGGTGCGATCGTCGACCGGCTCGCGTTCGACGACTGGCCGGTCGCGGCGAAGCTCGCCCGCTGGGGCGTCGACGCGCACATGGGGCTGCTGTTCGGCGTCGCCAACCAGGTCGCGCTGGCCGCACTGGCCTCCGCGCTGATCGTCCTGGTGGTGTGGGGGTACCGGATGTGGTGGCTGCGCCGGCCCACGCTGCCCGGCGGCCGCCGGTACGCGGGCCCCCCGGGCTCACGGGAGCGCCCGTCACCGGCGTCGGTGGCGGTGCTGGCAGCGGCCGCGATCGGGATCGGACTGGCCATGCCGGTGCTCGGCATCTCGCTCATCGCCTTCCTGCTCCTGGACGCCGCACTCGCCGCCCGCCGGGCGCCCGCCGGGGTGGACCGGACGCAGCGGCCCGTGTCGTAGCGGATGGTGCGGTGGCCGAACGGGTAGACCGGAGCACGCCCGCACCCCGTAAGGAGCCGCAGTGTTCTGGTCCTCACCCGCTCCCTGGACGACCGACGACATCCCGCCCCAGCAGGGCCGCACCGTCATCGTCACCGGCGCCACCAGCGGACTCGGCCTGGAGACCGCCCGCGCCCTGGTCCGCGCCGGCGCCCGCGTGGTGCTCGCGGTGCGCGACACCACGAAGGGCGACGACGTCGCCGGTGAGCTCGGCGGCGCCGCGAGCGTGCGCCGATTGGACCTGGCCGACCTGACCTCGGTCCGCGAGTTCGCGGCGGGCGTCGAGGGCCCGGTCGACGTGCTGGTGAACAACGCCGGGCTGATGGCGGTCCCGCAGGCTCGCACCGCGGACGGGTTCGAGATGCAGCTGGGGGTGAACTTCCTCGGCCACTTCGCACTGACCGGCCTGCTGGTCGACCGGATCACCGACCGGGTCGTCACGCTGTCCAGCCAGATGCACCGGACCGGCCGGATCGACCTCGACGACCTGAACTTCGAGCGCCGGCGCTATGGGCGCTGGACCGCCTACTCCCAGTCGAAGCTCGCCTGCCTGATGTTCGCCTACGAGCTGGAGCACCGGTTCGTCGCGGCGGGCTCGCGGTTGCGGTCGGTCGCCGCGCACCCCGGTTACGCCTCGACGCAGCTGCAGGGCCGCACCGAGTCGTTCCAGGACGCGGTGCTGCGCGTCGCGAACCGGGTGGTCGCCCAGCCCGCCGCGGCGGGAGCGCTTCCCGGCCTGTTCGCCGCGACCGTCCCGGACGTCCCCGGCGGCACCTACATCGGGCCGGGCGGGTTCGGCGAGGTCCGGGGCAACCCGCGTCCAGTCGGCTCCTCGGCGGCCTCGCACGACCGCCGGATGCAGCGCGCGCTGTGGGAGCGCGCCGAGGAACTGACGAAGGTCGGTTTCCCGATGTGACCTCGAAGGGCCGATGAGTCGTGCGGCCCCCGGCGGTCGGTACTCGCACACCGACGCGAGCACACCGACACGAGGAGGCCGCATGAGTTGCGTACGGGTACTGGTCGGCACGCGCAAGGGTGTTTTCGTGCTGACGGCCGACGGGCAACGCGAGGACTGGACGGTCACCGGCCCGCTGTTCGGCGGCTGGGAGGCCTATCACGTCACGGGATCGCCGTCGAACCCCGACCGGTTGTGGGCGGCGCTGTCGATGGGATGGTTCGGCCAGCAGCTGCAGCGCTCCGAGGACGGCGGGCGCACCTGGGCGGCGGTCGGCAACGACTTCACCTACGCCGGTGTGCCCGGGACCCACCAGGACTTCGACGGCACGCCGCACCCGTGGGAGTTCACCCGGGTGTGGAAGCTGGCGCCGTCGCCGTCCGACCCGGACACGCTGTTGGCCGGGGTGCAGGACGCGGCGCTGTTCCGTTCCGTCGACGGCGGTGAGCACTGGACCGAGGTCCGCGGGTTGCGCGAGCACGGGTCCGGGGCGCACTGGCAGCCGGGCGCGGGCGGGATGTGCCTGCACACGATCTGCCCGGACCCGCGCGACGACGACGCGCTGCTCGTCGCGATCTCCGCCGCGGGTGTCTTCCGGACCGCCGACGGCGGCGCCGGCTGGCGGGCGGCGAACCGCGGCCTGGTCAGTGACGGCATCCCCGACCCGGACGCCGAGGTCGGGCACTGCGTGCACAAGCTCGCCCGGCACCCGGACCGGCCGGACACCGTCTACATGCAGAAGCACTGGGACGTCATGCGTTCCGACGACGGCGGCGACTCCTGGTACGACATCGGCGACGGCCTGCCCAGCGACTTCGGTTTCGTCGTCGACGTGCACGCGCACGAGCCGGACACCGTCTACGTCGTCCCGATCACCAGCGACGCCGAGCACTACCCGCCGGACGGGCGGCTGCGCGTCTATCGCAGCCGCTCCGGCGGCGGGGAGTGGGAGCCGCTGACCCGCGGGCTGCCCCAGCAGCACTGCTACGTCGACGTGCTGCGCGACGCGATGGCCGTCGACCGGCTCGACGACTGCGGGATCTACCTCGGCACCACCGGTGGCCAGGTGTACGTCTCACCGGACGCCGGGGACAGCTGGACGCCGATCGTGCGGGACCTGCCCGCCGTGCTGTCGGTGGAGGTACAGACGCTGGGCGCCCCGTCGTGAGCAGGACCTGCACGGTCCGCGTCCGGCTGCCCGCGCAGCTGCGCAGGCTGGCCGGGGTGGACGGCGAGGTCGCGGTCCCGGTCGCGGGGCCCCCGGTGCTGCTCGGGGCGGTGCTCGACGCGCTCGAGCACCGGCATCCGCAGCTGTGCGGCGCCGTCCGGGACCGGCCGTCCGGGCGACGCAGGCCGTACGTGCGCTACTTCGCCTGCGAGCAGGACCTCTCGCACTGCCCGGCCGGGACGGCGCTGCCGCCCGCCGTCGCCCGGGGTGACGAGCCGTTGCTCGTGGTGGGGGCGATGGCGGGCGGCTGAACGGGAGCCGGGTGCGGGATCGGATCAGTACTTCTCGGTGCGGGTGAAGCCCTCCGGCACGATCAGGTCGTCCCGGGTCAGCTCGTGGATCGACCGCTTCCCGAGCCCGAGCAGTGCCTCGTCGATGCCCTTGTAGAGGATCGACAGCACGTTCGTCACGCCGCGCTCGCCCTGGGCGCCCATCCCCCACAGGTACGCGCGACCGATCAGGCAGGCCCTGGCGCCCAGCGCGAGCGCCTTGACCACGTCGGACCCGCGCCGCACGCCGCCGTCCATCAGGACCTCGATCTCGTCGCCGACGGCGTCGACGATCCCGGGCAGCGCCCGGATCGCGGCCGGGGTCCCGTCGAGGTTGTTCCCGCCGTGGTTGGACACCGAGATCGCGGTGGCGCCGGCGTCGACGGCCCGGCGGGCGTCGTCCGGACGCATGATCCCCTTGATCATGAACTGCCCGCCCCACTGCTCCCGCAGCCACGCGATGTCCTCCCAGGTCGGGGGCGGGGTGGTCCACCAGACGCCGTAGGCGCCGAAGAAGGTGGGTGCGGCGCCGCCACCGGGGGGCGCCATGTTCGGCGCCGTGAGGTCCGGGATCCGGCCCGCCCGCACCCAGTCCAGCAGGTAGCGCGGTTTGGTGACCATCTCCGGGCCGAACTGCAGCGCGGCCCTGAGGTCGACCTTCTCCGGGATGGGCGGGCTGCCCCAGTCCCGGCGGGTGGCGAAGGTCCAGTCCAGCGTCACGATCAACGCCTTGGCACCGGCGGCCCTGGCCCGCTCCGCGCGGGCCAGGATGTCCTCCTTCGAACCGGCCCAGTACACCTGGAAGAAGATCTTGTCGTTGACCGCGCAGACGTCCTCGACCGAGCGTGACGCGAACGACGACAGCCCCATCGCCGTCGACACCGTCTGGTCCGGGTTCAGCGGGTTCTGGATGTTGGAGCTCGCGGCGGCGCGGGCGACGGCGACCTCGCCCTCGGGGTCGACGGCCTGCACGCCCGTCGGCGAGATGACCACCGGCAGGTCGATCTCCTGCCCCAGCACCGTGGTCTTCTGGTCGCGCTGGGCCGGCAGGCTCGCGATGTGCGGGCGGAAACCCAGCTCGTCGAAGGCGGCGACGTTGTCGGCCAGCGTGATGCCCTGCTCCGCGCCGCCCACCAGCGCGTAGTAGACGGACTTCGGCAGCCGCCGGCGCGCCCGGCGCTGCGCCTCCGCGACCGTCTCGAACCAGTCCTTGGTGCTCGCCATCGCTGCCCCTTCGCAGTGTCCCGTGTTGTCGGTGCGGGTCCCGCGCCCAGCACGGACCGCATGCGGCACGTCACCGACGGTGGTGTCGGCGACCACGGTCGCCGATGTCGGGCCGCACCGCACGGTAGCGTTTCGGCACCGAGTGCCACAATATGGCCCGCCGTGAGCCCGTCCGATCGGCGAGGATCGGACCATCCGCCCGACCAGCGACGACACCATCGGGCCGGGCCGGTGACCGCGAGGCCCCGACCCGCCGGCGGAGTGGGTCACCCGTGGTGAGAACCGCACCCCGGACGGCCTACACCGGATCGTGGCCACGCGCGCGGAGGACCGGCCGTCGGTAACTCTCCGCAGCCTCGCTACGGTGTGCCCGCAGTCACCGGTCAGCGGGCGGCAGGCCCGCGGCAAGGAGGAGCCGTGTACAGCCACGCGCGGGGTGGGCACGCTTCCGGTGCGACGCCGGTCGTCTCCGGCTCGGCCGGGTACGGCACACCGTCCGGCTACGGACCGCCACCCGGGTACGGGGCGAGCAACCACCGGCCGATCGGCCTTCCCGGCCAGGCCCGCGCCCCCGAGCAGCCTCCCCAGCAGCCCTCGCCCGGCGGGGCGCTGCTGACCGTCCTCGCGGTGGACGACGAGGAACCCGCGCTGCTGGAGCTCGCCCACCTGCTCGGCGAGGACCCGCGGGTCGACACCGTGCTCACCGCGCCGGACGCGACCGAGGCCCTGCGCATCCTGCACGGCTCGCAGGCCGATGCCTCCAAACCCGGCGTCGACGTGGTCTTCCTCGACATCCGGATGCCCGGCCTCGACGGCCTGGAGCTCGCCAGGGTGCTGAACGCGATGGCCGACCCGCCGCCGGTCGTGTTCGTCACCGCGCACGACGACCGCGCCGTCGACGCCTACGAGGTCGGCGCCGTCGACTACCTGCTCAAGCCGCTGCGCAGCGAACGCCTCGCCGGATCGCTGGACCGGACCGTCGCGCTGCACGCCGCGCGCCGCGCCGAGACCGCCGGCCCGGGGCCCGGGCACACCGCCCGTCCCGGTGGGCCGCCGGCACCGGCCGGGCGCCGCAGCGCCCCCGTCGCCACCTCCGACGACGAGGTGGTCCCGGTCGAGCTGGCCGGCACCACGAAGCTCGTCCCGCGCTCCTCGATCCGGTTCGTCGAGGCACAGGGCGACTACGCCCGGTTGCACACCAACGACGGCAGCCACCTCGTCCGGATCCCGGTCTCGGTGCTGGAGGACCGGTGGGGCGAGGCCGGGTTCGTCCGGATCCACCGGGCGTACCTGGTGGCACTGGCACTGATCACCGAGCTGCGGATGTCCGGTTCCGGCTACGTCGTGCGGCTCGGCAACGGCCCGGGTGCGGTCGAGCTGCCGGTCAGCCGGCGACACACCGCCGGGCTCAAGCGGATCCTGCGCGGCCGCCCGCCCCGGCCGCAGCGCGGGACCGACGACGGCCCGGACGGCCCCGTCCTCCCCCGCTGACCCGCGGCGACACGCCCGCCGCGCTCCGCACTGCCGGAGAGACACAGCTCACTTAGCCTGGTGACCGGTGTCCATCTCCGGGGTAACTCAGCCGACCACCGTCCGTCACCGGCCGGGTGGGGTGTTCCGCCCGTTCACCCTGCTCGTCGCATTGCTCGCGTTCTGCGCGCTCGTCGCCGGCTGCGCGAACGATCCCGCAGCCGACGCGGAGCCCGCACCGCCCCCCTCCCCCGAGGCGGCCCCGACCGGCGTCGAGCCGCCGGTGCCCGAGCTGCCCGGCGGCGGCACCGAGTTGTTCCCGCAGCGCCGGATGGTGGCGCTGTACGGTCATCCCGGGACGCCCGCGATGGGAGTGCTCGGCGAGCAGGACCTCGCCGCGTCGATCGCCAGGGCCAAGGATCTCGCCGCCGACTTCCAGCCGCTCGTCGACGAACCGGTCGTGCCCGCCTTCGAGATCATCGCGACCGTCGCCGACACCGCACCGGGTCCGGACGGCGACTACTCGGCCGAGATGAGCGTCGAGGACCTGCGCCCGTGGGTGGAGGAGGCCGGTCGGGCCGGTGTGTACGTCGTGCTCGATCTGCAGCCGGGGCGCACCGACTTCCGCACCCAGGCGCAGCGCTACACCGAGCTGCTGACCCAGCCGCACGTCGGTCTCGCCCTCGATCCCGAGTGGCGCCTGGAGGGCGACCAACGGCACGGCGACCAGGTCGGCTCGGTGAGCGCGGCGGAGGTCAACGCCACCTCCGAGTGGCTGGCCGGGCTGGTCCGCGAGCGGAACCTGCCGCAGAAGGTGTTCCTGCTGCACCAGTTCCAGGTGCAGATGATCTCCGACCGCGCCGACGTCGTGACCGCACGACCCGAGCTCGCCACCGTGCTGCACGCGGACGGCTTCGGCACACCGCAGGAGAAGATCGAGACCTGGAACACCCTGCACCAGGCCCCCCGCCCGGAGGGGCTGTGGTGGGGATGGAAGAACTTCCTCGACGAGGACTCGCCGACCTTCACCCCGCGTCAGACCTACGACGTCCGCCCCGAGTCCCCCGTGTTCGTGTCCTACCAGTGACGGGTATGTCCGAACCCTCCCGTGACCTCGTCCGGAACACCCACAGGGGTGGGTGGCCGGGCACCGAGATCGTGATCACGGCAAGTACTCTCGGGTGACCCGGGTGCCGCTGCCGTCGCCGGGGCAGACACCCGTGCCGGGGCCCGGTGCCCGGCACGGTGGGCCCGACCGTGCCGACCAGTGAAGGGGGTTCCCGGTGGCCGAACCACCGCGCGAGGAGCCCCAAGGGCAGGACCCGTCCCGGTCCGGACCGCCACGGGACGGCAGGCGCCCCGGACGGCGGGACGACCGCCCGCACCTGCGCCCCGGGGCCCGCCGCGAGCAGCCTGCCCCGACCGCCGGCGGCGACCCGCGCGATCCGGGCAGGCAGCCCCCCGACCAGCAGCCCGGCCCGCCCGGCGGACGGCGCCCCGGCCCGCCCCCCTCGGCACGCCCCGGGTCGGCGCATCCCCCCACCAGTCGCGGTGGTGCACCGCAGCGCCCGGGCGGGTCCGCCGCGGCCCCGGCACCCGGCTCGTCCGGCGGCCCCGGCGGGCCGTCCGGCGGCGGTGCTGGCGGACGCTCCGCTCCCGGCCCGGGCGACGCCACCGGACGGCCGTCCGGCCCCGGTGCCCAGGGCCCCGGTTCGGGCCCTCCCCCGGGCCCCTCGGCGTCCGGGCCGGGCGGTCCCCCCGGTCCTGCCGCAGCCGGGTCGGCCGGGCGGGGCTCCTCCGGTGGTTCCGAGCGGCCGCCGACCGGTGTGCACGGGCGGCCCCCCGCGGGTACCGGTCCCGAGCAGCGGCCGGCCGGCCCGCCACCGGCCGGGCGGCGGCCACCCGGCCCCGGCGGCCGGGACGACGCCCCCGCCGAGCCGGACGAACCGTGGCTGCGCCGTCGCGAGCGCGAGGCCGCCGCCGCTGCCGAGCGCTCCGCGGCCTGGCGGGCCCGCACGGCGCGCTCCGAGCCGTCGCCCGGCCGGAGCGGGCACAGCGACAGCAGACCGACCGACATCCGTTCCATCCGGGCCACCCGCCGCGGGATCGGCGAGACGATGGCGGCGGCATCGGTCCCCGGCCGTCCGGACACGGCTGCCGAACGGCGCCGGTACCGGGCCGCGGAACCCGATGCACCGCCCGCGGAGCGCGACCGTGCGGCCCGCCTCAGCGGAGAGCTGCCCGTCGTGCCGCGCCGCGCGGGCGCGCCCGGGTCCCCGCCGGAACCGCAGGCCGGCGACGGCGGGCCCGCCGTTCCCCGGCACCCGGCGCCGCCGCCCGAC